>DASRJH010000123.1:0-51367 GCA_035649575.1 Planctomycetota bacterium
GCAAAGACGGCGCGGCGATCGTGCCCGGCGACGCGCAGAAGAGTCTGCTCATTCAGCGTGTGCGCCACGAAGACGAGAGCGAACGCATGCCGCCGCGCAAGAGCGGCAAGCCCGAGCTGAACGCGGCGGAGGTCGCGACCATCGAGCGCTGGATCGAAGCCGGCGCGCCATACGAGTCGCACTGGGCGTTCACGGCGCCCGTGCGACCCGCGGTTCCCGCGTCGCCGTTCTTGGCCAGGAACACGATCGACCACTTCGTGCACGCGCAGCTCGCGGCCGCCGGCCGGCAGCCGAGTCCCGAAGCCGACCCCGAGACGCTCGTGCGCCGCGTGTTCCTGGTCTTGACGGGCCTGCCGCCTTTGCCCGAGGAGATCGACGCGTTCCTGGCCGACAAGCACGAACACGCCTACGAGAATCTCGTCGACACGCTGCTCGCAGAAGAACCATACCGGACGCGCCACGCCGAGCACCTGGCACAGCCGTGGCTCGACGCGTCGCGTTACGCGGACACGAGCGGCATCCACATGGACGCCGGTCGGCAGGCGTGGCCGTGGCGCGACTGGCTGCTCGAAGCGTTGCGCGCGGACATGCCGTTCGACCAGTTCGCAACCGAACAGCTCGCGGGCGATCTGATTCCCGGTGCTTTGCAGAGCCAACGCGTCGCGAGCGGCTTCCTTCGGCAGCACGTGACGACCGACGAAGGCGGCGCAATCGACGAGGAATACCGCATCGAGTACGCGGCCGAACGCACCGCGACGCTCGGCAGCGTGTTCCTGGGCCTCACGCTCGGCTGCGCGCGCTGCCACGATCACAAATACGATCCGATCCGGCAGGAGGACTACTACCGGCTCTTCTCGTTCTTCAACAACAACGAAGAACCGGGTCTCTACTCGCAGTCGCAGGACAGCAACCGCGCGCTCGAACCGTTCACCGACGTGCCTTCGCCAGAGCAGAGGGCACAGCGCGCGCAGCTGCGGGCGCAACTTGCCGCGGCGAAGAAGCTGCTCGACGAACGCACGCCGGCCGATCTCGAAGCACTCGATGCGTTCCGCGCCGAAGTCGCAGCCGACATCGCCGCGTCGTGGTCGTTGCCACGCGTCGTCAGCGCGACCTCGCAACACGACGCGACGCTGACCCTGCAGCACGACGGCTCGGTGCTCGCGAGCGGCAACAACCCGGCCCGCGACGTGCACGTGCTCGTGCTGCACACGCAGGCCCGCGACCAGCGGTTGCTCTGCCTCGAGGCGCTGACCGACAAGAGCCTGCCCGAGGGCCGCGTCGGCCGCGCACCGAACGGCAATGCCGTGCTGCAGCACCTGCAACTCGAAGCGCGACCGCTCGACGGCTCCGCGGACTTCGCAGCGGTGCCGTTCGTGTGGGCGATGGCCGACGTCGAACAGGACAACGGCGACTACGTCGCCACGAACGTGATCGACGACGACGACCGTGGCTGGGCCGTCGATGCGCACCGGCGGCCGCCTGGCCCACGCCGCTGTCTCTTGCTCAGCGATGCTCCGTTCGGGAACGAGGGCGGCACCGAGCTGCGCGTGACCATGCGCTACACGTCGCAGCATGCGCATCACACGTTCGGACGCGTGCGTGTGCACGTCGGCAGTCTCGCGCCGGCCATGCTCGCGCGGCTGCCGCTGGCCGCCAGCGGGTTCCACCTCGTCGGGCCGTTCGAAGGTGATGATGCCGAGAGTCTCTATGCGACCAGCTTCGGACCCGAGACGGTGCTGGCCGTCGACGAGAAGCAGCGCTGGGGCAAACAGGCCTGGAAGTTCGACGCGGGTCTGCTCGCCGGCAAGACGACCGCGAGCCTGCCTTCGGGCCGCAGCGTGAGCTACGTCGCGCAGCGTCTGTACAGCTCGTGTGCGCGCGAGGCGTCCGTGTCGCTCGGCAGCGACGACGGCTTCCAGCTCTACCTGAACGGCGCGCAGCAGGCCGAGCGGCGAATCGACCGGAGCCTGGAGGCCGACCAGGACACAGCCACGATGCAACTGCCGGCCGGCCCCTCGCTGCTCGTGCTCAAGGTCGTCAACACGGGTGGCGACGCCGGTTTTGCGCTGCGGCACGTCGCGCGCGAACGCGAGCTGTCGGGCGACCTGCGCCTCTTGCTGCTGCCGCCGGCCGTGCAGGACAAGACGCTGCTCGAGCGCTCGGCACTCGCGTTCCGCGAGACGACGTCGCCCGTGCACCGCGTCCGCAAGGCCGAGGTGCAGCGCTTGACCGAGGCCAACAAGGCGCTCGATGCGACGATCCCGCGCTCGATGGTGATGCAGGAAGCCACCGAGCCGCGAAGCACGTTCGTGCTGATGCGCGGCGAGTACGACAAGCCGGACAAGACCCGGCCGATTGCCCGCGCATTGCCCGCGGTGTTCGGCGCGTTGCCCGCCGACGCGCCGCAGAACCGGCTCGGTCTCGCGCAGTGGGTCGTGTCCGCCGAGAACCCGTTGTTCCTGCGCGTGGCCGTGAACCGGCTCTGGGAGTTCGTGTTCGGCACGGGGATCGTGCGCACGAGCGAGGACTTCGGTCTGCAGGGCGAGTGGCCGAGCAACCCCGAGCTGCTCGACTGGCTTGCGACGGAGTTCCGGGAACGCGGCCACAGCACGCGCGCGATGTTGCGGCTGCTCGTCACGAGCGCGACGTTCCGCCAGCAGAGTCGCGTCTCGCCGGCGCCGAACGACCGCGACAACCGGTTGCTCGGCTGGTTCCCGCGCCGCCGGCTCACGGCCGAGGCGATCCGCGATCAGGCGCTCTACGTCTGTGGCCTGCTCGTCGAACACACGGGCGGCCCGAGCGTGAAGCCCTACCAGCCTCCCGACCTCTGGCAGGAGGTCGCGATGGTGCAGTCGAACACGCGCCGCTACGTGCAAGGCAAGGGCGATGACCTCTGGCGCCGCAGCCTCTACACGTATTGGAAGCGCGCGTGTCCCCCACCGAGCCTGCTGATGCTCGATGCGCCGACGCGCGAGTTCTGCACGATCCGCCGTTCGTCGACGAACACGCCGCTGCAGGCGCTCGTGCTCTGGAACGACGAACAGTTCGTCGAGGCAGCGCGTGTGCTCGCCGAACGCTGTCTGCGCGAGCACGGTCGCGACGCTTCCGACGAGAGCCGCCTGCAGAGCATGTATCGCCGGTGCACGGGCCATGTGATGGACCAGGAACGGCTCGCAGTGGCCACACGCAGCCTGCAGGCCGTGCGCGAGCGTTATGCGGCGCACCCCGACCACGCGAAGACACTGGTGCGCACGGGCCAGGCGCCGCTCGGGCCAGACCTGGCACCGACCGAGGTGGCCGCGCTTCTCGTGCTCGCGAACGCGTTCTTGAACCTCGACGCGTCTCTCTTCATCGATTGACCATGGCTCACACCGATCCCGACTTCACGTGCACGCGCCGCCGCTTCTTCTCGCGTTCGGCCACAGGTCTCTCGGCGGCGCTGGGCACGACGGCGCTCGCAACGGCTTCGCAGCGGCACCGCCTGGATACCCACTTCCTGCCGAAGGCGAGGCGCGTCGTCTACCTGCACATGGAGGGCGGGCCCAGCCAGCTCGATCTGTTCGACTACAAGCCGCGGCTGCAGGAGTGGTATGACAAGGACCTGCCCGACTCGGTGCGCGGCGGCCAGCGCCTCACGGGCATGACATCGGGCCAGAAGCGGTTCCCGATCGCGCCGTCGATCTTCGCGTGGAAACGCTGGGACAACGGCGGCGACGGCGCCTTCATCAGCGAGCTGATGCCGCACCTCGGCAGCGTCGCGCACGAGCTGTGTTTCGTGCGCTCGATGCACACCGAGGCGATCAACCACGAACCGGCGATCACGTTCTTCCAGACCGGCAGCCAGCAGCCAGGGCGTCCGAGCTTCGGCGCGTGGGCCAGCTACGGGCTCGGCAGCGACAACAACGACCTGCCGACGTTCGTCGTGCTCATCACTCAAGGGTTCGGCAACATGCAGGCGCTCGCGGCGCGCTTCTGGGGCAGCGGCTTCCTGCCGAGCCAGCACCAGGGCTGCAAGCTGCGCAGCAGCGGCGATCCCGTGCTGTTCCTGCGCGACCCGGACGGCATGGAACGCGAGGACCGGCGCGCGATGCTCGACCTCGTCAACGACTTCGGCCGCCGCGAGCTCGCGTCGAGCCTCGATCCCGAGATCGAGGCCCGTATCGCGCAACAGGAGATGGCGTTCCGCATGCAGGTGTCGGTGCCGGAGCTGACCGACTTCAGCCACGAGGGCGACCACACGTGGAACCTCTACGGCGAAGAAGCGAAGAAGCCGGGCACGTTTGCGAGCAGCTGTCTGCTCGCACGCCGTCTCGTCGAACGCGGCGTGCGCTTCGTGCAGCTCTACATGCGCGGTTGGGACCAGCACGGCAACCTGCCCAGCGAGCTGCGCGCGCAGTGCAAAGCCGTCGACCGGCCGATCGCCGCGTTGCTGGTCGACCTGCGCCGCCGCGGCCTGCTCGACGACACGCTCGTGCTCTGGGGCGGCGAGTTCGGCCGCACGGTCTACAGCCAGGGCGGTCTCAGCCACGACAACTACGGCCGCGACCACCATCCGCGCTGTTTCACCGTGTGGATGGCCGGTGGCGGCGTGCGGCCCGGTTTCACCTACGGCGAGACCTGCGACCACGGCTACAACATCACGAGCAATCCCGTCTCCGTGCACGACCTTCACGCCACGATGCTGCATCTGCTCGGCTTCGACCACCAGCGTCTCGTCTATCGCCACCAGGGCCGCGACTTCCGGCTCACCGACGTCTTCGGTCGCGTCGTGCGCGACTTGCTGGCCTGAGAAACCGCATGCCCAGTGAATTCCTGCTGGCGTCGACCGACGCATCGGGCTGGTTGGCCGTGTTCGGCCGCGCCCATCCGCTGCTGCTGCACCTGCCGCTCGGCATCCTGCCCGCGATCGCGTTGCTCGAGTTCGGCGCTCCGCTGATGCGCCGCGAAGTGCCGCGCGACGCCGTGCTCGCGCTGTCCTGGTTCCTCGCGATCACCAGCGTGCTGGCCGCCGCCTCGGGGCTCGTGCTCGCGGGTGAAGACACCGGTCCGAACGAGACGCGGGACCAGCACAAGGTGCTCGGGTTGGTGTTCGCGGGTCTCTGCGTCGTGCTCGCGGTGCTCGCGGTGCGGCGCGGTCGCCGGTGGTTCCGTTTCACCATGGTCGCGACGCTCTGCGTGATGGTCCCGGCCGGCCACCTCGGTGCTTCGATGACGCACGGGCGCGACTTCCTGTTCGGACCGATGCATGCGCCCAAGAACAACGGCGCGGCAGCGGACGCGGCGGCTAATCGTGCCACTGTCGTACCCGGCACCGACGGCACGGCGGCGCTGACCGAGTTCCAACGCACGATCGCGCCGATCCTCGAGCGTTGCTGCACGAAGTGCCACAACCCCGACAAGAAGAAGGGCGAGCTCCTGATGACGACGCCCGAGGGCCTGCAGGCGGGCGGCGAGAACGGCGCCGTGTTCGTGCCCGGCAAACCCGAGGACAGCCCGATGCTGCAGCGCTGTCTCTTGCCCCTCGACCACGACGACCACATGCCGCCCGAGGGCAAGCCGCAGCCCACTGCTGCCGAGCTCGAGGCGCTGAAGGCCTGGATCGCAGGGGGCGCCAAGTTCCAGTAGTGCTGGGCCCGCGGCGCGGCCATGCTGCCGCGGTGCGCCGCTCTCTCTGCTTCGTGCTGGTGTTCGCCGCCTGCCGGACGCCAGCCGTTCCGACCGAGCTGCAGCCCCCCGCGGTCCCGCTCGTCGTACGCCTGCCCGCGGGCACCATGCTGCGCCCCGTCTTGGCCGCCTCCGTGCCGGACGAACTGCGCTGGCGGGCCGCAGCGATCTGGTGGCGCGAGGCGCTGCGACAGACGGTCGCGTTCGGGCTCGACGAGACCGGCCACGGCGGCGCGGTCGTCGAGCTGACGATCGATCCGCAAAGCCAGTCGCTCGCGGCGTTCCTGAAGCAGGACGGGACCGAACGCGCGCTGGCCGGTGGTTCCTTCGCTTCGATGCCGCTGCCCGCGGCGATCGACCGCCTGGCCTGGTCCGTCCGAAGAGCACTCGGCGAAGAGGTCTCGGCCCCGATCCCCGTCGCGGCCTGCACGTCGGCCGACATCGAAGTCGTGGTCGCCGTCGAAGAAGCGATGGCGCTGCTGCGCACGGGTGCCGTGAAGCGCGCGCACGAGGCGCTGCGAGGCGCGCGCGCGCGCGACGGTGCTGCTCCTTACGTGCTCGAATGTCTGGCCTCGGTCGAGCTCATGCGCGCGAACCTCGACGACGCCGAGCGCATCTGCCGCGAGGCTCTGGCCTACGAGAGCCGGCAACATCCGACGGTCCAGCACCGCCTGCTGCGCACGATGCTGCTCACGCGTTCGTCGCTGCGTCCGCTCGAAGCGGCCCGTCACGACCGCGAGCTGTTGGTGCTCGGCGAGACCGGACATCGCGAGCGGCCGTTCGACTGGCAGCCGCAGTTCACGCGCGCCATCGCGCACAACTTCCTCGGCGACTTCGCCAAGGCGTTGCCGCTGTTGCAGGCGTTGCGCGCGAGCCAGCCGGATCAGGCGATGGTCGCGTATCACCTCGGTTGGGCCTGTCTCGGCACCGGCGATGCGAAGGCCGCCGTGCGCGAGTTCGAACACGCCGCCACGAGGCTGCCGCCGACGTGGGTCACCGTGCCGCGCGCGATCGCGCTCTACGAAGCGGGCCAGCACGAAGAGCTCGAGGCCCTGCTGAAGACGCTGCTCGCCGAGCCCGGCGCGGCCGAGAGCCCGGTCGCGTACGACATCCACCGCATGCAGGCGGCGCATGCGCTGCTGCGCGGCGACCTCGACAAGGCGCGCATGCTGATCCTGGTCGACCTGAACTGGCTCGCGAAGCACCCGAGCGCGCTCGAGAACCGCGGCGGTGAGTTCGCCGAACAGTGCGCGGTACTGGTCCGGCTCGGCGGCGGCAGCGACCTGCCCGCGCTGCTGCAGACGATCCAGAGCCAGCACTCGACGACGGCCGTCGCCGACGCGTGCGCGTTCGCAGGCGGCCTCGTCGAGGTCGCCGCGCGCCGGGAGCGGAACACGGCCGTCGAAGCGCGGCTCGGTCACGGCGGCGACAGCGTGTGGTCGGCGCTGCTCGCCGCGTTCGCCCACGAGGTGCGCGGCGAAGTGGCCGACATGCAGACCGAGCTCGCGCGCGCCGCGCGCCTCTCGGCCTCGCCGATGACGAAGACGCTGCTCGCGCGCGGTCTGCGCGCCACCGGCAAGCGCGAGGAAGCCGAACGGCTGCAACAGGCCCTGCGCACCGAGATGCAGGCCATCTACCTGCGCCGCCGCAGCGAACACCCGCTGCTGGGTCCCGAGCTGGCCTTCGCGTTCCGGGCCGAATGATCAGGCCAGCAGCAAGAGCCGGCACCGACCAGCGAGCGCCATGCCCGCGCGTTCGTAGGCGGCCCGCGCCGGCGCATTGTGCATGCCGACGTGCAGACACACGGTTGCGGGGGCGCGATGCAGACACGTGGCCACGAGCCGCGAGGCGAGTCCCGCGCCGCGATGTTCAGGAAACGTGAACACCCCCTCGAGCACGAGCCCGCCGGGACCGTCGCTGCCGAAGTCGAGTTTGCTTCGCAGGCCCCCGACGGGCCCCAGCGCCCTCGTCAAGCCGCCCGCGATGCGTTCGTCGATCGTGTCGCGCAGCCACCGCCGATCGACGCGCGCCTGGTCGATGTTCAGATCGCTCGAGTTGAGCTCCAGCGTCGCCTGCAGCAGGCGTTCGCGGTCCTCGCGCCCGGCCGTGCGCACGCTGTCGTCCACGAGCGTGGCCACAGCATCCTTCGCGGTTCCCACGTAGTAGACCTGGTCGCGCAGCAGCAGCGGCTTGCCCGCGGTGCGATCGCGCAGCGCGTTCACGATCGCGGTCGGGCCCATCGCGATGCGCCACGGATGTTGCGAGATCTGCACGGCATCGGCGACCGCCTGGACGCCCTCCGGTGACAGGCTCTCGGCGCCGAGGATCACGAGGTTGCCGCGCGAGCCGAACCAGCACAGGCCCACGTCCTCGCCCTGCAACGCGAGCAGGAAACCGACGCCGTCGTCGCGCGCGAGCGCGTTGAGCACGTAGATGCCGTGCACGCCGGCCGCCTTCGCGAGCGCCAGCGTCACGTCGTCGTCGGCGTGCAGGTCGCGCGTGCTGAGTCCGGCGGGGTTGCGCATCAGGGCTCAAGAATCCGGTGCGAACGACCGATCAGCAACAGTGCTCTCCTCCAGGACACGCTTGGACACCGACGACTTCCCGACCGACCCCCGCGCGTTGACGCTGCCGCAGCGCCGCAGCAACCAGAGCCGCATGCACAGGGAGCAGCGGTTCTGGCTCGAACGCCTGCGCCAACTGGCCGAAGGTCCACCGCCCGAGAAGGACTTCCCGGCCTTCCTGCTCGCGACGGCGGCGTTCCGCGAACTGGCGCAGCACCTCGCGAGGGCGACGACGCGCGCGCAGTTGCCGCCGCAGGTCGCCGACGAGATGGACCGGTTCGTGCAGGCGTTTTCCGACTACTTGCGCACCTGCGACGGTGAGGATTCGTTCGCGTCGAGGCGGCAGCCTCGCGGCTAGCCCAGCCGCGCGGCGATCGCCGCCATCTCCGCGGGTGGCAGCGGCGGCCCCTCCAGCCCCGGCACCTGCCCAACCGCATCGGTCGGCACGAGATGCACGTGCGCGTGGCGGACGACCCAGCCGATCACGCTGACGCACACGCGCTCGCAGGGCAGACGCTCGCGCAGCACGATCGCCGTCTCGCGCACGAACGCCCACAACGCGGCATGGGCTTTCTGCGACAGGTCGAACACGCCGTCGACGCGCGCTTTCGTCGCGACGATCACGTGGCCCTTGCGAACGGGCCGTTCCGCGAGATACGCGATGTGCAACGCATCGCGCCGGACCACGTGCACCGGTCGGCGCCCCGTGACGATGTCGAGCAGGTCCGGATGGCTCACTTGCGCACCAGGAGCTTCGCGGGGTCCGTGACCGGAGCCGCACAAACACCGCGCCGGCACACGTAGGCCGCCGGTGCGCCGTTCACGGGCTCCTTGCCGTCGAACACCTTCGACAGCGCGACGAGCGCTTTTCGGTTTCCTTCGTGCACGAGTGCCACCACGTGATGGTCCGGGAACGCACGCCACGCCGCTGTGAGCAGAGCCTGCGTGCGCGGATCCCCGGGCTCGCCGGCGATCACGATCTCTTGCGGATCCGCGACGTGGAACTGCAGCGCGACCACGAGCGCCGGGCAGGCCGCGGGCGAGTTCACGAGCAGCCGGTGGTTCGCGCGCAAGCCGCCGACCCCCATCTCGTAGAGTTTCTCGTCGCCGAGCAGCAACCCCGCGCGCAGGCACGCGCGCACGGCCGCCGCCATGCCCGACGGTGTCGACGACTCGACGGCGCTCTTCGAACGCGCGAGCAGCTGCTCGTGGTCGTCGGCCGTCGCGTAGAACCCACCGTCCTCGGCGCGGAAGTGCTCGCGCACGTTCTGCAGCAGGTTGCGGCTCTGCTCGAGCCAACGTGGATCGGGATCGACCTCGAACAGCGACACGAGACCATCGGCCAGCATCGCGTGGTCCTCGAGATAACCCTGATGTCGCGCGGTCCCGCCGTGCCAGCTGCGCCGGCAGCGGCCATCGACGACCATCTCGTCGAGCAGGAAGCCGGCCAGCGCGCGCGCCGCGTCGAGGTAACGCGCGTCGCCGAGGTGACGGTAGCCGGCCGCGAGCGCCGTGAGCGCGAGCCCGTTCCAGGCGCAGAGGATCTTGTCGTCCGTGCCGGGGTGCACGCGCTTG
Source organism: Planctomycetota bacterium (assembly GCA_035649575.1). Taxonomy (GTDB): domain Bacteria; phylum Planctomycetota; class UBA1135; order UBA1135; family UBA2386; genus DASVAL01. The sequence goes on from DASRJH010000123.1 coordinate 9,804, forward strand.
TCGCGCGCGGCGAGCAACCGGCTGCGCGCCTGCTGCAGACGCGTCTTCACTTCCGCGAGCTCCTTGCCCGCTGCGAGCGCTTCGGCCGGTTGTGCGAGCACGAGCACGTTCGTGTGTTCCCAGTTGCCGTCCGCGGTGACGCCGAAGTGTGCCCGCGCGAGCTCGCCCAGATCGTCGAGTTCGGCGCCGAGCACGGCGTCGAACTCGGCCTTCGACCAGACGAAGAACTTGCCCTCGACGCCTTCGCTCTGCGCGTCCTGGCTCGAGTAGAAGCCGCCCCGCTCGTGTTGCATCTCGCGCAGGAGGTAGTCGAGCGTCTCCCGCGCGACCACGGCGTGGTCCGCGTCGCCCGTGCGCGCGAAGGCGTCGAGGTAACACGGCACGAGCAGCGCGTTGTCGTAGAGCATCTTCTCGAAGTGCGGCACGAGCCACTGCCGGTCCGTGCTGTAGCGATGGAAGCCGCCGCCGAGCTGGTCGTAGATGCCGCCGCGACGCATGGCCGCGAGCGTGCGCTGCACGATGTCGAGAGCCTTCGCGTCGGGCAGCCGCAGCAGCGCCTGCAGCTCGCTGGCGGGCGGGAACTTCGGCGCCCAGTGCGGCGCGTAGGCGAACCCGGCGTTCACTTCGTCGAACCGTTGCTTGGACTGCGTCAACACCTCGGCCAACGATGCCGGCCCCGGTTCGCCGGCCACGAGCTTCGGCGCGAGCACGTCCCGCAGATGCTGTGCGAGCTCGTCGGCCTGCGCGTTCACGTCGTTCTTCTTCTCGCGCCACGCCTTCGCGAGCGTTTCGAGCACGCGGCGGAAAGCCGGACGGCCGTGCGCGTCCTCGGGCGGAAAGTAGGTGCCGCCGTAGAACGGACGGCCGTCGGGTGTCAACCACGCCGAGAGCGGCCAGCCACCCTGCTGTCCCATCGCCTGCAGCGCGGCCATGTAGATCTCGTCGATGTCGGGCCGTTCCTCGCGGTCGACCTTGATGCAGACGAAGTTCTCGTTCAGGACGGACGCGATCGCGGGGTCGGCGAAGCTCTCGGCCGCCATCACGTGGCACCAGTGGCAGGCCGCGTAACCGATGCTCAGGAAGATCGGCTTGTCCTCCTTCTTGGCGCGCTCCAGGGCCGCAGCACCCCACGGATACCAGTCCACCGGGTTGTCCTGGTGCTGGCGCAGATACGGCGAGGACTCCTTGGCGAGGCGATTGGGCTTGGCAGCCCCTGGTTTCTGCTCGGGCTTCACGACGGGTTCCTGCGGCTTCACGATCGCGTGCGGCGCCAGCGGCAGACAGGCGCAGAGACACCAGGCCGCCATGGCTGGCAACGGCAACGGACCCATGGAGCGCATCCTCCACGCTACCGCCTCGCAGTGCGAGCCCTACCCGATCGGTCGCCATCGGATGATGGCGAAGAACCCGCGCCGTTCGCCCCCCTTTGCTCACCAGTGCTGCTGGCGGCTGTCGTCGCCATGGAGGCTTGGTGGCTACCCCGCACGACACCCTGTTCCGGCTCGCGTTCGGCCGCCCGGCGAACGCGCGCGACCTGCTCCGCAAGGCACTTCCGCGCGCGATCGCCGAGGGCATCGATTGGCGGAGCCTCCGCGTCATCGACGCGACCTTCATCGATCGCAGGCTCCGGAAGCTGCAGACCGACCTGCTGTTCTCGGCCAGGTTGCGCGGCCGCCGGGTCCTACTCTACGTCCTGATCGAGCACAAGAGCCGCGACGATCGATGGACCGTGCTGCAGCTGTTCACCTACATCGGTGCGATCTGGCGGCGCTACCAACGCGACCACCGACGAGAGAAGCGACTGCCGCCAATCCTGCCGTTCGTGCTGCATCACGGCGACGAGGCGTTCACGGCCCCATGCAACCTGCGCGCACTGCTCGACCTCGAGGGACTGCCGGCCGCCCTGGTTGCGATGCAGCCGGAGTTCACGTTCGCGCTCGACGACCTCGCGAGCCAGTCCGAGGAGCAACTGCAGGCCCGCGTCGGCTCGTGCTTCGCCAAGCTGGCACTGCTGTGCCTGCAGCGGTTGCGGACCGGCGATGCGCGGAAGGTGGCAGCGACGCTGCGCGGTTGGGGCCAGCTCATGGAACGCCTGCGCGTCACGGGGTCCGGACAGGACGATCTGCTCGCTGTATTCTCCTATCTGTTCGAGGTCGCCGGGCTGCCCGACGAGCAGCTACACACCATCCTCACCGACATCACACCCCGCTCGACCCACAAGATGATCACTGCTGCCGAACACATCCGTCGTCGCACCCGCAAGGAAGTCATGCCGAAGTTCATGGCGGCAGGGCAGGCTCGACTGGTGTTGCTCCTCCTGCAAGAGAAGTTCGGCGCGCTGCCACCGAAGCTCGTGGCGCGCATCAGGCGGGCACGCATGGAAACCCTGGAAGGCTGGTTCGCTCGAGCACTGAAGGCAAATGTGCTCGACAACGTATTCGCAGAGAGCTGATCGATCGGAGTTGATGCAGCTTCACTTCCATCACGACATGCCCCCCCGCTCGACCCACAAGATGATCACCGCTGCCGGACACATCCGTCGTCGCACCCGCGAGGAAGTCCGGCCGAAGTACGTGGCGGCAGGGCAGGCTCGAGGGCTGTTGCTCCTCCTGCAAGTGAAGTTTGGCGCGCTTCCACCGGGGCTCGTCGCGCGCGTCAAGCGGACGCGCATGAAGACGCTGGATGGCTGGTGCGATCGAGTCCTGACGGCGAAGTCGCTCGTCGACGTCTTCGTGGACTGATCGGCCGCAGGGGAAGGCTGCCCAGCCAGCATCAGGCATCGACGCAGTTCACTTGCCGGGCGGCTGCTTGCTCTCGGCAACGGCTTTCTCGATGCCCGCGAGGCTCGTGCCCTGGATCTCCTTCACGCGTTCCTGCAAGGCACCGAACCACCCGATCCAACGGCCGGGCAGGCTGTCCCACTTGCTCTCGTCGTGCCAGTGCACGCGACACCCGGTGCCTTCGGCCACCCACTCGAGGCGCCCCGTGCCGCGCAGCAGCAACTGCGTCTCCCCAGGACCCTGGCTGTGGAACTGGTATTCGATGGCGTCGGCCGCGACCGCACACATGGTCAGCGTCGCGAGACCCTGGTTGCCGGACCACTTCATGCGGTGGCCGATCGTGCCAGGGTCCCCTGTGACCTCGAGCGTCGTCTGCGGCCCGAGATGGGCTTCCAGCGACGACCACTTCTTCCAGGTGTTGAAGTCCCGCACGAGCGCGGCGACCTGCTCGGCCGAGGCCACCACGGTGCGCGTCGTGTCCACGCGCCACTGGTCGGCCAGTATCGAGCCGACACCGAGATACACGAGGACCATGCCGGCCAGGGACAGGACCAGGGATCGGAACATGCTGCGCGCCGTCGACATGCTCGGGAACGTAGCGGCATCGCGCGCTTTTCGCGAAGACCTCGCGCTCAGCGCCCGAGCAGCAACGGCGTGAAGTACCGGTAGTAGATCTCGAGACTCAGCACGCACATCGACGTCGAGTAGCTGCGGTCGGCCTTCGTATCGCCGGCTTCGCGCGCGTAGACGTCGATCGGCGGGAACGAGCCGTCGGCGGCCTGTGCCGCGGGCAGCAACGTGCGCAGGCGTTCGTTCCAGCTTGCCCACGCTTCGCCGCCCGCGAGGAACGTGCACAGCGTGCCGTAGTACCAGAAGTAGACGTTGCCCTGACCGCGCAGCACGAAGTCGTCGTCGTCGTAGCGGCGGTAGGCTTCGGGGCGGCGTTCCACCGTGAAGGCCAGCGCGGCCTGGACCATGCGATCGCCGGCCGGAGCGCCGAGCAACATCAGCGCGAAGCCACCCGCGGGCGTGCTCGCGGGCAGCGTCGGCCAGGCCGACTGCAGGCGGCTCGGTTTGTGGTTGTAGCGAAACCAACCGTTCGGCTGGTCGAACGACTGTTCGAGATACTCGCGTGCGCGCGGCAACACCTCGGGCGGCAGGTCGATGCCCGACAGCCGCGCGGACTCGAGGGCCATCACCATCCACGCGGTCACGGACACGCGCGCGTAGTCGTCCTCGGGTCGCAGGCCGGGCGAGAAGTAGCCCCAACCGCCGCGGTTGCGCTTGTCGCGCCGCGGACCCTGATTCTGCAGGATCCACGTGAGCGCGGATTCGAGCGACCGGCGCAATCGCTGGTCCCTCGTGAGCCCGTAACACTCCGCGATCGCGTAGGTCGCGATGCCGTGCCCGTAGCTCGAGCTCATGCCGAAGGCGCCCGTGTCCTCGTCCTGCACCTCGAGCAGCCGCTCGAGCGCTTTCGCGACGACCTTGCTGTGTTCGCTGTTCGAGGTCGGCGTGTGTCCGGCGCCCAGGAAAGCGAGCACGCACAGCGCGGTCTTGCCGACGTAGAGCTGGCCATACTTGTCGTCGAACACTTCGCGTTCACCCCAGATGCCGTCCGGCTTCTGGATCTTCGCGAGGTAGCGCAGGCCGTTCGCCACGGCTCGTTCGGTCTCGACCGATCCGCCGAATTGTTCGATCGCCTTCGCTTTGGCCGGACCGAAGCGATTGCTGTAGGCGCTGGATGGCGCCGCGGCGATCTCCTGCGGCCCGCGCGGCGCGGTCTGCACCGCGCGCTCGAGCAGCGAGCTCGGCGGGCTCACAACAGGCGTGGCCATGGCGACCGAGGACGCCGAAGACGGCGCGCCGCGGGCAGGGCGGTCCACGGCCGGCGCGCTCGGTCCCTGCACTCGTACATCCAGGGCACTCGCCACCCCCGGACCGGCCTTGCCGGCCGTGCTGGCCGTGCTCGCGCTGCTGGCGTTGCTGGCGGCCTTGGGTCGAGCCGGTTCCGCAGCCGCGCCATCGCGCAGTGCGAGGGGTGCTTTCTTGAGCCGTTGCGGGGACGCAGCGGCGAGCGGTGCCTTCTCTGGTGATGCTTGCGGCGCTGTCGGGCTCGCGCCCCCGCGCGCCAGCTGCGAGCTCGGCGCCGAGGCGGCGGTCGCTTGTCCGGAAGGCGCGGCGTTCGTGTCCGCACCTCGCGGTGTCCCGGCCTTCCCGGCCGCGGTATCGGTCGGGCCAGCCGGCGTCGCGGCGAGCGCCGTCAGCGGCGCAGGCGCCGCGGCCCCGGCTTGCCGACGCGCGGCAGCTGGTGCCGAGGGCTCGGCGGGACCTTCGCGCAGCGCCACCGGAACGGCCACCGCGCGCGCCTTGCTGGGCGCGAGCGCCGCGCCGGCCTCGGGCGCAGGCGCATCGAGCGCCGCGTGACCGGGCCTGTCGACTGTGGCAGCCGGCGCCGACGCGCTCGGGACGGACCCGGCATCGGCGGTGGCGCGAGCGGTCTGCGCTCCGGTTGTTGCGACAGGCTCCACCGCCTGCGTGGCCTCTGTTGCAAGCGCGGCGCCGGCCGCAACGTCGCGGCCCGCGCGAGGCGCGGGTGCGGTGGCAGCATCCGCGGTCCCGGCATCGTGCATGGTCGGGGCGGGTGTCTCGGCGGCGCGGGCGCTCGGGCTCGGCAGTGCTTCGAGGCTGCCAACCGGCGCGAGCGACGAAGTCGACTGGCTCGCGCGCGCCATCACGCCGCCGGGAACGACGACCTCCACTGCCTCCGCGGCCGCACCGGCGCGCTTGGCCGCCTGCGCGGCGCTGGCCGCGGTCGCAGAGCGCTCCACGCTCTGCAGCGACGCTTCGGCGGGCGTGGCCGTCTGGTCCTGGCCCGTGCGTTGCGTCGACGCGGCGGCCGCATCCTGTACGCGTGCTTGCCCGGCCACGTCCCGCGGCGCCGCGGCCGAGGCCCACTGCGCCTCGGGTCCCGCGAACTCGGCGGTGGTCGCGCGTTCGGCCGCGGTGGCCGGAGCTGCAGCGTCGAGCGCGCGTTCCTCGGTGGCGAACTGCACGTGCGCTGCGGGCTCGAAGGCCTGCATGCCCCCCGCTGTCGTCCCCGCCGCTTCGGCGGCCGTGATCACGCTGACCTGCATACCCGAACCCTCGCCGAGGTCGTGCACCAAGGTGCCGCCGATCTCGACGCCCATCAGCCACAAGAACACCAGGATGTGCAGCAGCAGCGACAACAGCAGGCACTGCGCGAGCAGATCGAGCGTCGACCAGCGGCGTCCGAAGTGCAACAGCAGCAGCAGCAGCGCGCAGGTCGAGATGATGCCGATCAGGATCCACTCGAGCCAACTCTGGCCGGGCCACCACGGGTAGACCTCGGTCGCCGTCGCGACGAACCAGAGGTCGGTCGCCGTTTCGCCGCGGCGCGGCTGCAGCAGGCCGAGGTGGAAGCCATCGGGCTGGGGCATGGGGGCGCGCAGCTCGCCCGTGCCCCACGTTTCGCCGACCGTGAGCGGTTCGTCGAAGACGCCCGCACACGAGCTCGCGCGCAAGAGCCGCAGCGGCTCGTTGCGCACCTTGCGCACGAACCAGAGCGCCGCACCACCCGGCGCAAACGCCGGATCGCGGTCGATCGGCTGCTGGTTGCGCCGCGCGCCTTCCGCCGCGAACACGGGCACCGGATCGAACGGATCCCCGAGTCGCCAGCGATGCAAGAGGCCCGAGTTGCCGTGGTCGACCGAGCGGTCGATGCGCACGAACACGAAGTCCAGGCCGTTGTCGGAGGGCGCGGGGTCGCTTTCGTCGAGGGCCGTGTTGCACGCCGTGAGCGGCGCAGGCTTGCCGAAGCCCGTCTCGCGCCATTGCGCGACGTAGAGGTCGTAGCCCCCCACTCCATCGGGGCGATCCGACGCAAAGTAGAACTGACCATCGGGTCCGAGTGCGGGCGCCAGCTCGTTGTGCTCGGTGTTGAGTCCGTAGGCAGGTTCGGGCGGCACGGTGGGTCGGGTCGGATCCCACACGACGAGGTCGGTGGTCTGGTCGGCCTGGCTCCTGCCGTAGACGAGCCTCCCATCGGGCAGCAACGCAACGCGACCCTGCACGGGTCCGGGCAGCTCGACTTGAACCTCGGGCGTCTGCCAGCGCAGCATGCCGGCCGCCGCGAGCGCGCGCGCGGGCACTTCGGCCTGCCCGTCCGTGTAGAAGACCGGACGTCCGATGCGCAGGCCGACCAGGAGCGAGGCCGCGACGACCAGCACGGCGCTGGCCACGCGGATCACGAAGCGCCGTGTTCCCTCGCCCATTGCCATGCGGAACCTATTGCCCTTGCGCCGGCAACGCGGCGAAATCGACCTTCTTGATCTTCGCGAGGCGGCACGCATCGAGCACCTGCAAGCCGACGCCGAACTGCGCCTGCCGGTCGCCGCGGATCAGCACGGCCTGCTCGCGATTGCGCGCACACGCGGCCTCTAGCTTCTGCCGCAGCGCCTCGAAGGTCACCTCGCGTCCTTCGACCGACAGGCGTCCGTTCGCGAACACGTTGATGATCAGCTGCAGCGGCCCGGTGCCCTGCTGGCCCGACCTGGCTTCGGGCAGACGCAGGTCGAGCTCGACCTCCTCTTTTGCGAACGTCGTCGCGGCGAGGAAGAACAGCAGCAGGTTGAAGACCATGTCGAGCATGGGCGTCAGGTTGATCGGGACCTCGTCCTCCGCTTCCTGCTCGTCGAAGTCAAGCCGCATGGGTCTCGTCCTTGGTCGCAGCCGGTGCCTTGGTGGTCGCAGCGTCCGTCGGGGTGCCTGCGAGCGCTTCGACGGCCGGCGAGAGACCGCCGTCCAACAGCAGCACGATGCGCCGCACGCGGCTCTGCAGATGCGCCGCCAGGATCGTCGCGGGGATCGCGACGATGAGACCGAAGATCGTCGTGTAGAGCGCGACGCCGATGCCCGCGGCCAGCGTCTCGGCCTTGTCGAGACCGCTCTTCTGGATCGCCGCGAACGAGGTCGCGATGCCGAGCACGGTGCCGAGCAGGCCGCACAACGGCGCCACGGCGGCCATCAACGTGATGCCGCGGATGTTGCTGCGCAAGCGGGCGCCCTCCTTGCGGACCTGGTCCTCCATCGCGCGCTCGACGTCGGCAAGCGGGAAGCCCCGGCGGCGCAGCCCGGCGGCCAGCACGCGCGCACCGGGTGAGTCGCCGGCGCCGATGTCCGCGGCAACTTCGGACCGGCCGCTCACGATCTGCTCGACCGCGTCGCGCACGGCCTGCGGCAGCACACGGTTCACGCGCAGGTTCGAGTAACGCTCCAACGCCAACCCGACGACGATCACCGAGCAGCCGAGGATCGGCCACATCATGAAGCCGCCGGCGGCGAAGGACTCGCCGACCGTGGTCATCACGCTCGGCTCCTGGAAGAGAGGGTTCATGGTTTTGGTCGGGAGGTTGTCGTTTCAGCGATCGCCGAGATGCTGCTTCGCGGTGGTTGCTTCGTCGCTCGGCGTGTGTTTGTCCACGAGCTCGCGGAAGAACCGCTCGGCCTTGTCGGGCTGCTTGAGCTTCTCGTAGACGAGTCCAGCCTGCAGCAGCCCGCGCCGCACCCACTCGACGTGCCCGTAGAGGATCGGCAGCTTCACGAACGCATCGGCCGCCCCGGTCAGGTCCCCGCGCGCCACGCGGTTCTCGCCGATGCGGAACTGCGCTTCCGCGGCGAGCGGGCCATCGCTGAGCTCGGTGACCTTCTGCAGACTCGCTTCGGCCTTGTCGTGCTCGTTGCGCAGCATGCGTGCGCGTCCGAGCCACAGCTGCGCGCGCGCCTGATCGGCGGGCTCGCGATCCTTCCCGCGCAGGAACTCCTCGAGCGTGGTCGCAGCGAGATCACCCTCGCCGGTGGTCACGGCGCACTCGCCGAGCAGCAGGCGCGCCCGGTCGGCGCGCGCGTGCTTGCCATCGGCCTGCAGCAGCTGCTTGAGTCGCTGCACGGCGCCGCGCGGATCGGAGAGCCGATGGCAGCACTCGGCGCCGAAGTAGAGCGCTTCGCCGACCAGCGCTTCGCCGGGCAGAGCCGCGATCTCGGCAAACAGGTCGCGCGCCAAAGCCAGCTTCTGCACGTCGGTCCCTGCCGCTTCGAACTCGGCGAAGCCGAGCCGGTAGAGCGCGCGGCCGCGGTGACTGCCCTGCACCTTGCTGAGCAGCGGCCGCGCGGCCGCGAGGTCTTTCTTGTCGAGCGCGGCCACGCCGAGGTGCAGGTTCGCTTCGCCGGCAAGCTCCGGATCGGCCGATCCGGCGGCGACCTTCGCGAACGCGGCCAGCGCCGCCGCTTCGTCGTTGTCGCGCCGGCAGGCCCAGCCGAGCTCGTATTGCACTCGGTCGTTGCGTTCGTAGGTACCGTCCTTCGCGAGCGCAGCCAGAGTCGTGCGCGCTGCCTTGTGTTCGCCGTTGCGCGCCTGTGCTGTGCCGAGCGAATAACGCATGGCTGGCGCCTTCTTGTGCGTCCCGAACTTCTGCAGGAACGACTGCTCCACCGCGATCGCCTGCGGCCACGCCTTGCGTCGGTGGTGCAGCGCCGACTCCAGCTCGAGCAGGCCCGCGAGCTCGCTCTCGGCCGCCGCGTGCGACTTCGCGAGCTCGAGCCGCTGCGCGCAGGCTTCGTCGTCGCCGAGCTCGAACGCACACCAGGCCCGGCCCGCGGCGGCGCGCGCGCCCGGCGCATCGGTGCGCGTGACGAGCTTCTCGAACAGCGCGTCTGCCGCCTTGAAGTCCCCCTGCAGGTAGGCAAGCTCCGCCTGCTCGACGAGGTCGGCACTCGCGGCGCCGGCGGCCCCCGACGCGCTCGCCGCGCTGGCGGCGCGCTCGAGCCGCTTCTGCGCCGCGGACAGGTTGCCCTTCTGCCGCAGCACGCGCGCCGCGACACGCTCGGTGCGGTCGAGGCACTTGCCCTGCTTGTAGCGCGCCAGATACTGGTCGGCGACGCCGAGCGCCGCGTCGCCGTCACCTGCCTCGAGCAAGGCCAGCGACTGCATCGCGAGCGCTTCCTCGGCGAACGGCGATCCCGACTGGGCCGCGACCGCCGCGAACTGTTTCGCCGCCGCGGCCTTGTCGCCGCGCAGGTAACGGCACCAGCACAGCTTCCAGACCGCCTTCTCCTTGTGGTCGGGCACCTCGACGAGGGCCGCGTACTCACGCTCGGCCGCTTCGTATTTCTGCAGCGCGAAGGAGTTCTCGGCCATCGCGAACGCGGCCTGCTTCGCGAGCCGATGCGGCGGACTCAGCGCGCGCACGGCCGCGGCGCGCGCCGACGACTCCTCGTGGCGACCGAGCGAATGCAGCGCGAAGCACGCGCCGTAGAGCGCATCGCCGCGCAGCTCCGCGGGCGCCGTGGCCGGCACCGCATCGTAGGCCTTGAGCGCTTCGGGCCACTTCTGCAGGTTCGCGTATGCCTCGCCGAGCGCGAACGAGAGCCGCGGGCGATCCTGCTCGGACGCTTCGGCGAGCGCTTTCTCGAGGCTCTTCAGCGCCGCGTCGCCGGCGCCGGTCGCGAGCGCGCAGAGCCCGATCAGCTCCTGCGCCTGCTGCTTCACGAGGGCCGGCACGTCGGCCGCGAGCAACGGCTGCAGCTCGCGCGCCGCCTCGGCGTGCTTCTGGTCGCGATAGTACGAGCGCCCGAGCTCGAGCCGCGCGCGTGGCACGAGCGGCGAATCCGAGTACTTGTCGAGCACGGCCTGGAAGCTGCGGCGCGCCGCGGCCTGGTCGCCGCGGCCCACGGCCACCCAACCGAGACCGAACGTGGCGTCGTCGGCGAAGTCGCTCTTGCCCTTCTGTGCGACCTTGAAGGCCGTCTCGGCCGCGTCCCACTTCGAAAGCCGCAGCAGCAGGTCGCCGCTCAGATACAGGCACTCGCACTTCGCGGCTTCGTCGGGCGCCGCACTGGCCGACGTCGCGAAGGTCGACGCCGCGTCGTTCAGCTGTTGCTGCCGCATCTGCGCGAAGCCGAGCTGGTAGAGCGCGGGAAAGCGGAACGAAGCGCCCTCGCCCTCGGCCGCGTCGACGGCTGCCTGGAACGCCGCCGCGGCCGCCTTGTCGTCGCCGAGCTCGCGCCGCGCCTCGCCCTCCGCAAAGCGGGCCGCGGCCATCAGGTAGTGCTTGGGTGGAACTTCCGCGGCGAGCGCGCTGAACTGCTCGGCTGCCGGCTTGTGCTCGCCCCTCTCTTCGAGCAGGTTGCCGAGGCGGTAGCGGCACTCGGGCCGCAGGCGGAAGCCGTTGCCGCCGAGCTGCAGCGCCTGCTGCAGCGATTTCTCGGCCGCGCTCTTCTTGTCGAGCTCGATCTGGCTGATTGCGAGACGGTAGTGGGCTTCGGGCACGAGCGCGTGCCCGGTCTGCTTCTGTACGAACTCCCCGAAGTGGCGCGCGGCCTCTTCGTGGAGACCGCGCTGTTGCAGACCCATTGCCACCTGGAACGCTTCGGGGGTGCGTTCTCCCTGGCCGGTGAGAGAAGCGACGGTCAGCAGTGACAGCGCCGCCACGGAGTGGACGGGGACGGGCATCGTGGATAGTTCGCCCTACGCATCGAACTATTCGATGCGGAGCGTCTTTCAGGGTAGCCGGTGCGGCTCCGGCCTGCATCCACGAGTGCGTCGTGTCTTGGTGCGGAAAGGAACCCGAAGTACTCACATTTTCACACGAGCGACGAAAGGCCGCGCCAGAGTGGGCCGAAGTATCGCAGCGCGGCAAGATACGGCGCCTCCACACCTCCCACCGTACGCGCATGCCGTTCCGGTCCTTGCTGCTGCTCGAGTGCCTGCTGCTCGCCGGGTGCGCAGCATGCACCCAGGTCACTGCCCAGGAAACACCTGAGCCGGCCCTCGTGCGCGAGTTCCGCGGCGTCTGGGTCGCCACCGTCAACAACGGCGACTGGCCGAGCCGGCCCGGGCTGCCCGTGCCGACGCTGCGCGCCGAGCTCGACGCGATCGTGCAGCGCTCCGTCGCACTGAAGCTCAACGCGCTCGTGTTCCAGGTGCGGCCGGCCGCGGACGCGTTCTACGCCTCGCGCCTCGAACCGTGGTCCGAGTGGCTCACGGGCGTGCAGGGCCAGGCACCCGCCGAGGGTTTCGATCCGCTCGCCTACCTGATCGCGCGGTGCCACGAGTCCGGGCTGCAGCTGCACGCGTGGTTCAATCCGTTCCGCGCCGCGCACTCGGCTTCCAAGTCCGCAGTCAGCAAGGAGCACGTGCTCGCGCGGTTGCCGTCGGCCTGCGTGACCTACGGTGAGTACAAGTGGATGGATCCCGGCGACGAACGCGCCGCGAAGTGGTCGCTCGCGGTGATCCAGGACGTCGTGCAGCGCTACGACGTCGACGGCGTGCACATCGACGACTACTTCTACCCGTATCCGGAGAAGGGACTGCCGTTCCCCGACGACCGCAGCTTCGCCGCGTATCGCGAGCACGGTGGCCAGCTGTCGGTCGCGGACTGGCGGCGCGCCAACATCGACTCGTTCGTGCAACGCATGTACGCGATCGTGCACGAAGCCAAACCGTGGGTGCAGGTCGGCATCAGTCCGTTCGGCATCGCGCGGCCCGGAATGCCAGCGGGCATCAAGGCCGGCATCGACCAGTACGCGCAGCTGTATGCCGATGTGCCGAAGTGGTTGCGCGAGGGCTGGCTCGACTACCTGACGCCGCAGCTCTACTGGCCCATCGACCAGCAGGCACAGAGCTTCGCGGCGTTGCTGCCCTGGTGGCACGCACAGAACGTGAAGAAACGGCATCTGTGGCCCGGGATCAACCCAGGGCGCATGCTCGCGCAGAAGCCGCCGTGGCGGCTCACGGAGCTCGCCGACCAGATCGCGTTGATCCGCGCCGCCGGCGGCACGACACCGGGGCACGTGCACTTCAGCTTCAAGGCGCTGCGCACGGATGCGGCACACGTCGGCGGCGACCTCGGGGGCCGGATCTACCGCGACCCAGTGCTCGCACCGGCCGTGCCGTGGCTCGGAGGAACGTCGCCCAAGACGCCCACGGCACGCGTCGACTCCGGTGACCGGCGCACGGTGCGCTGGACGCCTGATCCCGACACACGCTTCGTCGTGGTGCAGGTGCGCACCGCGAACGGATGGAGGACCCACGCGATCGTCGGCGCCGCGACAGGACGCTGCGCGCTTCCCGTCGAGGCACTGAGCGTCCTCGTCACCGCGGTGAGCCGCACCGGGTTCGCCAGCACGGCGGCGATGCTGCGCTGATTCCGGCACATTCGGGCGACACACTTCTGCGTGCACGGCGCGCGCGAGGCGCCTACGTTGTCTTCATGCAGGACGCCGCAACAGTTCGCCTCGCCGACTACCGGCCGCCCGACTACGCGATCCTGCACCTCGAGCTCGAGTTCGACCTGCATCCGAACCAGACTCGCGTCGTGGCGCGCACGCGGTTCCGCCGCGCGGAAGCCACCGCAGTCTCACGGCAACCGGTCCCTCTGCACCTCGATGGCGAACGGCTTCGCCTGCTCGAGCTCCGGCTCGACGGTCAGCAGCTGCCTGCGGCCGCATACACGGTGCTGCCCAACGGCCTCGTCGTGCACGCGCCGCCCCGCGAGGGCACGCTCGAGGTCACGACCGAGCTCGACCCGGCGAACAACGGAGCGCTCGAAGGGCTCTTCATGTCGGGTGGCCGCTACTGCACGCAATGCGAAGCCGAGGGCTTCCGCACGATCACTTACAGTCTCGACCGCCCCGACGTGATGACGCGTTACAGCGTGCGCATCGAAGGCGACCGCATGACGTGCCCGACGATGCTCTGCAACGGCAACCGGCTAGCGGCCGGCGACCTCGGCAACGGGCGGCACTTCGTGCAGTGGCAGGACCCGCATCCGAAGCCCACCTACCTGTTCGCGCTCGCTGCAGGCCGTTTCGACACGGTCGAGGCGGACTTCGTCACGAAGTCGGGCCGGTCCATAGCACTCGCGATCCACGTCGACCCCGGCGAAGCCGCGCGCGCCGGCTACGCGCTCGACAGTCTGCAGCGCGCAATGCGTTGGGACGAAGCGACGTTCGACCGCGAGTACGACCTCGACCGTTTCAACATCGTCGCGGTGCGCGATTTCAACTTCGGCGCGATGGAGAACAAGGGGCTCAACATCTTCAACTCCGCCTACATCCTCGCCGATCCCGAGAGCGCGACCGACGGCGACTACGAGAGCATCGAGGCCGTCGTCGGACACGAGTACTTCCACAACTGGACCGGCAACCGCATCACGTGCCGCGACTGGTTCCAGCTGTCGCTGAAGGAAGGACTCACCGTGTTCCGCGAGCAGGAGTTCTGCTCCGACCAGCGCTCGCGCGCCGTGCAACGCATCAAGGACGTGCGGCGGCTGCGACTGCGGCAGTTTCCCGAGGACGACGGGCCGCTGGCCCACCCGGTGCGGCCCGCGAGCTACCAGAAGATCGACAACTTCTACACGGCGACGGTCTACGAGAAGGGTTGCGAAGTGATCCGCATGCTGCAGCAGATCGTCGGCGAGCAGGCGTTCGCGCGCGGCATGCAGCTCTACTTCATGCGCCGCGACGGCACCGCGTCGACCGTCGAGGACTTCGTCGGCTGCTTCGCCGAGGCGTCGGGCCGCGATCTCGGTCCGTTCCTGCGTTGGTACGAGCAGGCCGGAACGCCGCGGCTCTCTTTGCAGGCCCGGCACGAACCACACAACGCGCGCTACGCGCTGACCGTGCACCAGACGACACGGCCGACACCGGGGCAGCCGCAGAAGGCCCCGCTGCCGATCCCGTTGCGCATCGGTCTGCTTGCGCAGGACGGCCGGCCGATCGCCGCGTCGCTCGACGGCAGCGACCGCCGCGAGGAACACAGCGTCGTGCTCGACACGGCCGAGCACACGTTCGTGTTCACGCACGTACACGACGCGCCGATTCCGGCCGTGCTGCGCGGTTTCTGCGCGCCCGTGAGCCTCGACGATGGCCTGACGGACGCGCAGCGCCTCGTGCAGATGGCGCACGATCCCGATCCGTTCACGCGCTGGGATGCAGGACAGACCATCGCCGCCGCGACGATGCTGGCCGCGGGCGACGCGGAACCAGCAGCCAACGCGGTGTCGGGGCTCGCGAACGCACTCGCGCGCGAGCTCGAACGCGCCGGAAACGACCCGGCTTTCGCGGCATTGGCGCTGCGTCTGCCCGATCTGCCCGAGCTGCTGCACCGCGCGGCCAACCCCGACCCCGATCGCTTGTTTGCGGCGCGCCAGCGGCTGCGCCGTGACATCGCGAACAGCCTGCGCGACCGGCTCGTCGCGATCGTCGACGCGCCGCGCGAGCGACAGCATTCTGTCTCGGCCGCGGCAGCCGGGGCACGCGCGCTGCGCTGCGTCGCGCTCGATTGGCTGGCCGCGCTGGGTCCGGAGACCGAGCCGCGCTTGTGGCGCGCCTACACCGAAGCCACCACGATGACCGAATCTCTAGCTGCGCTCGAAGCGCTCGGCGCCGTCGAGGGCCAGTTGTTCGACGCGGCGCTCGCGCACTTCTACGGCCGCTGGCAGCACCGGCCGCTCGTGCTCGACAAGTGGTTCGCGGCGCAGGCACAAGCACCGCGCGCCGACGCATTGCTGCGCGTGACGGGCTTGCGCACACACGCGGACTTCGAGCTCCGGAACCCCGACCGCGTGCGCGCCTTGGCCTCGGCGTTCGCGCGCTCGAACCCACGCGCGTTCCACGCCCAAGACGGCAGCGGCTATGCGTTCCTCGCCGAGGTCGCAGCGGCCGTCGACGCGCAGAATCCCGTGCTCGCGGCGCGGCTGCTGCTGCCGTTCGAGAGCTGGCGGCGCTTCGACGCAGGCCGGCAAGCACACAGCCGGCGTGTGCTCACGACGCTCGCAGCGTCGCCGTCGCTGTCGAGGAACGCACGCGAGGTCGTCGAACGCACGCTCGCGTGAGTCGCGGCGCTAGAGGCCGACCGTGCCCGACACGCCGTTCGACGTGTAGAGGCCCAGAGGATTGCCGAACGTCAGGCAGATCGACTGGCCCTTCAGCGAGAACCCCATCAGCCCCGGATCGGACGGCACGGCAATCGTCAGCAACGACGTGCCACCGAGGTTGGCCTCCGCGAGCGTGCCGAGGATCGAGCCGACATACGCGCTGCAGCCCGGAGCGCCGAGGAAGTCGAGCGGCACGTCGGCCTGCGCGGATCCGAAGAACGTGACCGAGACCGGCGACACCGGGTCGATGTTCGTGGTCGTGAAGTCCCAGTCGGTGCCGAGCACCGGCGTCGTGCAGGTGAGCCCGAGCGGCGACGGCGAGCCGCAGCCGGCGCCGTAGAACAGGCTGCGGCGCGTGCTCATGATCTCCTGGCTGCCGGCCGTCGTCGCGAAGCCCGCCGCGAGGAACGCTTCGTCGCCGGCAAACGACCGCGTGAAGCTGAACACGCCCTGCAGCGTGCCGACGGTGTCGAACTCGGTCCACACGACCGGCGCCGAGAACGGTGACACGCGGTCGGGGCGCGACGCGTAGAGCACCTTCAGTCGCGGCGAGATGAACTCGGTGTAGACGATCGAGAGTCCGTCCGGCGCGATCTCGCAGTCGCGATGCGTGTTGGGGTTGCTGAGCTCCGTCACGAGCGCCGGCGTGCCCCAAGGCACGGCCGTCGACGCACGGGTCGCGCGGAAGATCGCATTGTTCGGTGCGCTCGGCGCGCCCCACCCGGTGGTCAACATGTAGGCTTCGAGGCCGTCCGCGGTCATGCTGAACGCGCTCTCCGAGCCCGCGCTGTTGAGCTCGGTGACGAACGTCGGCGGATCCCACGGCAGCGCCGTCGAGAGCCGCGTGCTGCGCAGGATGTCGAAACCACCCGCGCCTCCTGCCCGCGTGCTCGAGAAGTAGACCTCGAGGTTGCCGACGGCGAGGAACGGCTGGTCGTCGGTGCCGGTGCCGCCGAGCTCGGTGATCTGCACGGGCGCCGACCACGGTCCACCCGGGAACGCGCGCGTGCTCGCGAAGATCTCCCAGTTCGACGCAGCTCGGAACGACGCGAAGTAGAGCGTCATTCCGTCGAACGACAGGTGCGGACCAGTATCGGATGCAGTGCTGTTCAGCGCGGACTCCAAGACCGGCGCGGACCAGAGGCTCTGGGCCGCGAGACTCGCGGCGAACAGGAAAGGCGCACACGCAACACGGGCAGGCAGGGACATCGAGTAGCTCCTCGAGTAGCAACTTGGCGGGGGGCCGCCCAGAGTAGCACACCGGGAGCCGAGACAGCGGGCTCGATGCTCACGAGGCCATCACCCACCCTGCAGGCGTCGCAGCAGTTCGTCGTGCAGCCGCGCGTTCGTCGCGAGCACCTGACCGCCGAACAACCAGTTCTCGCCGCCCGCGAAGTCCGTGACGCGACCGCCGGCCTCGCGCACGATCACGGCCCCGGCCGCCATGTCGTAGGGCGCGAGAGACTGCTCCCAGTAGCCGTCGTAGATCCCCGCCGCCGTGTAACACAGATCGAGCTCCGCCGAACCGAGCCGGCGCACGTCGCGGCAATGCGGCAGCACGCGCGCGATGCGCGCGAGGTTGTCGTCGCGCCCCGGCTCGTCGCGATCGTATGCGAACCCCGTGGCCAGCAGCGCATCGGCCAGCTCCGTCGTGCGCGACACCGCGAGCACCTGCTCGCGCCCATCGGCGCACAACCGCCGCGCGCCGTGTCCGGCACTCGCGACGAACGTCTCGCCGAGCGCCGGCGCGTGCACGACGCCGACCACCGGATCGCTGCGGAACGCGAGCCCGATCGACACCGCGTAGATCGGCAGTCCGTGCACGAAGTTCGTCGTGCCGTCGAGCGGGTCGATGATCCACGTCCAATCCGACTCTCGGCTGGCCTTTCCCTGCACCGTCAGCACACCCTCTTCGGCCAGGATCGCGTGCGCGGGGAACTCCGCGAGCAAGCCACTCACGATCGTGTGCTCCGCGGCCCGATCGGCCGCTGTGACGAGCTCGCGCCGCTGGCCCTTGGACTCGGGACGCTGCGCGCCTTCGGATCGATGCCGCAGCAACAGCGCGCCGGCCAGCGTCGCGAGCCGCAGCGCAGCAGCCACGAACGGCTGCAGGTCGTGGCCCGGGCTGGTCATCGCTCGAGACCCGTGCCGTCGATCGCCTGGACGATCTGCTCCTGCAGCTGCTTCAGGTCCTTGTTCAGCCCATCCTGCTTCTGGTCGTAGCTCATCAGGATCGAGAACCAGCGCCGCGTTCCGTCCGCACGTTCGACGAGGCCCGACAGCGACGAAGCACCGCGGATCCAACCGGTCTTCGCGCGCACGCGCCCGACCAGGTTCGTGCCGCCGAACCGTCCCGACAGCGTGCCGCTCCTGCCGGCCACGGGCAGGCTATCGCGCAGCACGGCGCCGCCCGGTCCGTTGCAGCTCGCGAACAGCGCGACGACGAGCGTTCCGGCCGTGAGCCGGTTCTGTCGGCTGAGCCCTGAGCCGTCGGCCAGCACGACCCCCTCGGGCACCTGGCCGAGTTGCTTCTTCACTTCCTGCTCGAGCGCCAACAACCCGCCGGCCAGGCTGCCGTCGCCGAGCGTGCGGTGCCCGAGCACGCGCAGGCACTGTTCGGCGTCGAAGTTCGACGAGTCCTCGAGCATGCGCAGCATGGCCGAGGCCAGGCGACTCTTGTGCTCGTAGACGAGCGTGTCGGCGCTCGCTCCGGCCGCGCCGCCCGTGATGCCAACGCCGACCGTGATGCCGGCCTTCGCGAGCGCCTGCCGCAGCGAAGCCAGATACCACACGGCCGGATCGCGCATCGCGGTGCGGATCGAGACCGGTGGCGACTTGCGGTAGAAGCGCCCGCGCACCGCGACGGCATCGCCGGTGTCGGAAGCACCGTAGGTCGCTCCCTTCGAACTGTCGACGAGCTCGATGCTGCCGCGCAGCGGCAGGTCGGCCGAGGGTGCGACCAGATACACGTCCGCCTGGCCACGATCCGGGGGCGCGCTGATGCCAACGACGAGCGCGCTCTGCTCGAGCACGAACGGCCCCGTCGGCGCGCAATAGTACGTATAGAGCTGATCCTGCGGCCAGGTCGCGGGCCGCGCGGGCCCGACGAACGTGCCGGCGTCGAGATCGATGCCGGCGATCTCGCGCACGGAGAGCCGCTGCAGCGCCGCGGCGACGTTGGCGAACACGCGTTCTGGCGCGTGCTCGGTCTCGTGGATCCAGTTCGGATCGCCGCTCGCCTGCACCACGAGCCGGCCGCCCTGCAGCCGGAACTTCGTCTTGAACTCGTAGTCGGCGCCGAGCCCGTGCAACACGGCCGCCGCCGTCAGCACCTTCATGTTGCTCGCGGGTGCCATCGGCTCCGTCGCGCGGTGGCGATAGAGCACGTGACCGTCCGCGTCGCAGACCGCTACGCCGGTGTGGGCGCCGAGCGCCTCGGCGGCCGCGACCGCGCGTTCGATCGACTGGGCCGGAGCCCGAAAGCAGAGAACGGCTGGGCCAAGAATGGCCAGCACCACGAAACCCGACCGCCGCATGCCGGTGAGATACAGCAAGCGCGCCGGCGTCGCCAGTCTCTGGTCGCAGAGCCTCGGCGCATCCCCCGCAACCTCGCGCGCAGTCTCAGCGGTTCCAGTCGGTCGGCAGCCGCAGTTCGGTCATCTCGGCAATCGCCGTCGGCGTGAGGTCCTCGAAGAAGCGCAACAGCACCGTGCCGTGGTAGGGCTCGGGCAAGGCGAGCAGGGCCGCGGTCACGCGTTGCACCGCGTCGTGGTGTTCGGCGATGCGCGCCGCCGGTTCCGGTCCCCGCGGCGAGTCGGCCCCGTGTTCGCGCCGCCTTCGCCGCGCTTCGCCGCGGCGGTGGTTGCTGGCCAGCCGGCGCAGCACCTGTGCGAGCCAGCCGCGCAGGCTCTCGACGCGCAGCGGCGGCGACTGCAGCGCCGCGAGCGCCGTATCCTGCACGAGGTCGTCGGCGCTCGCGTCCCCGACGAGGATCCGCGCCAACGCACGCAGGGCGTGCGCGTGTGCCGTCAGTTCGGCTTCGAGTTTCGGGCGCATCGGATCCCTGGCCATTGTGCGGGCAACACACCACGGGCGGGAGCCGGGATGCATGTGGTCGCACATTTCGCGCCGGACGCGCGACCCATCGCACCTGACGGCCACCATGTCGCCGTGCCGCTCCCCGAATCGCTCGTCGTCGCCCGAGACGCTCGGACGTCGCGAGTCCCGCTTCGAACAGCTACCTTTTGCGCCATGTCCCCCACCGCGCTGCTCGCCGCCGTTTCGCTGTTCGCCTCCCCGCAGGAGCCTCCCGTTCGCGCGCTCGTCGTCTCGGGCGCCAACAACCACGAGTGGCAATGGACGTCGCCCGAGATCGCGTCGGCACTGACCGAGTCGGGCCGCTTCGTCGTGACGATCACGAACAAACCGGCGACGGACCTCGTCGACTGCAAGCGCCTCGCCGCGGCCGGCGAACTGCACGTGATCGTGCTCGACTACAACGGGCCGCGCTGGGGCGAAGCCGCCGAGCGCGGTTTCCTCGACGCCGTGAACAGCGGCGTCGGCGTCACGGTTCTGCACGCGGCCAACAACGCGTTCAAGGGTTGGACTGAATATGAGCGGATGGTCGGACTGTTGTGGCGCGACGGCACCGGGCACGGCGCGTACCACCCGTTCGACGTGAACGTCGTCGACCGCCACCATCCCGTGACCGCCGGCATGCCGGACCTGCGCCTGCATCCCGACGAGCTCTACCACCAGCTCGTGCTCGGCGAGGGCGCCGAGTTCCGCGTGCTGCTGTCGGCGTTCAGCGATCCGAAGACCGGCGGCACCGGCCGGTACGAACCGATGGCGACGGTAGCCACGTTCGGCAAGGGGCGCATCTTCCACACGCCGCTCGGCCACGTGTGGAACGGCGTTCCCGCTTCGCGCGCCACCTGGCTCGACCCGCAGCTGCGCCGCCTCGTGGCGCGCGGCACCGAATGGGCCGCGTCCGGCGCCGTCACGCTCGACCCGCGGCCGCTGAACTGGCTCAGCGACGACGAACGCGCCGAGGGGTTCCAGCTGTTGTTCAATGGCCGCGAACCTGTCGCCTGGCGCGGTTACCGCAGTCAGCAGATGCCCCAGAAGGGTTGGACCGTGCGCGAGGGCGCGATCGTGTGCGAGAAGCGCGGCGGCGGCGGCGACCTCGTCAGCAACGACGAGTATGGCGACTTCGACTTCCGCTTCTCGTTCCGCGTCGCCGCGGGCGCGAACTCCGGCGTGATGTGGCACGTGCTCGAGGATGCCGAGCAGACCTACATGACGGGGCCCGAGTATCAGGTGCTCGACGACGAGGGTGCCAAGCACGATCCCAAACACGGCGTCGGCGCGCTCTACGATCTCAAAGCACCCACCGGTGTGACCGCGCGCAAGGCCGGCGCCTGGAACGACGGCCGCATCGTCGTGAAGGACGGCCGCGTGACCTTCTGGCTCAACGGCGCACAGGTCGTCGACGTGCCGTGCCGCGGGCCCGAGTGGGACGCGATGGTCGCGGCGAGCAAGTTTCGCGACTGGCCGTTCGGCAAGGCCGCTCGCGGGCGTCTCGCGCTGCAGGACCACGGCGACGAAGTCGCCTACCGCAACCTGCGCGTGCGGGCCTTCTGAGTTCACGTTCGCGCACAGCGGGAACTGAGATAGTGTGCGTGGGCCTCAGTGGCCGGCGCGCACACCGCGGGTGAGCTGGAATCCTGCCCGAACGCGCAGAAAAGACGCCTCCCCGATCCACCAGGGAGAGGCATCCGCACATTAGTGCGCAATCAAGTTCACCATGGCGAACAGAGGACGATCCAGGACGAGATCCCGCAAGCCGCGCCAGCTCGAACTGCCGCTGCGCCAGCACGGTGGTCGCCGCGCCGGCGCAGGTCGCAAGACGAAGGGCGACCGCGCCATGGTCAGCCATCGCCCACGAGATCCGATGTCGGATCGGGAACCGGCTCACGTGACGCTGAAGCTACGCTCTGGTCTGCCGCGGCTGCGGCAACGCGCCGAGTACGCGGCGCTGCGCGCGGCGTTCGCACGCGGCAAACAGCGCTTCGGGTGCCGGCTCGTGCACTACGCCGTCCTGAACGACCACCTGCACCTCGTCGTCGAGGGAACGGATCGAGCGGCTCTGCGGCGCGCGGTGCAGGGCCTCTCGATCCGGCTTGCGCGCGCGCTCAATCGGCTCTGGCGCCGCAAGGGCAAGGTATTCGCCGACCGCTACCACGACCGCGTCCTGAAGACGCCGCGCGAGGTCAGGAACGTTCTCGTCTACGTGTTCGGCAACGCGCGCCACCATGCGGCCATGGGCCGCATGGTGGCTGTGCCCGCCGCCATTGACACGTTCACCTCCGCGCCCTGGTTCGACGGGTTTCGCGAACGCGTCACGGTTCGCGGTCTCGAGACGATCGAGCGTCCGACAACGGACGCTCGATCGTGGCTCTTGCGCACCGGCTGGCGCCGCCACGGACTGCTCGGCGTGCACGAGTCATCGGCGACGGCGTGACCGACTCAGAAACTCACGCCGAGTGCGAGCACGAAGGTCGGCTTCGCGTCGTCGGGATCGAACAGATAGCCAGTGACATCCCACTTCTCTCCCGCGATGCCCACGAGCAGCCCGCGCTGGATGTCGTGCTCGTTCTCGTAGAGACGCGTGCGCTGGGTCACGAGGCCGAACCGGAAGGTCTCGGCTGGTGCGAAGGTCAGCTCCGACCAGTTGTAGAAGAAGCTCTCCGAGTGATCGTCGGCGTCGAACACATACTCGCCCTCGCTGTAGAACTCGAACTGCCGCCAGCCGAGCGTGGCCTTGTAACCCGGCGCGATGCCATTCGTGTCGGAGCCGAACACGACGCCGACCATCGGCGTCATCTCGAGCCTGAGCTCCTCGCCGACGCTGAAGTTCCCGCCGAGCCAGGCGGAGAAGGTATCGAGGCTCTCGTAGTTGTAGCGCAGCTCGAAGTGCTGCCAGCCGCGGTCGGCGGCGAACGTCGGCGACACGACGTCGTGGTCGTCGGGCACGAAGTAGGTGTAGACCGAGGCCCGGAACGACCACGCCGGCTCGTCCGCCGCTTCGGACTGTGGTGCGAAAGGCGCGGGCACGGCCGGCTGCTCCTGACCGAACGCCGGTGCGACCAGGACGAGGACGGCAGACAGGACGCTGCTCGGGTGATTCACGACTCATCCTCCGAGGGCAATCGTCATGCCCACGAGCGCCACACCGAGCGCCACCATCGAGACTCCGATCGTCCATGGACGGCGACCGATCGCGCGCCCGTAGATGCAGCCGAGGAAGAACAACATCACGATCGCGATGAGGTTCGAGACTCGCAGGGCCGAACCGGCGTTCGTCATGAAGAGGAACGGCAACGCGACGGGAAACGTCGTCGCGAACACGATCAGGAACACGCCGATCGCCCCGATCCAGTCCTCGCGTTGCCAGCTCGCGCGTGCGGGCGGCTCGTGCAGTTCCTGCGCCCGCTTCTGGATCGCGGCGAGCTCGGACGGATTCAGCCGGGCTGCGAGCTCCGGCACGACCAACGCGATGGCCTGCTGGGTCTGCTGTGGATCGGCGGCGCCGCGCAGCGCGCGCAGAACCGCGAGGTCGCGGCCGCGCGCGGCGAGACTGCCCATGATGTAGAGCAGGCCATCGATGATGCCCCAGGCGATGTTGCAGCCGAGCGCGCCGATCAGCATCGAGCGTACGTCGTCGCGGCCAGCGTCGGCAACGCTCAGCGAGCCCGTGAAGGTCAACACCATGATCAGACCGAACACGCCCTCCGAGACACGCTCGGTGGGATCCAGTACACGCTGCGAGGGCTTTCTGGGCTCAGTCATGGCAAGCGGCTTCTCCGCGCCGCGGAATACGAGGCGCGAGTATCGGCGCAGTCACCGCCCGCGCAACGTTCGGCAGCCTATTCAGCCGCCGCAGCGAACACGGCCCCGGCGCGCGTGACCACGCTGCGCGCGCACGCTAGAGTGCCCCGCCCAAAAGGCGAGCAGGACTGACATGGCCAAGAAGAACAAAGAGAAGGACGAGAAGAACGGCAGCAAGAAACAGAACCGGAAGGAATACGAGAAGGAACTGCGCAAGCTGCAGGGCGAGTTGTGCAACCTGCAGGCCTGGGTCAAGCACAAGGGCCTGCGCGTGATCATCGTGTTCGAGGGACGCGATGCCGCGGGCAAGGGCGGCACGATCAAGGCGATCACCGAGCGCGTGAGCCCGCGCGTGTTCCGGCTCGTGGCACTGCCCGCGCCTTCCGACCGCGAGAAGTCGCAGATGTACATGCAGCGCTACATCCCGCACTTCCCGGCCGCCGGTGAAATCGTGATCTTCGATCGCTCCTGGTACAACCGCGCGGGCGTCGAGTACGTGATGGGATTCTGCACCAAGGAGCAGCACCGCAACTTCCTCGAGCGGTGTCCCGAGTTCGAGCACTACGTGACGCAAGGCGGCATCATCCTGCTCAAGATCTGGCTCGAGGTCAGCGACGAGGCGCAGAAGGAGCGGTTCGAAGCGCGCATGGACGATCCGCTGCGACAGTGGAAGCTGAGCCCGATGGACCTGCCGTCGCGCAGCAAGTGGTTCGAGTACTCGCACGCGCGCGACATGATGCTCGACGCCACCGACACCAAGCACGCGCCGTGGTACGTGCTGCGCTCGGACGACAAGAAGCGCGCGCGGCTCAACTGCATCCGGCACATCCTCGACCAGATCCCCTACAAGAGCGTGCCGCAGGAGAAGGTGAAGCTGCCCGAGCGATCGAGGAAGCACGAATACGACGACCAGAAGACGCTCGAGAAGCGCAAGTTCATCCGCGAGGTGTACTGACGCCGGGGGTGGCCATCTGGCCGGCCGTGAACGCAGCGACGATTTCGGACAGCGAGGCGAAGCGGTTGATCGCACCGACGCGGTCCTCGAAGCCCTCGACGCGCAGCATGTCGCGCACCTTCGCGCGCGCCTCGACGGCCTGGAACTGGATACCCTTCTGCGCG
Organism: Planctomycetota bacterium; assembly: GCA_035649575.1. Taxonomy (GTDB): domain Bacteria; phylum Planctomycetota; class UBA1135; order UBA1135; family UBA2386; genus DASVAL01. The sequence goes on from DASRJH010000123.1 coordinate 34,549, forward strand.
AGATCGCCGTGCAAGCCAATGAGCATCTCGGCGCCCGCCATGTCGACGTGCGGCGAGGTCGACAGATCGCAGACGACGAACCGGACCGACGTTGCGGCCTCGCGCACTTTCGCGAGCACGGCTTCCCGCACGCTTTCGCAGTTGAAGTAGAGCAGGGACGCTTCGGCGCGGAACAGCAAGGCACCCGGCACCGGCTCGTTGTCGGGATGGCGTGCGAGGTCCGAGAACCGCTGCATGCCGGGGATGCGGCCGAGGAACGCGACGTGCGGGCGCGCCGCGCGCCGCAGCAGCAGCGCGAGCGAGATGATCGCGCCGATCAGCACGCCGCGCAGGATGCCCGAGCACAGCACGCCGAGCAGCGCGGCCATCGCGACGTAGAACTCGCTGCGATGCGCCCGCCAGAGGCGCTTCAGTGCTTTGAACTTGATCAGGCTCGTGACGGCCATCAGCACGATCGCCGCGAGCACGGTTTGCGGCAGGTCGGCCAAGAGACCCGAGAGCCACAACGCCACCACGAGCACGATCACCGAGGCGACGAGTCCCGAGACGGGCGTGCGCGCGCCACCGCTCTCGTTGACCAGCGACTGCGACATGCCGCCGCTGACCGGCATGCCGCTGCCGAGGCCGGCCGCGAGGTTCGCCATGCCGATGGCGAGGAACTCGCGGTCCGCATCGAGCCGATGGCCGTGCTTGCGCCCGAACATGCGGCCGATCGCGGCGGTCTCGACCGCCGCGATCATGAAGCAGGCGAACGCGAGCGGCAGCAGCTCGTTGAGATCCTGCCAGCCGATCGCGGGCAGTTGCAGCCGCGGCAGGCCTTGCGGCACTTCGCCGAGCATCTTCACGCCGCGCTGGCCGAGGTCGAGGGTCCGCGCCGCGACGATGCCGCCGACGACGACGACGATCGCCACGGGCTTGCCAGGCAGAAACTTCTTGCCGAGCAGCAGCACGACCAACGCCGCGAGCCCGAGCGCGAGCGAAGCACCCTTCGTCTCCCCCACATGCTCGAAGAAGTGGCCCATGCGCGACCAGAAGTCGCCGCCGTGCGCGCCGCCGAACCCGCAGAGTTTCGGCAACTGCGTGCTGGCCAGCACGAGCGCGATGCCGGCCTTGAAGCCGATCATCACGGTCTCGGAGATGAAGTTGACGACGCTGCCGGCCCTCACGAGCCAGGCGACCAACGCGAGCCCCGCGACGAGCAGCGTGGTGGCGGCCGCGAGCGCGGAGAAGCGCGTGACGTCGCCGCCGGCCAGCGCACCGAGCGACGAGCCGAGCAGCAGCGAGAGGCCCGACGTGACGGTGATCGACGTGTGGCGCGAGCTGCAGAACACCCAGAACACGAACCCCGAGAACAGGCACGCATAGATGCCCGCTTCGGGCGGCAGGTTGGCCAACGAAGCGTCGCCGATCGCGGCCGGCAGCAGGTAGGCCGCCAGCGTGATGCCGGCGATGACGTCGGCGCGCAGCCAGGCGGGGTCGTACTCCGAGAGCCAGGCGAGCAGCCGCCGCTCGGGCGGCACGTCCCGTTTCCCCGAGGTCGGGGCTTGGGACGTGGTTGGGGATGGCTGCGAAGGTGTGTTCATCGGCGAAGCGACCATTGCGAGCAGGCACCGATCACGGCTTCGCGACCGGCAGGAAGTAGAACAGGATCGCGATGATCGCGTAGACGGTCACGAGCTGGATGCCCTTGTACCAGTTGGACCGGCCATCGCCCGCCACCATCGCGCCGATCAGCACGCCAACGAACAAGGTGCCGGTCTCCGCGCGACTGAACGCGAGCTCCATCGGTCGCGGCGCGATGAAGTAGCTGGCCAGCACGAGCATCGGCGCGACGAACAGCGCGATCTGGATGCTGCTGCCCATCGCGATGCCCACGGTCAGGTCGACCTTGTTCTTCCGCCCCATCGCGATCGCCGAGCCGCTCTCGGCGGCGCCGCCGACGATGGCCAGGAACACGATGCCGATGAACACTTCCGACATGCCGAGCGCCTTGCCGGTGCCCTCCGCGGCGCCGACCAGGATCTCGCTCATCCACGCCGCGAGCACCGACGCCGCAACGAGGCTGCCGACCGCGCGCCCGACGCTCCACGACGAACCGCCGTGGTCGTGTGACCGGTCCCCACCGACGCTCTTGAAGTAGTCCGGGTGCGTCTTCAGCATGAAGACGAGATACAGCCCGTAGGCGGCGAGCAGCACGAAGGCGGTGCTGAGGTTCAGCGCCTCCTCCTGCGGCATCGCGCCCTCGGCGAAGAAGCGGCTGAACGCGCTCGGCACCGCGAGGCTCAGCGTCGCGATCAGCATCATCGAGCTGTAGAGCCGCGCCGCGGACGAGTTGTATTCCTGCTCGTGGTGGCGCAGCCCGCCGAGGAAGAACGCGACGCCCATCGCGAGCAGCAGGTTCGCCAGGATCGCGCCGATCAACGAGGCGCGCACCATGTCGAAGTGACCGCCGCGCAACGCGACGAGCGCGATGATCAGCTCGGGCGCGTTGCCGAACGTCGCGTTGAGCAGTCCGCCGACCGCATCGCCGGTGCGCGTCGAGAGCTGCTCCGTCGACGCGACGATCAGCCGCGCGATCGGCACGATCGCGAGCGCCGCCGAGAAGAACAGCACGGGCGCGGGTACGTGGACACGCTCGAGCACGAGCGAGATCGGGATGAACACGAACAGCCAATCGAGCGAGGGCTTGAGCAGCTTGTGCATCGAAACGGATGGCCTCGAGGCGCACGGTGTGGGTCGCACGGTGCGAAGGGGCGCAGCATCGGCACCGAGTCCCAGCGCGTCCATCCTCCGTCGGCCATTCGGGCGCCATCGAGGCGCAAGGACTCGCCCCGTGACAGGGACACCGAAGCAGGTCGCGAGGACACCGGGGACACGACTTGCTACCGTGCCACGGGTTTCCTCGAACTTCGCGTCGTCCATCCGACATGACCCGCCGGCCGCCGAGGCGGCCCTCTGCCCATGAACCAACGCGCTCCGCTCCTCTTCCTGCTCTGCTCGCTGTCGCTCCAAGCGTCCGCGACCGCACAGATCCCCCCTTCGCTGCCGGAACTTCGCAAGACCGTGGTCCACGATCACGGGGGCTTGTGGCCCGAGAGCTTCGCCCTCTACATCGACGGCAGCGTCGGTGTGCACGGCAATCCGTGGCTCGGAGGTGGCTGGCGCTCCCTGCTTTCGGGTGGCGTGACGGACCTGGCCCGACTCGATGCACTGACTCTCGGCGACTCCGAAGCGGTCGTCATGGTCGGCGCCAGCGGGCTCGTGACGGCGAGGTGGAATCACACCGCGCACGGCTTCGACCTGGAGACGTGGTCACATCCGCTGCTCCTCAACGCGTTGATGGTGCGCGCCGCGCCCTTCGCTCCACAACACCTGGTGGTCGTGTTGGCCGAGGACGGTCAGACGCTGCGCGTCTTCCGCCACGGCGCCACCGCCATCACTTCGTTCACGATCACGGAGCCCGTGCTCGACTACGAGATCGTCCGCAACGCCAGTGGCGCTGCGCGGCTGTTCGTGGTCACGAGCTTCGGCCTCAGCTGCAGACAGCCCGGCGGCACGGTGGAGTGGTCACTGCCCGGCATCGGCGGCCAGGTCGTGCGCTGGCCCAAGGACCCGACGACCAGGGCCGCCTGGTTGCATCGCGACATGGCGAGCGGAGCCTGGCAGATCGCTCGCCTCGGCGACTCCGGCGCGTTGGGCTTCGACGCCATCGGCGACGTGATCGACAACGAACAAGAGCTCTTGGCCGCGTTCCCGGTCGACGGCGATGCGGATGGCGATGTCGACTGGATCGTCAAGAGCTCGAGTGGGCTGTCGGTGCTGAGGAACGATGGCGCGAACCAGTTCGCTCTGGCGAACTGGGGACCGGTGTTGATGTCTCTCGCCGATCCGGACTCCATCCCGGACCTCGTCGTCACGCACGGCGGTACACACGTGTACGTGGTCGACGACCACGGATTCACGGCGCTCAGTTGGAACGGCATCGACATGATCGACGGCAACGGGTGGGACGACGGAATCGACCTGCTGTTCGAGGGCACGGTCGACACCGCCGTAGAGCAGGACACCAAGGTGGACTTTCCGGTGAAGGTTGGCGCTTCGTGGTTGGAACCGTTCGTGAAGGTGAGCTGCACAACCCATCTGCAGGTCGTCGGCTGGCGGCAGTTGCACCCAGTGCCCGGTGGACGCCTGGACGACGCGGCCGAGTCCAACGTCATGTTCCCGCTGCTCAATCCGCCGCCCCAGCCCTCGGGGGAGACGCATTGGCCGCTCACGGTCACGATGAACCCGGCATGGAACCCGAACGATTGGGACCAGGAGTACTACTGGCTGACGGTCCGACTGGTGCTCACCGGATCCAGCGGCGATCTGCTCGATGTCTCCGATCCAGTCACCTTCGCGACTTCGTTGTCGGCTTCCGAGATGGCCACCAATTGGGCCTACCTGCGCAACAACTTCCTCGATCCGATGCCCCCGAGCCAGCCCTTGCCTCCGGTGCGGGCTGAGCCCGATGGTGGTGTCGTTGTCGGGGTGATCGTGCGCATCAAGCTCCCGCCGCCCCCGCCTGCGAGCGGCCTGCCGTCGCCGATGGACGCGAGCCCCGGCGCCTCCTTAGTCCAGTTGCCACAAGGGCCGTAGTGAGCAGCACGGCGATCACGACGTACGGGTCGAGCCCGATGGCCGATGGCTCGACAAGTGGTTCGGCGCCCCAACCAGCCAGTGAGATCTGACCGGCGCGGAACGCCTGCGACGCGTCGCCGCCGGCAGCCGCGATCCGTGCGAGCCGCAGGGCCTCGGCAGGACTGTTGCCAGCGCGCAGCGCCCTGATGAACGCAGCGCCGACCTCGAGGTGCAGGCTCAGCCGCAGCGGTGCCGGGCTCGCGACCACGGCGGCGGCCCCGGCGAACAGGAAGGCGCCGGCGAGTGTCGCGGCGACGTCGTCGTCACCCATGCGCACCGGCCCCCGCGCCGCATGGCAGGCAGCGACCACGAGGAGTCCGTGCTGCTGCACCGAAGTGATCTCGGCCGGCGTCAGCGTCCCGGCCGGATGATCGCGATCCGGCGCGAAGCCGAGGGCCGGGGGCAGTCCCTCGAACGGTTGCTCGCCATGCGCGAGCAGGATGGTCAGGTCGTGGCGGGCCGCGCGACAGCTGTCGTTCCAGGCGCCCACCGTGGCCTCGGCGTCGAGGTGACGGGCCGTGGCCGGCGGCAGGCTCGAAAGCCAGCGTTCCCAGCGAGGGCCCGACAACCCCCCCGAGCCCGCGATGCCGTTGCGCGCGGCGAAGTCGGCAGCGGGCGCGAGCGTCGCGAACACCCTTGTCACCATCTCCGCGCCGGCGGGCCTCGTGCTCGATTCGCGACGCAGCACCGCGAGCAGCGGCAAGGATGCGGTCGTCGCCACCGCGAACCGTTCGCCGAAGAGACGGCCGTCCTGCCACGCGAGGCACTCGAACGGCACGCCGCCGAGCAGGTTGCCGCCCGTGATCGTCACGTGATGCCACGCGTCGAGCAACGGACCGATCGAAGCGGGCAACAGCGTCTTCGCGAGGTCCGCGCTGCGCGCACGCACGGCGTCGAGCGACGCCGCAGTCGGGGCCTCGCCGTCGAGCGCCAGCAGTTCCTTCTGCAGCTCCTCCACGTCTCGTCGCAGCGCGCTCGCACGCGGCAGCACTTCGTGCACGATCCGGCTGCGGTCGAAGGCGAACACGTGCGATTCGTTCCAGGCCGGCACGAACACGAGCACGCCGTGCCCCGCGGGCAACAGCTGTTCGCGCAGGACAGCCAACGGCAACGGTTCCGCGGCGCGAGCGCGGCTCACCGTCGTGCAGCACTGCACCGACAGCACGTCTTGCAGCGCGCGTTCGGGCCCGTGCAGCGCGATCGACACGGCGACCAGCTCGGCCAGGATGCGCAGCCGCGAACCGAGCCGCAGGAATCCAGTGCTCTCGCGTTGCCAGTCGACCTCGCGCCACTCTGCGATCATCTCGTGCAGCACGTCGCGCAGCGTCGCCTCGTGTTGCTCGAGCGTCGGGCGGTCGGCGCCCGTGGTTCGCGCCAGTTCGGCCGCGATCGGCGCCGACAGCCAGCGGCCGCGACGCGACGGCGAGCGCGCCGCGGCCCGCTGCAACCACGACCTCGCGGCCTCGTGGTGTCGGTTCCGCAGCTCGAGGTCCGCAGACCAGATCGTCAACAGCTCGGCGTGGCGCGCCTCGAGCCCGGGCCTCGCCAGCAGTTCCGCCATGCGCACGATCGTTGCACCGGCCCGCGCCGGGTCTCGTTGGGTCAAAAGGTAGTCCGCGGCGACCTCGTGCACCGAGAGCGCCGTGCGGTCTTGGTCGGACAGCGGCCGTCCGTCGCGCGCCCGGCGCGCCGCGAACTCGGCGCCCGCGACACGGGCGGCGTCGAGCTGTTCCCGGGCGACGAGCAGGTCGAGCTGCCGCAGCAGCACCACGAACTCGACGCCGAGTGCAGCCGTCCGGTCGGCGTCCGTTGCCGGCACGAGCTGGCTTACGAGCGAGTCCGACTGCGCGAGGCAGCGGCTGGCCTCGTCGAGTCGCCCCAGCATCACGTTGACGCTGCCCCGCTGGGCGAGCACCTGGGCGCGTTGCAGCGGTGTGAGGATCGTCGCCTCCGCGCGCTCGCACAGGAGATCGGCTTCGGCCAGTCGCTGCAGCTCCGGCAGGCAGTCGACGCGCAGCAGGCGGCGCTCGAACGCGAAGTCGACCGCGCGCGGCGCCAGGCGCTCGAAGACGTCCAGCGTATGAATGGCCGCATCGCATTCGTTGGCCGCGGCGAGGTACGCAGCTGCCGCGTAGGTGAACCACTCCGCAACCGCCGGGTTCGTGCCGGCAACGGACGCGAGCACGGGCTCGTGCGCCAGCACGCAACGGCTCCGCCCTGCTCCCGAGAGCCAGTCCAGGTTGCATTCGTTGATGGCCCCGCCGACGCTTCGCAGATACTCGACGTACTGGGTCGGATGCAGCACGGCGAGCGCTCGTTGCATTCCGGCCGCGACGTCCTCGGGCGTCTTCGCCTCGAGCCACGCGATCGGAAGGGCAGCCGCCTCGCTCTGGGCCAGCGCGGACCGCGACGACCACGCACCCAGCATGGCCAGGAGCGCGGAAAGCGAGACGCCGGGTCCGCGGTGTCGCAACAGCATCAACGCCAGGTCTCCGCCGACCCTGAAGTGGCGAGCACACGGTCCGAGGCATCGAACGCGTTCACGCGCCATTGGAAGCGCTGGGGCAGCCTCGATCGCTCGGGCGGCGAGGGAAGCCACTGCGTCGCCGTGAGCATGCCTTGGGCGGAGGCTTCGCTGGGAATCGTCAACAGAGCACCCTCGGGCACCGGCTGGATCTCCAAGCGGTAGTACTGCGCGCCGCGCACCGCGGTCCAGAGCAGCGGCGAACCCTCGGGCCAGGCCGTGCCGTTCGGCGTGAGCACCATGCCCGTGCCCCCGAGGCGCGGATCGATCGGCTCTTCGCGCCCTGCCCACGGCGACCACAACAGCAAGACGGCCACGGCGGCGACGGCGGCGACGGTCAGCACGAAGAACCGGCGCCGGTTCCCCGGGGGGGCCTCACCGCGAAAGGCGCGGATCGCCGCCATCGTGTCCAGATGTGGCACTCCGGCCGCAGCCTCGATTGCAGCGGCACTGGCGCCCAGATCGACCAACTCCGCGATCGTCGCGGCCATCGACCGCCAGCGTACGGCCAGTTCGGGCTCGGCGACGAAGCGGGCCACGACACGCGGGTCCGCTGGATCGAGGTCGTGGACGGCCAAGGCCTCGAGCACCTGCTCGGCCGCGGCACTGGTCGGATCGATGCTCATGGCGTGTTCCTCTTCGGAGCGTGGCGGCGCATGACCACGCCGAGCTCGGTCAGGGCGCGGTAGTAGCGCCCCTTCACGGCGTTCTGCGTGACGCCGAGTCGTGCCGCGACCTCGGCGAACGTCAGGCCCTCCAGGTGGTGCATGCGCACGACCGCCGCATCGGCGGGGTCGAGCTTCTCGAGCGCGAGCAGCACGAGCTCCTGCCGTTCGAGCTGTTCGAGGGCGCTGGCCGCAACGCCGGGGACATCCTCTTCGAGGACCGCCGTGCGGGCGCGGCGCCTTCGTCGTATGGCGTTCCGGAGCTCGTAGCTGCACAGACAGTGCAACCAGGCGTCCAGGGGCACACGCGGGCCGAGCTGATCGAGACGGCGGAGCGCGATGGCCACCGCGTCCTGGGCCACGTCGGCAAGCTCGTCGTGCGTCAGCGGCGCGCCGAACCGCCGGGACAGACCGGCCAGCATGCGCGGGATCACCCGCATCCGCTCCGCCAGGCGGGCAGTCGCTTCGGCATCGCGCGCCAGGAACGCGCGCACCAACTGGAAGTCCGCGCTCGGCGCTTGCGCTCCCTCGGCATGCGAATCGCCTGCGCTGGAGTGTAGGGGATCGGACACGTGGCGAGAGGATGGCAATCGGAGCTGCCGCCGCGAGGCAGGATACACGCATGCGTCGGGCCAGGGAGTTGCCGCGTTCCGGATTCACGATCCTCTCCTGTCGCAACCGCGCTGAATGGTTCGGACGCGATGGGTTTGCGGGCCGCGACGGCGAGGGAATTCCGCGGACTCCGAACTTCGCGCGCGGTGCCGACAGAGAGTGCGAGGACTTCCCCGTGCAACAACCATCCAGCTCTCGGACCCGGTTCCATCATCCAAAGACCCGACTGCCGCGTGGTCTCGCGCACTCGCGAACCATGCTGGCGGCGCTGCTGCCGCTGTTCGGCGCGCGCGCGCTGACGACCTATGCGGCGAACAGCCAGTCCATCTGGCTGCGCATGGTCAACACGGGCCACAAACACACGGTGAGCATCGTCTGGTGACCTCGCAGAGCAGCTCTCCGCGGCGCCACCACGATCGCTGCGTCGTTGGATGCCCGATCACGTGCGCTGGCGCCCAGCCCGAGAGGCGGTGCCGCGCTCAAGTCCGTCCGGATCACGCGACGATCCAGCGCCATGCAAACGGCATGTGCGGTGGTCCTCCCGATCGTGGCGCTCGTCGGCGCCTGTGGTCTCCGCTACGAAGGCACTCAGGTCGCGTCCGAGCCGCCCGCTGCCCCGCAGATCGTCGACGCCGTGCTGCAGACTCAGACGAAGACGCCGCGCGCCGATGCGCGTGTGCAAGATCCCAAGAAGACTGCTGCGCGCGCGGCCGCCTGGTGGAAGGCGCTCGCCGACGGCGACAGGAGGACCGTGGTTTCCCTGCTCGCCACCGAGCCGGACCTCCTGCGAGCCCGCGACGAGGAAGGGGACACGTGCCTGCACATCGTCGCGCGCGAAGACAACACGGACCTCCTGGAGCTGCTGGTCAAGAAGGGGGTCGACATCGACTCGAAGGGACGTCTGCAGGGCACCCCGCTCGGCACCTCGCTCGCGCACAACAAGCCGAAGGCCGCCGAGTGGCTGCTCGCAAAGGGCGCGGACGTGCGCATGGGCGACAGCAACGGCAAGACGCCGCTGCTGCACGCGAGCACCTGGGGACACACGAAGATCATCACCACACTGCTGCAGAAAGGCGCCGATCTCACGGTGGTCGACACTGCCGGCGACCAGCCGATCCACAGCGCCGCGCGCAATGGCCGCAAGGACGCTGTCGCGCTGCTGCTCGCCAAGGGAGCCGACGTGAACGCGCGCGGCTGTGGCGGTGAAACGCCGCTGCACTGCGCCGCGAGCCGCAACAAGGCAGAGGTCATCAAGCTGCTGCTTGCCAACCGGGCCGACAAGACGATCACGACGCGCGACAGCAAGAAGACGCCGCTGATGATCGCGGAGAAGGAAAAATACGCGGAGTCGGCCGCGGCGCTCAAGTAGCCGCTGCCCGTCGCCGGTTGTAGACGACCGCGCGCACGAGGAGGGCCGAAGAGCGAACGGCCCATCGCGGCAAACCTGTGACTTTCCCCGCGCGGCGTACCCCCTCCCGTTGACTTGTCCATGCCGGCATGGAACAGTCCTGCCGTCCCCCCCTACCAACCCCCGAAGGAACCCATCGTGCGCCGCCGACACTGACGCCGCTGAAGCCGGCCTGGCTGGTGTGCGGTCTGCACTCCTTTGGGCCAGACCATCGCGGTTCCCGGCGGGGCCTGACGTTCTTTTGACCGTCGCCCTGACCGGGTGACGGTGGTCCTTCGCGGTGCGGGCGACGCGTGTCGCCCGGTGCCGGTCTCGCGCGGTGTCGCACACCGCATGAACCCGACATCCCGCCTCCTCGCTGTTACCCGTCACTCTCCGTCCATCCTGCTGCTAGCTGTCGCGGCGTGTCAGTCGCCGCAGCCGCCGAGCCCGTTCGCGTCGAGCGGCACGTTCAAGGTCGAGAACAACCTGACCGTCCCGGTGCCCGCGGGCGCCAAGGAGGTCAAGGTCTGGTTCCCGCTGCCGCGCAACGAAGAAGGCCAAACCGTCTCCGACCTCAAGATCGAGGCCCCGGCCGGCTGGAAAGAAGCAACAGACAACCAGGGCAACCACTACGTGCACGCCGCGGTCGCGTCACCCGGTGAGAAGGTCGTCGTCAAGACGTCGTTCACGGTGACGCGCAAGGAGCAGCGCGCCATCGTCGATCCGGCGAAGACGCGACCGCTGAACGACGCCGAGAAGAAAGAGCACACCGCCGAGCTCGCCGGCAACACGAACATCGTCATCAACGACGAGATCAAGAAGCTCGCGGCCGAGATCCGCGGCACAGAGACCAACCCGGCGATCGTCTCCCGCAAGCTCTACGACTGGGTGCTCGGGAACGTCGAGTACTGGGTCAAGGACCCTTCGAAGTGGAAGGCCTCTCCGGTCGGCAGCAGCGACTACTGCCTCAAGAACAAGACCGGCAACTGCACCGACTTCCACTCGCTGTGGACGGCGCTCGCGCGCGCCTCGGACATCCCGACGCGCATGAAGTATGGCAGCCTGTTCAAGCCGTCGCTCGACGGCGCCGACAAGGACGCGAGCTACCACTGCTGGCCCGAGGCATGGCTGCCGGGCATCGGCTGGGTGCCAAACGACGTCGCCGTCGCCGACATCTTCACGGCGCCGCCGATCACGCTCGACGACAACAACCGCGATCGCGTGACGCTGACGACCGCGAACGGCTACAAGGGCCCGGACCAGACGCTCGTCGACTACTATTTCAGCAGCCTCGACCCGCGCCGCGTGACCTGGACCCTCGGTCGCGACCTCGTGTTCGAGCCGAAGCAGACCGCGAGCACCGTGAACATGAACGCCAAGGGCTACGTCGAGGTCGACGGCGCCGAGTTCGCGAAGTTCGACCGCAAGATGACGTTCAAAGAGGTGCACTGAGATTGGATTTCCGAGACGACGACGAGCTGGTGCCCGAAGGTGAACTCGACGTCCGCACTGCAGCGTTGCAGGCGACCGTGGCGTTCGTCGTGGTCCGTCCATGCGCCGACTGTGGCGCTGCGTTGTGTGGGCATGGTGCCGTGCTCGCCGTCGTCCTCGGTTTTCGCAACTCCCCGCGGTGTGCGCGCTGCCTCTCGCGGCAGGCCGACGAAACGCCAGCGGGGCTGGCCGAACGCGCGCTGCAGTGGATCCTGCGGCGCGAGTGCTTCCTGCACGTCTGGCGCCGCGCGAGTGCTAGCGAAGGCCACGCCGATCGCGATCGCCCGGCCTGCCTGTTCGCCGCGAACGCCGCGGCCCGCGCCGCCCCGGCCGCTGCGCGCGAGGCCGAGACACCTGCCGGCGCGCTGCCGAAACCGGCCGCGACGTGGGACGCAGGCGACCTCGGCTGCGGCGACCTCGTGCTCGAACTGCGCGAGCGCCTGCGCGCGCTGCCACCGGGCGCCGTGCTCGCGGTGCGCGCGGCCGATGCGGCGGCACCCGTCGACCTTCCCGCGTGGTGTGGTCTGTGTGGCCACACGCTGCGGCACGCTTCCCATCCCCATTACCTGATCCAGAACAAACGAGTCTGAACCATGAAGAAGTTCTGCGTGAGCCTGACCTTCGCCAAGAACGATTCTGACAAGGCGACCGTCGCCTTCGTCGTCGCCAACGCCGCGGTCGCCTCCGACCAGGAGACGATCGTGTTCCTCAGCACCGAGGCCGTGCGCCTGTCGCAGGCCGGTTACGCCGACGACATCCACGAAGAGAGCTTCGCGCCGCTGCGCGAGCTGATGACCAACTTCGTGAAGGCCGGCGGCAAGATCTGGGTCTGCTCGCCCTGCTTCAAGCGTCGCAAGCTCGACGAAGCGAAGCTCGTCGCCGGAGCGACGATCGTCGGCGGCGCGAAGCTCGTCGAGTTCCTGTCCGCCGGCGCGCCCTGCGTCAGCTACTAGGAAGCCGCTGCGCGTGACCGAACCCAACCTGCCGCCCGCCGACGCGGTTTGCGACGGCGGTGACCTCGATTGCGGCAGCGGGCTGTTGCTGATCATCCGGTCGGCGATGGCGCCGCTGTCGCCGGGTGGCGCGCTGCTGGTCAAGAGCCGCGAGATTTCGGTCAAGGAGGACCTGCCGGCGTGGTGCCGCATGGTCGGTCACAAGCTGCTCGACGTGCGTTCTGCCGACGCGGGCACCACGCACTACCTGCTGCAGAAGAAGAGCGAGGACCAGGCGCTCGCCGCCGACCTGCAGCGCGCGCGAGACCACGTGTGGCAGGTGCGCGCGCGCTGGACCGGCGGGATGCAGGCCAAGGTCACGACGCGCAACCACACGCTGCTGGTCGGCCAGCCGGCGAGCTTCGACGTCGAGGACCCGGCGGCGTCGGCGATCGAGTTCCTGCTCGCCGGCCTCGCGGGCGCCGTGGCCACGGGGCTACAGTGGCGGCTGTCGCAGCGCAGCGTCGAGGTCCGCGCGCTCGAGGTCGTGTGCAAGGCGCGCTCGCAGAACCCGCTGGTCTTCCTCGGCGTCGAGTCGGAAGGCAATCCGGGGCTCGCCACGATCGAGCTCGTCGTCTACATCTCCTGCGACAGCGACGGGGTCGACCTCGACGCCGAGCTCCGCGAGACGCTGCGGCGCTGCCCCGTGACGCAATCCCTCATCCGCCCCACGATCGTCGCCGCGAACGCGCGCGCCACCCCCTGATGCCCCGCCCCATTCCGCTCTTCCCGACCAGCGTCGTCGGCTCCTGGCCGCGGCCGCGCTGGCTGCTCGAGGCTACGCGCAAGCGCGCGGCCGACCTCGCCGACCTGCGGCGCCAGGCCGTGCTGCTCGCGATCAAGGAACAGGAGGACGCGGGCATCGACGTGCTGACCGACGGCGAGCAGGCGCGCGACAACTTCTACTCGTTCCTGACCGAGAAGCTCGACGGCGTCACGCTGATGACGATGGCCGACCTGCTCGACCACGTCGAGGACAAGGCCGCGTTCGAGGGGCTGCTGCAGGCGCTCGACGTGCCCGCGTATGCGATCAAGAACCCGACCATCACGGGCCGTCTGGTCCGCCGGCAGCCGCTCGCGGCCACCGAGGCCGCGTTCCTGCTCGCGCACACGACGCGCGCCACGAAGGTCACGCTGCCGGGACCCTACCTGCTGTCGCGCTCGATGTGGGTCCAGAAGCTCTCGGCGGCGGCCTACCCGACGCGGGAAGCGCTGTGCGACGACATCGTCGCGATCCTGCGCGCCGAGCTGCAGGAGCTCGGAGCGCTCGGCGTCGACGTCGTGCAGTTCGACGAACCCGTGCTCACGGAGCTGGTGTTCGCCGGCAAGGGCAGCAAGCGCACGTTCATGTGCGCGGCGCTCGCGGCGGCGTCGGACCCGGCGGCCGAGCTGCAGCTTGCGGTTCACCTGATCAACCGCGTCGTCGACGGCGTGCGGGGCGTGCGCACCGCGCTGCACGTCTGCCGCGGCAACTGGAGCCGCAACGAGGACGTGCTGCTGTCGGGCGACTACGCGCCGCTGCTGCCGCACCTCGCGCGCATGCAGGTCGACCAGTTCGTGCTCGAATACGCGACGCCGCGCGCGGGGCCCGAGTCGCTGCTCGCGCAGCTGCCGGCCCGCTGCCAGATCGGCTTCGGCGCGGTCAACCCGCGCACCGAACCCGACGAAGACCCGGCCGCGATCGCCGCGCGCGTGCGCGAGCTGGCTGCGCTGCTCGGGCCAGCGCGCATCTGGCTGAACCCCGACTGCGGCTTCGGCACGTTCGCCGACCGCCCGGTCGCCACGGCCGAGGTCGCCGCCGCGAAGTGTCGCACGCTCGCCGCCGCAGCGCGCACCTTGCGCAAGGGTCCGGCCGCGTCGTGACGCAGATTCCGGGGACGGACCGCGAATCGCTCGCGCGACGCTTCGCCGCCGCGCGCACGGCCACCGAGCGGCTCATGGCGCCTCTCTCGGCCGAGGACTTCCGCGTGCAGTCGATGCCCGACGTCAGCCCGCCGTACTGGAACCTCGGCCACACGAGCTGGTTCTTCGTCTCGAACGTGCTGCGGCCGTTCTGGGGCCCGTTCACGGACTTTCCGGGCTTCGACTTCGCGTTCAACAGCTACTACGAAGGACTCGGACCGCGGCTGCCGCGCGCGCAGCGCGGCAAGCTGGCACAGCCGACGACCGAGCAGGTTCGCGCCTACCGCGCCGCGGTGAATGTCGCGATGATCGAGTGCATCCTCGGTTGCCCCGAGCCGCGCTGGGCCGCGCTGCAGCGCACGGTCGCGATCGGGCTCGAACACGAACAGCAGCACCAGGAGCTGTTCTTGACCGAGATCCTGCACATCCGCTGGTCGGCGCCAGCCGACCAGCGGATGCCCTACGCATCCGAGACACGACGAGGCGCTGCAACCGACAGCGAACCGACCGCTCTCGCCGCGATCCCGTTCGCCGCGGCGACGACCACGCTCGGCCACGACGGCGACGGCTTCGCGTGGGACAACGAGCTGCCCGCCCACCGCGTGCTCGTCGGCGATTTCGCGCTCGGCGACCGCCTGATCACGAACGCCGAGTGGATCGCGTTCATGGCCGACCGCGGCTACGAGCGCCCGCTGCTCTGGCTCTCGAACGGCTGGAACGCATGCCAACAACACGGCTGGCAGGCCCCGCTCTACTGGCAGTGCTCTGGCCGCGACTGGCAACGCTTCACGCTGCGTGGCCTCGTGCCGCTCGATCCGCAGACGCCGGTCTGCCACGTCTCGTTCTACGAAGCCGAGGCGTTCGCGCGCTGGTATGGCGAACAGTTCGCGTCCTGGCGGCACGCGCGGCTGCCGCGCGAATCCGAATGGGAACACGCCGCGCGCACCAACTTCGACCAGCGCGCCGCCAACCTGCTCGACGACGACGCGACTCGCTGTGCGCTCGACGCGCAGGCGGCGCCACGCGGCGGTGGCCTGCGCCAGCTCGCCGGCGACGCCTGGGAGTGGACCGCGAGCCACTACGAGCCCTACCCCGGCTACCGGCCGTTCCCGGGCGCGCTGATGGAATACAACGGCAAGTTCATGGACAACCAGCGCGTGCTGCGCGGCGGCTCGTTCGCGACCCCGCGCAGCCAGGCCCGCGTCTGCTACCGCAACTTCTGGCCGCAGGACACACGCTTCCAGGCAACCGGTGTGCGGCTCTTGTTGGACCGCTGATTCGCGTCAGATCTCGAGCTTCACCGTTGGACGCGTATTCGGATAGATCTGCTCGACCGCCGGCTCGCCCGCGCCGGGTTTCTTCATGCCGTAGGCGTTCACGGGCTGCGTGCGATTGACCCAGAGCGCGTAGTGCAGGTGGTCCGCGCGCGGATCCTCGGTGTTCGGGTGCAGCAGGATCGTGAGCCCGAGGCTGTTCAACTGCAGCCACGGCACGATCACGGGCAGCAGGTCGTTCGCGAAGCCGAAGTAGAACGACGGCGTGACGTGCGGACCGCGTGGCTCCCGATTCCAGTTGCCGAGTTCGACCGAGAAGCGCTCCGCGACCCAGCGCCGCAGCAGCGCCGCCTTCTCGTAGTTGTCTTCGTCGAAGTAGATGTGTGCGTGGTAGCTCTTGATGTCGGTGTATTTTCGCGGCAGTGCCGGCAGCGTCTGTTCGCCGGGTCTCGAGCTCACGGGCGCGGGCGTCGGTTCCTTGTAGGTCTCGTAGCCCCACGGACTCTTGCCGGGCGATTGCGGCGGCACGGGATCCTGCGGGACGCGTGCGGCTTGCGCAGCGACGGAGCTCGCGGCGACCGCGCCCACGCCGCCGAGCGTCGCGGCCGCGATCCCGGTGATCAGCTGGCGGCGGTTCGGCGCGAGCTGGTCTGCCCAGGCCTGGTCATCGGTTCCGGTGTGTTCATCGCGCTCCAGTGCTTCGTTCTCGGCCATACACCAAGCGTACCGCGGAACGGGTTGCCGCGTGCACGCGGGCACTGCTTTCAGAACTGCTCCTTCTCCTGGATGCGGATGTTGACGTCCACGTGCTGGACGGCCTTCTCGACGCGCACCGGTCGGACCGGGCCAAACGTCTCGTCCTTGCGCGACCCTTCGCGAACGGCAGCGGTGACCAGCTTGTCGTCGTCGAACAGCACTGCGCCGGCGTGGTAGCGCTTGCCGTCGGCGGTGAACAGCGCGAGGTGGATGTGGGCCGGTTCGCTCCTGCGCGGGTATGGCCCCGGCCGGATGGTGCGGAACTCGAACCTGCCGTCGTCGCCGGTCTTCGCCCATCCCTTCAGGCGCCATGAATGTGCCGGAGCCCCCGGCCGGTCGTAGCGACCGTCGCGATCGGTGTGGTAGGCGAACACGATCGCGCCCGCGAGCGGCGTGCGGCCGTCGGCGGCGAAGGCGCGCCCGTGCACCACCAGCGCCGTGCCGGGCTCGTCGTCAGGTGCGATGCGTTCGCTGGACGTGATCCGGGCTGGCCGGGCGAGCTGCGCCGCGTGAACCGCCCGGTTGTATTCGAG
>DASRJH010000124.1:0-13512 GCA_035649575.1 Planctomycetota bacterium
AGGCCTTTTTCGGCCTCGGCACGCGCATGCGCGGGCTGCGCAGGTCGCCGCCGCGCTGCACCAGCCGTCGCAACAGGTCGCCATAGATGGCTCCCATGATGCGCGCCGGCGCGAGCGCCCGCCGCTGCCGGCGTGGCAAGAGACGCAGCACCACGCGCGCGGCAGCGAATTCGCCGGACGCCTTCTGCGCCAGTCGCGCGCAGAGCGCCGCAACGGGCCCACCCGGCGCGTAGACGGCACTGGGCCCCGAGCCATCGAGCCACGCGCGTTCCACACCGGTCTCGGCGAGCCAGGTCTGCGGCACATAACACCGCCCGAGCCCGGCGTCGAAACGAAGATCGCGCAGGATGTTCGTGAACTGCAGCGCCTTGCCCAGCGCATCGGCAAACCGCGTCGCCTCCGCACCGATGACCCCGAGCACCGGCAGGCACGCAAGCCCGACCGCGGACGCCACGCGATAGCAGTAGCAGCGCAATTCCGCCTCGTCGGCGAAGGCGTGCGGAGCCAGGTCCATCTCGACGCCATCGAGCAGGTCCAGCAGGGGGCGGACTTCCACGCCGAACCGCTGCATGGCTGTCTGCAGGGCCTGGCCGACCGGCGTCGCGCCCTTGCCGTTCGCGACAGCTGCGAGCTCCGCGCGCCAGAACTGCAGATGCGCGCGCCCGGTCGCTGCGTCACCGGCTTCGTCGACCGCGTCGTCCGCGACGCGACAGAACGCGTAGATCGCAGTCATGCCCTCCCTGCGCGCCCGATCGAGGCACACGAACGCGGTCGTGAAGCTGGAGCCCGAACGCGCGGTGATCTCCTCTGGCCGCATCGCCGCCGTGATCGGCTGCGGGACGACGGAGCTCATGCGCGCACCGCCGTGAACTGCGGCGCCCCGCGGCGACACAGTCCCGCGAGCAGTACCCCGGTCCGTTCGAGCTTGCCGAGATGCACGCGTTCGCCGAGCACGTCGCCACCCGCCAACCGGATGCGGCGCAACACGGCCGCTGCCCCGCGCAGGATCGCGCGCAGTTCCCACCGCAGGCGTCCGCTCACGGCGCCGATCAGCGGCCAGCCCGCCGCGAACTGCGCGCCGATGCGATCCGCCCAGTGCAGCACGAACGCGCGCACCTGCGCATCGGCAGCAACGGCGCGCAGCTGCGCCTCGCCGACGCCGAACTGCACGAGGTCCTCGCTCGGGAAGTAGATGCGGTCCCGTTCGCGCAGATCCTCGCCGAGATCCTGCAGGTGGTTCAGCAGCTGCAGCGCCGTGCAGATGTCGTCCGACCATCGGTCGAGCTGTGCCTTGCGGTAACCGCTCACACGCAGCACGAGGCGACCGACGGGATCCGCCGAACGGCGGCAGTAGTCGAGCAGTGAAGGCAGGTCGTAGCGGGTCCGCACGAGGTCCTGGGCGAAGGCGTCGAGCAGGTCCGTGAACAGCTCTCGTTCCAGCTCGCACTGGCGGATCGTCGCGCGTAGGTCGACGAACAACGGCACGTCGTCCGCACCTTCGTCGAGGTGCCGCAGGAAGTCGCTCTGGAACGCCGCCAACGCAGCCGCGTCGCGCAGCTCGTCGGCAAGGTCGTCTGCCGTGCGCGCGAACGCATAGATGCGCCGCAAGTGCAGCCGCGCAGGACGCGGCAGGAGCCACGATCCGACCGGGAAGTTCTCGTAGTGCCGTCCAGCCAGCGCCAGGTAGCGCTTTGCATCGTGCAACAGAGGATCTGCCGGAACAGCCAAGGGATCGCCACCACACACCGGCTCATCACCGGGACGCGGGGTCGATGAGGCTAGCGGGCACTGCGCGGTTTTCGTGAGAAAGCTGCAACCGCGGCGCCCTTGCTGGACCCATTGCACCTGTCCGTCAACCGCAGCAAGGAGCAACCAAATGGAGATCGATTTCGACGCCCTGGGTCCCCGGTCCGATTTCGTGACCGTGCCCGCCGGAACCTACCTGTGCCGAGTCGCCGAGGTGCGAACCGGTACCACCCGCGCCGGCGACGAGCGCTGGTCGATGCGACTCGTGGTCGAGGAGGGCCAACACGTCGGCAAGCAGGCAGCCTGGGACAGTCTCGTGTTCAGCACTCGCGGGCGAGCCCGCGCCCGCATGGTCCTGCAGGCGCTGGGACTTCCCGCCTCGGGCAAGGTCCAGGTCGAGCCAGGCGACCTCGATGGTCGCACGGCCCTCGTCGAGGTCCGGCCCGCCGAGTACCAGAACCAGGCCGGCGAGGTCGTGCGGCGCAACGAGGTGCCCTACGACGGGTTCCGTGCCGTTCCTGGCGGCACGGACGGCGCGGTGCCGCCGCGAAGGCAGCTGTCCGGAGCAGGCCATCCGAATCCGGGCCCGGTTCCCCGCGGCGACGACGAGATCGGCGATATCCCATTCTGACGCACAATTCTCATCGCCGAAGGCGCGCCCCGGTCCGCCCTGCCCGCAGCGGAGCCACCTTGACATGGGGGAACTGCGCGACGGCGCCCCCGGGGCCGATTCCAGGGGACTCTGGGCCTGAAGGCGGCTAAGGCCATCGCATCCGCTTGCCGATCAACGAAGAATGCAGGTGGGCCAATTCCCAGCATCCGCAGCGACCTCGCTGATCGAGGGATACTGCGATGACTTCGTATCCTTCGCATCCACGCTCGCGCAGACCCTCGAACAGGTCTCGATGCGCGGCCTCGGTTTCGACACTTGCCGTGAGTCGCTCATGCGCATGGAGCGTGGCATGCGCGACCTTGCCGGTGCGATCCAGGAACTGCTCGAGCGCGGCACGACCGAGTTCAACACCCTGCTCGCCAAGCAGGGGGAACAGAACGGCGCGACCGGCACGCCGACGGCCCGACCGCCGAGCGCGTCCTCGCGCAACCCGGCCAGCAAGTCGGGGGCGGGTGGCAAACGCCCCGCCCCGTTGGGCCCGCGGCCATCCACGCCAGCCGCCACCACCGCGACCATGCCGCCCGCGGCTCCGAAGCCGCCAGTGGAACGGCGCGCGACCCAGGTGGAAAGGCGCACGCACTCAGGACCGACGACCCCAGGAGCGGCGCACGGCGCCAGTGCGCGCGAACCCCTGCGCGGCACGAGCCAGAGCATGCCCTTGCTGTCGGTCTTCCAGTTCCTCGGCCGCATGCGCAAGACGGGCGTCATGCGCGTCACCGTGGGCAACGAGACGATGACCTTCGAGATGGTCAACGGTTGCGTTCAGTTGGCAGTCAGCGACAACTCGCCCAAGGACGAACACCTGGGCGAGCTGCTGATCGAACAAGGCATGTGTACCCGCCAGGCCATCACACCGCTGCTCGCCAGCGCGAGCTCCTCGAACGAGAAGCTCGGCAACCTCGTCGTCCAGCAAAAGCTCGTCTCCAACGGCCAGATCCTCGAAGCCCTCGAACTGCAGGTGCAGCGCCGGTTCGCGCGCGCCTGCAAGAATCTGAACGCGAGCTACCAGTTCGACGAGTGTGCGCCGAGACCGACGGACGGCCGGATCCGCATCACGCCGCTCGAGCTGTCGTACGGACACAAGAACGCCTGACGGCAACCGCCGCTTGACCCGCTCGGGTCGGTCTAGGACGGTGTGGCCGTGACCGTCCCGCACGATCTCGAGAACCTGCGCCGGAAGATCCGCACCGCGGACGACCAGTACTACAACCGCGGCTACAGCGATCTCACGGACGCCGACTACGACCAGCTGTTCGTGCAGTTGCGGCAACTCGAGGCGGCGCATCCCGAGCTGATCACCAGGGACTCGCCGACGCAGACCGTGGGCGCGCCGCTGCCGAAGGGAGGCACCTTCGCCACGGTCGCGCATCTGGCGCCGATGGGCAGCATCGAGTCGCTAATGGATGCCGGCGACGTGCGCAGCTTCGACGAGCGTGTGCACCGCCTGCTCGAACTGCCGCCCTCGGCCCCGCTGCCGTGGAGCTGTGAGCCGAAACTCGACGGCACGAGCGCCAATCTGCTCTACGAGAACGGCGTCTTCGTGCGCGGCCTGTCGCGCGGCGACGGCGAGCAGGGCGAGGACCTCACGCGCAACCTGCGCACGATCCGCAACCTGCCCCTCACGCTTCCCGGCCCGTTTCCGACCCGCATCGAGATCCGCGGCGAGGTCCTCATGAGCAAGCGTGGCTTCGCGCGGCTGCAGGAACGCGAAGAGACCAGCAGCGAGGGCTCGTTCCGCAACGCGCGCAACACGGTCGCCGGCACGCTGAAGCTGCTCGATCCGAGCATCTGCAAGCGGCGCCCGCTCGACTTCATCGCGTTCGCGATCGGCCACGTCGAAGGCCGTGACTTCGCCACGCACGAAGCGCTGCGCGCCCAGCTCGCCAGGTGGGGTTTCCAGGTCGCCGAACCGTTCGCGCTCGTGCAGGGCATCGACGCCGTGCTGGCCTTCCGCGACGAGCTCGAACGGCGGCGCGACGCACTGCCCTACGAGCTCGACGGCATCGTCGCGAAGATCGACCGCTTCGACCTGCAACAGAAGCTGGGCCGCACGTCGCGCACGCCGCGGTGGGCGCTGGCCTACAAGTTCGCGCCGCGCCTCGCGAAGACACGCGTGCTGAAGATCGGCGCGCAGGTCGGCCGCACCGGCGCCGTGACGCCCGTGGCCCACCTCGAGCCCACCGAGCTCGCCGGCGTCACGGTGCGCAACGCGTCGCTGCACAACTGGGCCCTGCTCGCCGAACGCGACATCCGCGAGGGCGACGTCGTCGAGATCCAGCGCGCCGGCGACGTGATCCCCGAGATCGTTCGCGTGTTCTCCGAACAGCGCGGGCCGGATTCGCGACCGTTCGCGCCGCCGACGGTGTGTCCGACGTGCGGCGGGTCCCTCGAGGTCGAGGGCAAGTTCCTCTACTGCATCAATCTCGACTGCAAGGACCAGCTGGTCGGCCGCATCGTGCATCTGGCCGGACGCCGCGCATTCGACATCGAAGGGCTGGGTCCCAAGCAGATCGAGCAGCTCGCGCAGGCCGGCCTCGTTGCGACGCTCGAGCACGTCTTCACGCTCGCGCTGAAAAAGGACCAGCTGCTCGAGCTCGAACGCTGGGGCGAACGCAGCACGCAGAACCTGCTCGAGCAGGTCGAACGCAGCAAGACGCCGACGCTGGCGCGCTTCCTGAACGGCATCGGCATCCGCCATGTCGGCGAGACGACGGCGAAGGACCTCGCCGCGCACTTCGGTTCGCTCGATCGCCTGCAGCACGCGAGCGCAGAGCAGCTGATGGCTGTCGACGGTGTCGGCGAGGAGGTCGCCACGGCCGTGGTCGATTTCTTCGCCTCGCCGAAGAACCAGGCCACGTTGCGCGCGCTCGCCGCGGCCGGGGTCCGACCGCAGGAATCCACGGGCGTGACCGCAGGTCCGCTCACGGGCCGCACGTTCGTCTTCACGGGCGGATTGGCGACGATGACACGCGACGAGGCCAAGGCCAGGGTCGAAGCACTCGGGGCGAGCACTGCGGGCTCCATCAGCAAGAAGGTCACCGACGTCGTCGCCGGCGCCGATGCGGGCAGCAAGCTCGACAAGGCGCGACAGCTCGGACTTCGCATCCACGACGAGACCGCGTTCAGCGCGCTCGTGGCGCAATGAAGTCCTCGGGTACAAGGCATGCTGTGCGCATTGTGGCTCTGGGCCTCGGGCTCGGCTTCCTGCTCTACATCGGCTACCTCGCACTCGGCATGCTGCCGTGACGCCGCTGCTCGCTCGATCGCGCGATCGGGCCTGTTGGGGGCCGCCGCCTTGACCCGCCTTGCCGCGCTATCCATGATCCCGCCAGAAGGCCTCGGGCCCGATACGCCCGTCATGCAGCGATCCCAATGACATGGCAAAGCTCGCGCAACAACGCTCCCCGAAGATTGCACTGATCACCGGCATCACCGGCCAGGACGGGGCATATCTCGCCAGGAGTCGACCTGGCGACCGGCAAGGTCGTCGTCAGCGTCGACCCGCGATACCACCGCCCGACCGAGGTCGACACGCTGCTCGGCGACTCGAGCAAGGCGCGCGAGAAGCTCGGGTGGAAGCCGCGCACGACGTTCGCCGACCTCGTCAAGGAGATGGTGCGCAAGGACCTCGAGATCACCAGGCGCGACGTGCTGGTGCAGGAGAAGGGCTACCGCACCATCCGCAGCCATGAATGAGACCGACCGCATCTTCGTCGCGGGTCACGCAGGCCTCGTCGGCGGCGCGATCCTGCGCGCGCTGCAACGCAAGGGTTGCCGCAACCTGATCACCGCGAGCCGCGGCCAGCTCGATCTGCGAGACCAACAGGCGACGCGGCGTTTCTTCGCGGAGCAGAAGCCGCAGTTCGTGTTCCTCGCGGCCGCCAAGGTCGGCGGCATCCTCGCCAACGACACGTATCCGGCGGACTTCCTCTGGGACAACCTCATGATCGGGGCGAACGTCGTCGATTCGGCGTTCCGGACCGGCGTGAAGAAGCTGCTGCTGCTCGGCAGCAGTTGCATCTACCCGCGCCTCTCGCCGCAACCGATCCCCGAGGAAGCGCTGCTCACGGGCCCGCTCGAACCGACGAACGAGTGGTATGCGATGGCCAAGATCGCCGGCATCAAGCTCTGCCAGGCCTACCGGAAGCAGCACGGGTGCAACTTCATCGCCGGCATGCCGACGAACCTGTATGGCCCCGGCGACAACTTCGATCTCGCGACCTCGCACGTGCTGCCTGCGCTGCTGCGCAAGATCCACGAGGCCAAGGTGGCTGGACAGACAACGGTGACGCTGTGGGGCAGCGGCAAGCCGCGGCGCGAGTTCCTCTATGTCGACGACTGCGCCGACGCGTGCCTGCACCTGATGCAGCACTACGACGGCAACGGCTTCTACAACATCGGCTACGGCGAAGACCTCACGATCGCCGAGCTGGCCAGGCTGATTGCCGACGTCGTGGGCTTCCGCGGCCAGTTCGTGCACGACACGAGCAAGCCCGACGGGATGCCGAAAAAGATGATCGACAGCAGGCGCATCCTCGCCTCGGGCTGGCGGCCCAAGGTCGGGCTGCGCGAGGGCATCGAGCGCACGTATCGCTGGTTCCTCGCCAACGCGGCGAAGGGCGTGGAACGCGCAGCGGAGACGTGAGAGGTGGCGGCGGGCCCGCCGCTCACCGCTGCAACGAACGCACGAGCTCGAGGTGCTCCGGAACGGCCGTCACCTGGAGCTTGCCAGCCTTGCCGTCCGGAGCGAGCGGCGCCCAGGCCACTACTTCGAGGTGGTTCTCTTCGTAGATGTACGCGCGATCGACGTTGGCGCGGCCGACTACGAGGATGTCCCGGTCGGAACTCTCGGGCCACGGCGACGGCAGGATGACGGCGGTGGGTCCACTGCCTCCTCCGGGCAACAGGCAGTCGAGGGCATAGGCGAAGAGCCGATCGTACGAACGCTTCGCGAACATACGTGAGTAGTGGTTCACCTTCAGGTCCGCGCACATGGGATAGCGGTGGCGCTCGAGCCGCAGTGTGGCGACAACGAGACGGCCGTGGCCAGGCGTTGGATCCGGACCACCCACCTGGCTGTACCACGTCCTTGGATCCGCCAGTTCGGCGGTTGCAACACTGCCGGGGCTCAGTTCGGCGACGCGCCGCACGATCGTCTGCGCGTCTTCCACTGTCGGCCTCGAGAGCGGTGGCAGCGTGGGCAGCGGGCTCACGAAGTTGCGGAACGCGAGGATCGACATGCTCACGACGAAGAAGGCAACGGTGCTTCGCACGACGATGGTCTGCCAACGCGGCGTGAACACAGAGCTGATGGGCTGCACCCATGCCGCGGCGCCCTTGTCGCCGAGCCAGCGACCCGCCAGGACCAGGATCACGAGCACGCCGTTGGCCAGCGCCATCGGCATCATCCACGAGACCATCAAGAGCAACCGTTGATCCTCCGCCAGCGCAAAGGCCGCAGCGGAAGCGATCGTGCACAAGAACGCTCCAAGGAGCAGCAGCGCGAGCCGTTGTCCCCTCCACATGCTGGCAGAGACCATCGCGAACGCGGCGAGCAACAACAGGCCGTGACGGGGCAGCGCGATGATCGCACAACCGACGGCCGCGACCACCAGAAGCCATGGCACGAGCGAGCGAGCGCTGGCCGCCAGCGTCGGCAAGCGGGACAACCAGACTGCGGTCATCAGGAGCACGAGCAACCACCGCACGGCCGTCGCCACGCCAGCGAGCGTCATCAAGCCGGCCCATCCTGACCCCAACGTGTTTCTCAAATAGAACCACGGGTTGGCGCTCAGCTCCTCGCGGAAGCGCTGCATGCACCACTCGTAGCGCGGCTTGATGTCACCCGAGACGCCGGCTTCATCGGCTTCTCGATCGATCATCGCGCTCCAGGTTCCGTACTTCGGCGAAGCAGCGGCATAGAGCCCTGACGCCGTGTTGTCGCTGATCGTCGTGAGGTCGTGCACGATCTTCTGGCGCACGATCCACGAGCCGAGCGGCAGCCCGAGGCCGAGACCGAACGCAACCGCGAGCACGAGGCCACGCTTCCAGCCGCCCTTCTTGCGACCTGCGATCAGTGCCGCGAGCGCGAACACCGGCGCGGCCGGCAGCGTCAGCGTGCGCGTCAGGTTCGACAGCGCGAACAGAACGCCTGCCCCCCAGCACGACGACGCGCGGTTCTCCTGCAGGCCTGCGACGATCTGCCGCACGCTGAATACAAACAGGAACGTGCCGAGCGTCTCGGTGAGCAGGTAGGAGCAGTACTCGAGGCTGATGGGGTCGCAAGCGAAAGCGAGCCCCGCGACGACTCCCACGGCCGGACCGAAGACCCGCTGCCCGATGCGGCACACGAGAGCCGCCGTCCACGCACCGAGCAGGACGTTCAGGGCAACGACCACATCCGGCATCGGCCCCGTCCACGTGTAGAGCGAACCGATGACGAAGGCCAGGAACGGTCGCCGCGCCGACCATGGCCCGGCCAGCCCATGCCCCATCATGATGCTCTCGCCCTGATCGTCCCATCCCTTCGCGTCAGAGAACGGCACGCCCATGATCAGGGCGCCCGAGATGTGGCCGGCCGGATCGGCGCGCACGATGGCAACCGCCACCACGCGTGCGACCATTGCCGCGAGGCCAACCACGAAGCAGGCCCGCCAATGACCCTGCGGACCGCCGAACCAATCGATCACCCGCCCGATGCGCGCCATCACGTGGCCATCGAACCACGCCTGTCCACCCGTGGCCCACGACCGCGCCGCCGCGAACGCAGCCAGCAGTGACGACAGCGCCACGAGAGCGTTGATCCCGAACTCCAGCGAGTGCGGCACCGGCGTCGGCCACACGACCTCGTAGCGCCTGCCGTTCGTCGGCGGCTGCGTGCCATCACTGCTCGAGAAGTACAGTTGGCCATTCCAGAGGGAGAATCGGCCGCCGCCCTCGTTCCGGATCGACTCGTGCAGGGCATTCGCCGGGCCCAAGGCCCGACCGTCCTCGAACAATCGAGCACGCGACGGCCGACGGTGCGATGACATCCACGTGGTGCCGAGGTCGGTCACCCAGCATCGGCCGATCTCCTGCCTGATCGCCGACGGCGCGATGGCAACTGTCTCGAGCGAGAGCGGCTGCCGGCCGCTGCCATGCCGATGCAGCAGCACGGCGCCGGCTGCCAACAACAAGGCAAGGACGACCAGGATGGCGACTGCACGCGGCCGGCTCAGGATGGCCAGCCACGGACCGGTCGCTCGGGATTCCATCGACAGAACGTACGAGACGCCGCGAAACGCGTTCAACGCGCGTTTGGAAAACCCCGGCCCGATCAATACCATCCGGCGCGATGAACGGCGCCCCCGCATCGGCCGGTCGTTCGCCATCGCGCCCAGCCATGATGCCGGATGCTACGCCAGGTCCCGGCCCCGTCGTGCGCGGACAACCGCACTGGACCACCTACCTCTACCGGCTCATTGCGGGCGAAGTCTCTTCTCTGACTCGCTACTGCGACCGCGTCGTGCAGTGGCAGCCGCAACCGTTCGACAGCGGTTACCTGCTCGATCGGATCGAGGCGCCGGCGAAGTCGACCGCCGTGCATGCGTCCGAGCTCAGCCCTGGGGACGACCAGTCGCGCGTGGCCGTGCTCATGAACGGCACGTTCAATTACAGTAGCGACATCCAGGGCTTCCTGCTCGATCTGCACGCGCGCCTCGGCCGCGGCGACCGCATCGTCAGCGTCTGCTACAACCCGTATCTGCAGTGGCTTTATCGGCTCGCGAACGCCATCGGCCTGCGCCGCGCCGCGATGCCGACGACGTTCTTGACCCGCGTCGACCTCGACGACCTCGTGCGGCTCGGCGGCTACGAGGTAGTGCGCCGCCGCCCGATCGGATTGTGCCCGTTCCGGTTGTTCGGGCTCGGTTCGCTCGTCAACTGGTTCGGCAAGATGGTGCCCCTGGTGCGGTGGTTCGCGCTCGTGTCCATCGTCGTGCTGCGGCCCATCAAGCCCACGACGAAGAGGCCATCGCTGACGATCGTCATCCCGGCGCGCAACGAGAGGGGCAACATCGAGGCGGCTCTGCAGCGCATGCCCGATCTCGGCGGCGCTGTTCTCGACGTGATCTTCGTCGAGGGTCACAGCAACGACGGCACGTGGCAGGAGATCCAGCGCGTGATCCCGCTCTACCAGCACAGGCTCCCCGTGCGCGCGTTCCAGCAGACCGGCAAGGGCAAGAGCGACGCCGTGCGGCTCGGCTTCCAGCACGCGCGCGGCGAACTGCTGACGATCCTCGACGCCGACCTGACGATGCCGCCCGAGCTGCTGCATCGCTTCTACGACGCCTGGTGCGACGGCCGCGCCGACTTCGTGAACGGCTCGCGCCTCACCTACCCGATGGAAGGCGAGGCGATGCGCTTCCTGAATCGGCTCGGCAACGTCTTCTTCGCGCGCGCCGTCAGCGCCGTGCTCGACAGCAGGCTCGGCGACACGTTGTGCGGCACCAAGCTGCTGGCACGCACCGACTTTGCGCGCATGGTGCGTTGGCGCTCCGACTTCGGCGACTTCGATCCGTTCGGCGATTTCGAGCTCTTGTTCCCGGCCGCGGTGCTGGGCCTCGGCAACATCGACGTGCCGATCGCCTACCGCGCGCGCACCTACGGCAGCACGAGCATTCAGCGCTTCCGCCACGGCTTCATGTTGCTCAAGATGACCCTGATCGGCTTGTTCCGCGTGCGCGCCGGGCGCTGGGTCTAACCCCATCTCACAGCTTCTGGAAGCGCTCGATCGACTCGCGGTGGTCCGGATGCGCGGCATGCGCGGGTTGACCTGCGCCACGACGATCTCTGCACTGTCGACGGCCGCGCGCGCAATGTCGACCGACACGCCGAGCGAACAGTAGCCGTGGCGATCGGGCGGCGAGACGTGCACGAGGGCGACGTCGAGCGGCAGCACACGCTGCCGGAACAGCGCAGGCATCTCGCTCAAGAACGCAGAGACGTAGTCGGCGTCGCCGCGCGCCACGGCGTCGCGCACGTTGGCCCCGAGGAAGAGCGAATTGATGCGGAAGCTCGCCGCCATGCCGGGCGCGGCACAGGGCGCTTCGCCCTCGGTGTGCAGGTGAACGAACTCGACGTCCCTCAACTCCGGTGCGCGATCGGCGAGCGCGCGCAGCAAAACGAGCGGCGTCGCCGCGCCGCCATGTACGAACACGCGCTGACCAGGACAGACGAGGTGCAGAGCCTCGGTGGCGGATACGAAGTGCATGGCAGCTCAGTGGTCGACGACGTAGAGCCGCGTCAGGTCCACGCTCACCATGCGATCGCGCAGCGCCTTGCACAGCGACGCCATGCGCAGCCCCTCGGCGTCGTGCGGCAACGCGCGGAACGCATGGGCACTGGCGACGAGCACGACCTTCGTGCGCGCGCGCGACAAAGCGACGTTGAGCCGGTGCAGCGACAGGTGGAACGCGCCGCGGCCCTTGGCTTCGCGCGGATCGCCGGCCGTCAGCGACACGATCACGACTTCACGTTCCTGACCCTGGATGCGTTCGACGGTGTCGACGACGAGCGCTTCGATGCCCGTCAGGCTCTTGTGCTCGATCGCCGACCGCACCACCCGCACCTGCGCGCGGAACGGCGCGATCACCGCGATCTCCGCGGGCGGCACGCGGTGACGGCGCACGAGGTCCTCCACGAGATCGGCGACCGCGTTGGCCTCCTCGACCGAACGGTGCCCGGGCTGCTGGTGATCGAGCCGCAGCCACACCACGGGCAGCGCGGGATCGAGCACTTCGTCGAGCCGGCCGCCCGCCCGAAACGGCATGCGCCGCGCCGCCGCGACCTCCGCCGGCCGCAAGCGACCGCCGTAGAACGTCTCGCTGACGACGCTGCAGACGCCATCGTTCATGCGGTAGGTCGTGTCGAGCAGATGCGACCCGTAGAGCCGGTGCAGGTGCTCGAAGATCGACACGGCCGCGGCGCGATCCGCATGCGCGGTCGTCACGACCGGTGGCAGCTGCTGGTGGTCGCCGAAGAACAGCCAGCGCTGCGCGCGCAGCATGCCGGGCAGCGCGTGCGGGATCGGCAGCTGGCCGGCCTCGTCGAACACCGTGTAGTGGAACAGTTCGCGCTCGTGCAGTTTGGCGAGCTGGAAACACGTGCCGGCCACGACGGCACCCTTCTCGGGCAACCGCACGCGACGCGCGTCGACGAGTTGTACGCCGGCGGCCCGCAGCTCGTCGTTGCCATCGCCGGACGACGAAGCGAGCTTGAAGAGCGGCAGCTGCGGCGAAGCGCGGCGGATCGCGAGCAGCGCATTGTCGACGGCGCGGTGCGTGAACGCGCTGACCGCGATCCGGCAGGTGGCGCCACAGAGGGCCGCAACGACTGCCGCGAGCAGCCGCGTCTTGCCGGTTCCGGGCGGCCCCTGCACGAGAGCGAGGCTCTCGGTCGCGATGGCCTGAGCACCGGCCTCGATCTGCGCTGCGTTGAGACCCGTCTCCGCGAGGCGGCTCAGCGCGCGTTCGTAGCGCCCCGGATTGCGAGCCAGCTCGTGGCCGCCCGTGAGCACGGTCGCGAGCTCCTTCGATGCGAACGCAGCGTGAACCGCATCGCGCAGGCGCCCGGTCAAGCCGAGCGGCCGGCGGTCGAGCACGTAGACGCGTCCTGGCTGCAGGTCGATCTCGACGTCGCGCGCGAACGGATCGCGTTCGAGCCGCAGCTGTCCCGCGGTCGCATCGTAGGTGCCGCAGGCCAGCGGCGCGCCGCCGTCGAGGTCGAGGCCGTCGCCGACGACGAGCGGATCGCCCGCACGGAACTTGGAGCCGTTGTCGGGCACCGCGAACACGAACGAGCCGCCGTCTTCGCCGAGGAACTTCGCACCCTGGATGCACTCGCCTTCGAGCACGCGCAGATCGACCGGCTGCGCGCGCAGCTCGCGGTGGCTGCGTTGCTCGTCGCGCTCCTCGCGCGCGAGCAGACGCAGCAGGCGTTGTTCGAGGGACAGTTGCAAGCGAGGTGCGGGGCGAGGTGCCGCGTGCGGTGGCGATCATCGCATGCGCTGGATGCAGATCCAGTCTCGTCTCGGCGCTCAGGCCGGCGGCTTGCGC
>DASRJH010000125.1:0-4462 GCA_035649575.1 Planctomycetota bacterium
CGTCCTGCAGCAGTTGCACGAGCAGCGGACTGCCGGGCACGTGCAGCTCGACCGTGTCCTCGCCCGTGAACGACGCCGGCCCGATCATCACGAGCGCCATCGCGTCGACGAATCCGTCGCGCACGCGCACGCGACCCGCGCACTGCGCGCGAACGGCGGGCAGCGCCGGCTCGAACACCCTGGAGGCGACCTCGCGCGCACGCGGGCCCGAGATGCGCAGCACCGCGCGTTCGGCAGCTCCCGGGACGGAAGCCAGAGCCACGATCGTGTCGCCGAGCATGGCGCGATTATGCCGGAGTACTCACGAGTGCAGGCCCGCGAGGCGCCCGGTCGCGAATGCCGCCTGGAAGTTGAAGCCGCCGATCGGGCCGTCGATGTCGAGCAGTTCGCCGCACACGAACAGGCCCGGCTGGCGCCGGCTCTGCATCGTGCGCGGATCGATCTCGTCGAGTGCTGTGCCGCCGCGCGTGACCTCGGCGTGGTCGAAACCGAGGCTGCGTGGCACCGCCACGCGCAGATCCTTGGTCAGCCCGAGCAGGCTCAGGCGCGCTTGTCGCGACAACGCCGCAAGAGTGCCCTCGGCGCCCCCGAGCTGCACGAGCGTCGCGCGTAGCCGTTCGGGCAGGTGTGGTGGCAGCACGGATTCGACGCGCCGCGCGCCCTGGCTCTGCGCCGCGGCGAGCCACTCGGCCTGCAGCGCTTCTCGCAGAACACCCGGCGCAAAGTCGAACCGGACGCTCCCTGCCCCCTGCTGCTCCTCGATGTCGCCCGCGAGGTCCATCGGGGCCGGCCCGGACAGGCCCTTGTGCGTGAACAGGATCGGGCGGTTGCGGACCTGCAGCTCCCGGCCATCGGCCGCGAGCGCTGCGATCGCGACGCCGTGCAGCACGATGCCCTGCAGCGCGTGCACCCAGGCCGCGTCGACGGCCAACGGCGCGAGAGCGGGCCAGGTCTTCGTGATCGTGTGACCGAAGCCGCGGCAGAAGTCGTAGCCGTCGCCGGTCGTCCCGGTCTTCGGATAGCTGAGCCCACCGGTCGCGAGCACGAGGCTCGCCGCGGTCAGCGAACCGCTGCCGGTCTGGATCTCGAACCCCGAGCCGGTCCACCGCGCACCGCGCATCGGCGAACCCGTGCGCAGCTCGACGCCGGCATCACGCGCGAGGGCCAGCAGCGCCTCGACGACGTCGCGCGCCTGCTGCGAAACCGGAAAGACCTTCTCGAGGTCCTCCTCCTGCAGCGGCACGCCGGCTATCTCGAAGACCTCGCGCAGCGCCGCGGGCGGGAACGCGCGCAACGCGTGGCGCAGGAAGCGGCCGCGCACAGGACCGAACTGCGCCTCGAGGTCGGCGCCGCTGCGCGTCGTCGTGAGGTTGCAGCGGCCGCCGCCGCTGATCAGGATCTTGAGCCCCGGGCGCTGGTTCTTCTCGAGCAGCACCGTGCGGCGGCCGCGCCGCGCCGCCGTGATCGCGGCCATCAGACCCGCCGCGCCCCCACCGACGACGAGCACTTCGACGGCAGTCACGGAACGAACCGCGCCAGCGTCAGCGCTTGCCCGTCGTGGCCTTGGCGGTCTTGCCCGTGGTGTCCTGGGCCGTGCTGTCGGGCTCGGAGATGCGCAACACCGGGCGCGTGCCGATCGGCTTCGCGCGGTTCGCGATGTAGCCCTTGCCGAGCTTCTTCCTCTTGAAGCGGCCGCGCGTCGGGCCGCCGTTCTTGCGTCGTGAACGAGCCATCGTGGGAATCCTGCAGTCGGGGTTGGTCGGTTACTTCTTGCCCTTGGCAGCCATGGCCTTGGCCGCGGCGTTCTTGACCTGGAGGCCCGGCTTGTCGGCGATGTCGCGCTCGTTCTTGACGGTACTGTGCAGCACGAGGTAGCCGTTGTTGTGGCCGGGCACCGCCCCGCCCAGGTAGACGATGTTGCGCGGTTCGTCGATCTTGACGACCTCGAGCCGCTGCACCGTCACCTTCTCGACGCCGTAGTGGCCGGCCATGCGCTTGCCGCGCGGCACACCGCTGCTGATCGAGTGCTGGCGGCCGAGGCCACCACCGGTGCGGTGGTTCAGCGAGTTGCCGTGCGACGTCGGCTGGCGGCTGAAGCCCCAGCGCTTGATGGTGCCGGCCCAACCGCGGCCCTTGCTCGTGCCCGTCACGTCGACGTGCTTCGTCTGCGCGAGCAACCCGACCGTGACGTCCTCGCCGGGCTTCTGCGTCGGCGCCGCGTCGAGGCGGAACTCACGGACGAAGCGCATTGCGTGGTCGAGACCCGCCTTCTTCGCGGTGCCGAGCTCGGCCTTGTTGCTGATGCGCGCCGGCTTGTCGTCGAATCCGAGCTGCACGGCGTAGTAGCCGTCCGCGGACCGGGGCTTGTTCTGCCGGCCGCGCTTCTTGCCGAGGTTGACGCTCGCGGTGCGATGTCCCTCGGGATGTTCGGCCGCGGTCACCATCTTGACCTGAAGGACCCTGCACGGGCCAGCCTGCACGACGGTCACGGGGACACAGGTGCCGTCTTCCTTGAAGATCTGCGTCATGCCGATCTTCTTGCCGAGAATGCCGAGCATGCGATTGCCGGATGTCATGACCCAACTCCAATTTGCTCGCGCGAAGAAGTCCGGCCGCGGCGCCTACGAGGGCCGCGGCAGTACGTTCGCTACGGAAAGGGCCGAACGTTGTAAGGACTCCCGCGGTCACAAGCAAGGGTGCGCTGGCCTGCTACGGCACGAACGCCCGCAGCGCCAGGGCACAGAGGCCCAGCAGCAGCGACCACGCCGCGAGTTCGCGATCGGGCGTGCCGAACGGCGGCAGCGGCCGGTCGACGCCCACGGCCCGCGCTTGCAGATCCTGTTCGCCGGGCGCCATCGCCGGACTCCGGACCCGCAGCTTCGCGGCCGCGCCGTAGCAGCGCACGAACGCGCGCCGCAGCAGTTGCGGAAAGGCGGACAAGAACGGCAGGTTGCTGTCCTGCAGCCGGAACCCGAAGTGCACCGACGCGTGGCGTTCGTCACCGGCGACCACGGCTAGCGGCACACGCCCCTGCACGGCGTGCTGCGCCCAGAGAAACGCCTGTCCTGCGGGCAGCGTCTCGCGGAAAGCGCAGTGCACACGCAGCTCCGACAGGTCGAGCCCGGCCGTGAGCGGGGAGCCGCGGTCCCAATCGGCGAACTGCGGCTCGAGCCAGGGCACGGGAACCTGCTGCGCGTCGAACTGGCTGCCGAAGCAGATCGAGCGCACGCGGCCCGGCGCGATCGCGACGTTGCCGCCGTCGACGAGCAAGAGGCCGACCTCGGCGCCGGCGGCGGCCGGGACGACCTGCCCGCCGACCTCCTGCGCGAGCGTCTTCGCCGCGAGGTCCGCAAACGGCCCGGCCTCGGCATCGACGAGCACGGCGATGCGCGGGGCCGGCAACGGCGGCAGCTCGACCTCGAAGACGTCGTCGTCGGGCAGCACGTCGCCCGCGACGACGAGACGCAGTCCGAGCAGGCCTCCTTTCGCGAGCCGTTCGAGGTCGACCGGCACCGTCTGCACCGCGCGTGGTAACAGTTCGATCGACAGCGGCGGCGTGTCCTGCACGGCGCCGGTCACCTGCACTTCGCCGGTACAGGCCTCCGGGCCGCACCACAACACGTCGACCGCAGCGCTGAACCCCGGCAGCGGCCAGCGGTCGATCGTGCGCACCGCGACGATCGCGGCGTTGGGCCCGGCAGCGCCGACGCACAAGAGCGCTCCTGCGGCCGGCAACCGGCCCTGGCCCTGACCATCGGTCAGCGTCCACGCCACGGTGTTCGGACCGGCGACCTCGGCCGCGAGTGCCTCGAGATCCACCGCGAGCGCACCCGCGGGCCGGCCGATGTCCTGCAGCGCGCGCGCCGCAGGCCCGTGCCGTCGCACGAGGTCGCCGCCACAACGCAGCACGGTCACCTCGACGTGGTCGGGCAGCGCGGCCAGCTTCTGGGCCACCGCCTGCGTCGCGACGTCGAACGCCGAACGACCGTCGTGGCGCGCCGCCATGCTCGCGGAAGCATCCAACAACACGACGAGCCGCGTCGGCCCCGGCGTGCCGGCCAGCACGGGACCCGCGTGCGCCACGACCGCGGCCAAGCAAGCGAGCGCCAGCAGCAAGAACCGCAGACCCGACAACCGCGGTGGCTTCTGCCGCAGCGCTTTCTGCGCGAGCCGCCACTGCACGAGATGCGCCGTCCACGCCTGCTGCCGTGGCCGCGGCGGCAGCGCGAGCCAGAACAACAGCGGCAGCACCAGGAGCCACCACAGATGTGCTGCATGCATGAGGCTCATCGCGAACACCACTGCACGATCTGCTGGTAGGACGCGACCTGCAAGTCGGCCGGCGCCGGGACCGGCCAGCGGCGCAGCGGATAACCAAACTGCGCGAACAGACGATCCTGCTGGCGCGCGAGCAGTTCGAGCTGGTGCTGCATCTCGGCCGCGAGAGCCTGGTCGACCGCGA
>DASRJH010000126.1:0-12453 GCA_035649575.1 Planctomycetota bacterium
GACCCTGCAAACCAGGTCACTCGTCAGGGTGACCTGGTGGCCGTTCTTTTCTCTCTTGACGTCGGGGGCCTTATGAGGGTTAGCCAGTCTTGAAGAAGGCTGCACCCCAGACAGCGTAGCCGGCAACGAAGAAAGGCACCAAGTAGAGCACAGCCAGCGAGCCAACGAATGCCATCGCCGCAAGCAACCCTCGCTTCCAGCCTCGGGACCACACGAGGTAGGCGGGGACCGCAACTGGCCACGTGAAGAAAACTGCCAGCGACGCTGCTCCAGGCATCGCCCTCCCCATGCGGCGAGCGTCTTGGGCGCATCCCAGAGCCATCCCGGAGCAGAGCACGAGCGAGATCAGGACATCGGTCCGCCCAGTCTCTGCGATTGCTGCACGCACGCCGGCCAGAGCGATGAGCAACCCCAGGCAAGCGATGCTGATGATCGTTGAGCGGCGTCCCACGAGAGCTGGCTAACAAGGTTCCGGCCGGTCCGCGCCCACGAACGGACGCCACCTGCACGAGTCGCGAATGCTACCGCCATCCCTCGCGCCCGCGAACAACCCCCACTCCTTCCACCACCTGCGGCCCACATCCACTGCCACCCTTCCAGTTGCCAGACCTGCCAACCACTCGGGGCCGCGATCCACCCGCACAGGGGAAGCAGTCGTCTGGCCTGCGCGGGCACCTTGCCGTTTCTCACGAGCCGTGCTCGCGGCGCTGCAGTCGGGCCAGGTCTCGTGCCGGTCAGAGTCTCACGCGTTCGCCCTGCTCCGCGACCGCGAACCCGGCCGCGACGACGCGTTCGCGCAGTGCTTTGTCGTGCAGCACAGGGTTCGTGTGGTTGAGATGCAGGAACCGGATCGCACCGGGTCGCTGCCGTGCCGTCTCCGCGAGCAACTGCATCGTCGCCGTCATCAGCGGATGGCGGATCTCGGCGAGGTCGCGTTCGGGCAGCTCGCTGCCGTCGAAGAACGTGCCGTCGATGTACGCAACGTCGACGCCGGCGAACAGCTTCTCCAGCAATCCCGGAGCCCGATCCCACGCATCGACGTCGGGCACGAACAACACCGCATGCTCGGGACCGCGCAGCACGAACGCCATCGTGTCGGAGAACTCGTCGCGATGCGGCACCGCGAACGCCTGCACCGTGAGACCAGCCCACGGCGAGAACACCTCCCCCACCTGGAACTCGTGCAGGTCGATCTGCCCGAGCTCGACGAGCTGGCGCCACGGGCCGTGGCCGCGCAGGAACGCGGCAAAGCGCGGCGAGCAGTGCACGGGCAGGTGGTTGCTGCCGACCACTTCGCGGCCGAACATCGCGAGCCCGAGGTAGTGGCCGATGTGCGCGTGCGTCAGCAGCACGGCGTCGACGGGTTGGCGGCCACGCCCTTCGACGGCCGCGAGCCGATGCAGCATCGCAACCTGGTCCTCGATGCGCGGCGTCGCTTCGACGAGCAGCAGCTTGCCGTTGCGGTGGTCGAGCACGCCGAGACACGACGGGTAGAGCACACGCCCCGTCGCGCGCGCCGTGGCACAACACGGCCGATCACAGCCGAGGTGTGGCAGACCGCCGTCCTGCGCGATGCCGAGTACGAACAGCTCGCACACGGGCGCCGCCGCAGGCGAAGCCCCCGACGGTGACAGGGCACAACCCGCGTGCAGCAGCGCGAGCAGGATCCAGACGCGCAGCACGGCGCACCACCTCACATCATGCCGACGACGTTGCCGTCCTGATCGATGTCGATGCGCGCCCCACCGGGCGTCTTGCCGAGCCCCGGCATCGTCATGATCTCGCCCGCGAGCGGAATCACGAACCCCGCCCCGACCGCGACGCGCGCGTCGCGCACCTTGAAGCGATAACCCGTGGGCCGGCCCTTCAACGCCGGGTCGTGGCTCAGCGAGTATTGCGTCTTCGCCATGCAGACCGTGAAGCGCCCGTAACCGCGCTCCTCGAACATCGCGAGCTGCTGCTCGGCAGCCGGCTCGTAGTCGACACCGTCCGCGCCGTAGATCCTCGTCGCAAGCGTCTCGATCTTCTCCTTCAGGCTCGCTTCGCTCGGATACAGCAGCCGGAACGAACGCGGCTCGTCGCAGGCCTTCACGATCGCGTGCGCCAGCGCCTCGCCACCCTTGCCGCCGTCGGCGAACATCGTCGACACGTGCGCCGCAGACGCACCGGCGGCCATCGCCGTGCGTTCGACGAACTGGATCTCCGCGTCGGTGTCGCTGGGGAACCGGTTCACGGCGACGACGACCGGGATGCCGTGCTGGTGCACGTTCTCGATCTGCTTCTCGAGGTTGCCGATTCCGGCTTCGAGCGCACCGAGGTCCTCCTTCTGAAGGCCCTCTGGCAGCGGCTTGCCGGCCGTGATCGTGAACCTGCCGCTGTGCATCTTGAGCGCGCGCACGGTCGCGACGAGCAACGCCGCGTCGGGTCGCAGACCCGACGCGCGGCACTTGATGTTGAAGAACTTCTCGGCGCCCATGTCCGCGCCGAAACCGGCTTCGGTGAACACGTAGTCCAGCCCGCGGATCGCGAGGTAGTCGGCGACGATCGAGCTGTTGCCGTGCGCGATGTTCGCGAACGGTCCCGTGTGCACGAGGGCCGGCGTGCCTTCGAGCGTCTGCATCAGCGTCGGCTTCAACGCGTCCTTCAGGATCGCCGTCATCGCGCCCGCGACCTTCAAGTCCTCGGCGGTCACGGGGCGGCCGTCGGTCGCGTAGCCGACGACGATCGCGCCCAGACGCCGGCGCAGGTCGTGGATGTCCTTGCAAAGGCCGAGGATCGCCATGATCTCGCTCGCCGAAGTGATGTCGAAGCCCGTAAGGCGCGGCGTGCCGTTCTTGCTGCCGCCGCGCGCGACCTCGATCTCGCGCAGCGCGCGGTCGTTCATGTCGAGCACGCGGCGCCAGATGATCTGCTCGACGTCGAGCTTCAGCTCGTTGCCGTGGAACAGGTGCGCATCGAGGAACGCGGCGCAGAGGTTGTGGGCCGCCGTGACGGCGTGGAAGTCCCCCGTCAGGTGCAGATTGATCTCTTCGGGTGGCACGATCTGGGAATAGCCGCCGCCGGCCGCGCCGCCCTTGATGCCGAACACGGGCCCCATCGACGGCTGGCGGATCACGCAGCCGGCGCGGTGGCCGATGCGCTGCATCGCCTGCGCGATCCCGACCGTGTGCACGGTCTTGCCCTCGCCGAGCGGCGTCGGCGTGATCGCCGTGACGACGATGTACTTCGCGGGCTTGCGATGCGACGGCGTCTGCAGCAGGTCGAGCTTCACCTTGGCCTTGCTGTGGCCATACGGCTCGAGATCGTCGGCCTGCAGGCCCATGACGCGGCCTACTTCGTGCAGCGGCCGCAGCGGGAACGAACGAGCGATTTCCAGATCGTTGAGCGACATCGGAGCGCGAGAACGATAGCAACCACCCGTCGCACCGGCTACGGCCACGTTCGCAGCACTGATGCGGTGCTGCGGCAAGCTCCGGCCTAGCTGCGCGGTAGCAGCGATTCGTAGACGCGCACGAAGCGATCGAGGCACGCCGAGGCCTCGTATTTGGCTTCGACCTGCCGCCGGTTCGCTGCGCCCAGACGCGCGCGCAGCGCCGCATCCTGCAGCTGACGCCGTAGCGCCGCTGCCAACGCGTCTGGATCGCCAGCCGGCACGACGAACTCAGCCTGTTCGGGTGGCAGCATCGCGCGCACGTCACCGACGTCCGTCGCGACGACCGGCAGGCCACATGCCATCGCTTCGAGCAGCGCGATCGGCATCTGCTCGGTGCGCGACGACAGCGCGAACACCGAGAAGCCCGCGTAGCTCGGCGCCGTGTCGGCGACGGGGCCCGCGAAGTCGACGGCGTCGGCGAGGCCGAGCGAGGCGGCCCGTGCGCGCAGGGTGCCGTCGAGCACGCCACCGCCGACGATGCGCACGCGGGGAAGCGGAACGAGCCGGCTCACGGCCTCGAGCAGGGTCTCGTGGTCCTTCTCGGCGCGCAGGCCGCCGACGGTGCCGACGACCAAAGCACCGTCGCTTGCCGCAGCGGGCCGGAAGCGCTGCAGGTCGACGCCGTTCGGCAGCAGGAACACGCGGTCCTCGAGCAGCCGCCAGTGTTTCGCCGCAATGCGGACGAGCACCGCGGACGGCACGATCACGGGCGCCGCACGCAGCACGATCGTGCGCACCCAGCTGCGCCGGCGCAGCGGGCGCTTCGCTTCTTCGGGCCCGAACCCATCCTCGTGGTGTACGCGCGGCAGGCCGAGCCGGCGAGCCGCCGCCGCGGTTTCGATGGCGCCCCAGTTGTAGGTCAACACGAGATCGGGCCGCTGCTCGCGCAACCACGCCGCCTGCGAGCTCACCGTCGCGAGGAACCCGCGTCGCCGCGGCGGCGGCGCGATCTCGCACGCGACGTTCCGCAGCATCTCGGCCGCTTCGGTGCGCCCGTCCATGGCCATCACGACGTGGTGGTAACGCGGCCCCAGCTGCGCGAGCAACTGCACGGTGCGCACCTGCGGGCCGCCGGCGCCGAACGTCGCGAACACGTGCACGAACCGGCGCGGGGCCGCGGTCATCGGCTCCCGTCGGCGTGTGCCACGGCTGGGCCGAACACGCGTTCGAGAAACTGCTCGCGGTCTGCCACCGGGTGGAAGCCGAGATCGCGCTTGCTATCACTGCAGTCGATCACCGTGCGAAAGCTGCGCGATCTCAGGTCGCGGAGACTCGGCCACTGCCGCGGCCGGCCCGCGAGGGTCTTGACCAGATACTTGCCGACCTCCTGCAGCCACATCCACCACAACGCCGTCGCATGGAAGCGGTAGGCGCGGCCCGTGCGGCGCGCCATCTCGGCGACGTAGGCTCGCGCCGACAGCCGCACGTCCCCGGCGAGGTTGTAGTGCCTGCCGCCGGCCGCCTTCGCATCGAGCGCCGCGACGAGACCCGCAGCGCAGTCGTCCACGAGCACGAACGGCAGCGGAACCGCGCCGCGACCCCAGCCGACACAGTGGTTGTCGCGCACCCAGAGGCCGATTCCCGAGTGCGCGAACACACCGTCGTTGCCGACCACGATCGCGGGCCGCACGATCGTGACCTCGAGCCCCCCGCGCGCGACCTGCGCGAGCTCGCGTTCAGCCGCGATCTTGGCGCGCGCGTAGGGAGACCTGGCCGACGGACGAGGATCGGTTGGTGCTTTGCCGTCGATCGTGCGCGCACCGCCGAGCCAGAGCGCCGCGGTGCTGCTCGCGTAGACGAAGCGTTTCACCTTCGCCGAGAGTGCGGCTTCGGCCGCCGCGCGCACGGCCGCCGCCATGAACGTCTCGACGGCGCCGTCGTCGTCGCCGGCCGCCGTTGCGAGATGCAACACGGCCGTGGCTCCCGCGAACGCCGCAGCCAGCGCCGCCGGGTCCGCAGCGTCGCCCGCGAAGATCCTGACCGACCCGTCGCGCAGTTCGTGCACGAGCAGCGCCGGCCGGCGCACGAGCAGCGTCACGGGCCGGCCCATCGCGCGCAGCAGGCGCACACAACGCCGCCCGACGAAGCCGTTCCCACCGAGCACGACGACCTCGCCGGGCCGCGCGGGACCCGCCGGCGGCAACAGCGGCCGGCTCGGCGGTGCCTCGATCAGCACGCCGGCAGCCAGAGCACTCTGCTCGCACATCGCGAGCACCGCGGCTGCGCCCGCCGCCGACATGACCGGCGGCAGAGTCTCGCGTCCACGCACGGCCCGGTGAAACGCGCGCAACGAGCCGCGCATGCCGCGCAGGAACGGGTCGTCCGGGAAGGCGAGACCGAACAGTCCCAGCGCGTAGCCGAACGGACTCGCGAGCGCGCGGCGGGCCAGGTGCAGCGAGCCACGCGCGAGATTGCAGGCGTGGTCGAGGAAGTCGGGCCAGCGCGTCTTCCGCCGTACCCAACAGCTGCCGCGCTGTAGATCGAGGAACGCGGCCCCGTCGCTGCCGATCGCCTGCAGCGTCGTCTCGAGCAGCGGGCGTCCGAACGCCAGGCGCACGCTCGCGCTGGCGCGTCCACAGTCGATCGAGAGTTGCCAGTCGTCGACGAACGAGACCCCGTGCTGCAGCGATCGCGGCTGACTCGTCAGCGCGCGCACGCGCTGGCTCGGACCGAGCAGCAGGAACACGACCGAGAACAGATGCACACCCTGCTCGAACAGGATGTTCGCCGGACTCTCGAACATGAAGCGCCCGACGTCCCCGGTCTGCAGCTGGCGCAGCGGCACATGGTGCTGCAATGCGACGTGCTCCAGGTTCCCGAGTCGTGCGGCCCCGAGGTGTAGCTGCAACTTCCGCACGGCGGGATCGAAGGCGTGGTTGTGGTTGACCGCGAGCACGCGCCCGTGCTCGCGGGCCAGCGTTGCCAGGGTCTCGACCTGCTCGCAGCGCAACACGAGCGGCTTCTCGACCAGCACGTGCAGGCCCGCGGCGAGACACGCGGACGCGACTTCCGCGTGGCTGGCCGGCGGCACCAACACGTGCACCGCGTCGATACCGCCCGCCGCGAGCATTTCCTGCACCGACGTGAACACGGAGCGCACCGCGAACTTCTTCGCCAACCGTTCCGCGCGCGCGCGCTGCGGATCGCAGACCGCGACGACCTCGACGTCGGCCAGGCCGCCCAGCACCTGCAGGTGCACGCCCGCGATGAACCCACAGCCGGCGATGGCGACGCGCGTCGCGCGACCGGTCACCACCGTCGACGTGCGGGACGAGTCGAGCGCTGTCGTACTGGTCAAGAAGGTTCCGGGCTTCGGGCCTCTGCATACTGCGGGACGAACCCTGGCTTGGCAACCGTGGCGTTCTGAACGCAGAGGCAGGATGATCGGGTCTCCGATGACTGCGCCTGAATGCGTCGCACTCCAGCTGCTCGTTCTGTCGTTCTCGCACGCCGCAGCGGCCCAGACGCCACCGGCCCCGGCCCCCGCGGCACCCGTCGCGACCCAGGCTCCCGCGACGCTGACTCTCGCCACGGTGCTGGCGCGCGGCAAGGAGCTCCAGGCGGCCCTGCCGCGGACGCTCTGGCTGCCCGACGGACACACGCCGATCATCGTGCGCACGGCGGCCGACGGTCGGGAGACCATGCACCGCTTCGCCGACGGCAAGGTCGCCGACGAAGTGCTCGTCGACGCGAAAGCACTGCTCGCCGCGATCGGCGACAAGACCGAGGGCAAAGCCACCTTCCCCGACGTGCAATGGAGCGACGACAAGACGCTGCGCATCGCCGCCGGCCCGCGTCTGTTCCGCTGGCAACCGGGTCAGCCGAAAGCCGAGATCGTGCTCGAATGGGTCGACCCCGACGTCGACGGCGAGCCGCTCGAAGCGATCGCGCCGGGGGACGGACGCGCCGCCTACGTGCACCAACACCAGGTCTGGCTCGCCGAGGCCCAAGGCAGGTTGCGCCAGCTGACCTTCGACGGCAGCGCCGACATCGTCTACGGCAATGCCGCGCACCGCGCCGAGTTCGGCATCACGCGCGGTCTGTTCTGGAGCAAGGACGGCCGCTTCCTCTGCATGTCGCGCGAGGACCAGCGCAACATCACCGAGTACCCGTATCAGGACCTGACCAAGACGCCGCCTGTACCCGTGCACGGTCGTTATCCGATGGCCGGCAGCACGCACTCCTCGGTCAGCCTGCTGGTCTGCGACACCGCGGACTACGGCGTGCATGCGCTGCAGTCCGATCCCGACGAGGACGTCTACTGGACGAACGTGACGTTCGCGGGCGATGGCACGCTCGTCGTGGCGCGCGTGAATCGCGGCCAGGACCACCTCGAACTCGTGCGTTACGACGCCGCGACCGGTCGCCGCCTCGCCACGCTGTTGCGCGAGCACGACGCCGAATGGGTCGAACCCGAGCACGGGCCCACGTTCCTCTCCGACGGCCGTTTCCTCTGGTGGTCGCCGCGCAGCGGCCACCGTCACCTCTGGCTGCACGGCCCCGACGGCGCCGAGCAGGCGCAGGTCACGAAGGGCGCCTTCGACGTGCAGCAGCTGCTCGGCGTGTCGGCCGACGGCAAGACCGTGTGGTTCCAGGCCTCGGGCGAGGACCCGCGCCAGCTGCATCTGTTCGCGGCCAAGATCGACGGCACCGAAGTCACGCAGGTCACGCGCGAACGCGGCACGCACCGCGCGGAGCTCTCGCCCGACCGGCAGTGGGCCCACGTCGTCTGGTCCAACCTCGAGACGCGACCGAGCGCCCGCCTGCTCGAGCTCGCGACGAACACGAGCACCCCGCTGCCGCAGCCGCCCGACCCGCTGCAGCCCTTCGCGCTGCCGCAACAGCGGCCCTTCCAGATCAAGGCCGAGGACGACACGGTGCTCTACGGTCACCTGGCCCTGCCGCCGAACCTCGCCGACGGCCAGAAGTGTCCCGTGCTGCTCTACGTCTACGGCGGCCCCCACGTGCAGCTCGTGACCGACCAGTGGCTCGGCGGAGCGCCGTTGTGGCTGCAGTCGTTCGCGGCCGAGGGCTACGTGGTCTGCTGGCTCGACAACCGCGGCACGCCGAACCGCGGCATCGCGTTCGAGCAGGTGCTGTATCGGCGGCTCGGCGTGCTCGAGGTCCAGGACCAGCTGCGCGCGGTCGAGTGGCTGCAGCAGCAGCCGTTCGTCGACGGCAGCCACATCGGCGTGCACGGCTGGTCCTACGGCGGCTACCTGACGCTGCGGCTCATGCTGTCTTCGCCGGCCACGTTCTCCTGCGGCGTGAGCGGCGCGCCCGTGACCGACTGGGCGATGTACGAGACCGGCTACACCGAACGCTACATGGACAGCCCGAGCGAGAACGCCGCCGGGTATCGCGTCTCGAGCTGCCTGCCCTACGTGGAAAAGCTCGAGCGGCCGCTGCTGCTCGTCCACGGCACCGACGATCGCACCGTGATGTGGGTCCAGACCCTCGCCTTCGTCGACCGCTGCATCGAAGCCGGCAAGCAGATCGACTACTTACCGTATCCGAAGCAGAAGCACGGTCTGGTCGGCAAGGACCGCGTGCACTTCCTGCAGCGCATGCACGGCTTCCTCGCGCGGCACTTGCGGCCCGCGGACAAAGCCGCCGACAAGTGAGCAGGGAGAGCTCAGCGCGACGGAGCGAGGAGCCGCGCGTGCCGCGTGCAATTGCCCTCGGGCGGAAGAATCGCCTCGAGGCAGCGTGAAGGGCCGCAGTCGTGATGTCGTCGCGGGGCTTGCTCCGGCGGTGCGAACGCGATGCAATCAACCCGGGTCAGGGGAAGGGTTCCCTTTTCACAACACCTCAGAGAAACCATGCCTAGTTCTGCCCGCGTCCTCTTTCTGTTTGCAGCCGTGACACCTTTCGCGTCGCTTGCCGCGCAAGGCTACTCCACCAACTGGGAGACCTTCACCGCCAGTGCCGCCGGCACTCCGTGTGCCGGACAGGACGGCTTCTACATTCCCGCCGTCGCCGGCAGCATCGACGGCAACATCCACACCTATGCCGGCA
Organism: Planctomycetota bacterium; assembly: GCA_035649575.1. Lineage (GTDB taxonomy): Bacteria > Planctomycetota > UBA1135 > UBA1135 > UBA2386 > DASVAL01. The sequence goes on from DASRJH010000126.1 coordinate 9,452, forward strand.
ACACGCTCGGCGTGCCGGTGAACCCGAACGGCGGCGCCAACTTCTGGGGCGGCCTGTCGGCGGGTGGCACCGCGTTCGCACGCTCGCAGCGCGCACTGACGCTGCCAGGCACGAAGATCACGGTCGACTACGACGTGTGCTGCAACTACCTCGGCGCGGTGGTGCCGACGAACAACATCGGCAGCTTCTCCTTCCAGCCGTCGACGAACGCGATCTATGTCAACCTGCTCGCCGCGTACACGCCCCCCATCGCCTTCCCGCCGACCACGTGGGACGCCAACGTCGTCACGCGCGGCGCCACGCCCCCGGGGACGGTGACGACCGTGCTGCCCGACCCGGCCTTCCAGGGCCTCGCGATGAACGTCTGGCACCACTGGTCGGTGACGATCGACCTGATCGCCGGCACGCACGACTCGTTCAGCATCACGAACGGAGTCACCGCCGTCACGACCACCCATGTGCCAGCGACGCCGCTGCTGCTGCCGATCGCTCCCGGGATCGGCGCGCCGCTGCCGACCGACTTCCGGCTCTTCGCCGGCGGCACCACGGCGGGCAACGTGTTCGCAGTCGACAATCTGCGCATCACCTACACTGCGACCTACACGACGTTCGGCACGGGCTGCCCTGGAGCCCTCGGCATTCCGACTCTCGCGGCTGCACCGGGCTCGTTGCCCAAGCTCGGCACGACGTTGAACGTCAACCTCGGCAACCTGCCTTTCGGCATCGGCCTCATGATCACGGGCCTCTCCAACACGCTGCTCGGCGGCGCCATTCCGCTGCCCTTCCCGCTGGCTGGCCTCGGCTACCCCGGCTGTAACCTGCTCGTCGATCCGCTTTTGATCGACACCGTGATCGGTCCCGGAACGTCGGGGACCTGGTCCTTCGTGGTCCCGCCGAATCCAGCGTTCGCTGGCTTCACGTTCTACAACCAAGGCGCCAGCCTCGAGGCGGGTACGCCGATGTTGGCGTTCAGCAACGGCGGCACGGCCCAGCTGGGCCTCTGAAGCACGCGCTGGTCTGAGTGTGAGCGCGCCGGGCGTCGACTCGGCGCGCACCTGATCCGACCCTCCTCAGCGTGGGTCGCTGCGCACGGCCACGCACTTCCTGCTTCCCGTGGGCCGTTGCGCGGTCTTCGCTCGCCGGATCTCGGTCGATGTGGCCGTCTCCCGGAGCTGCGCGATTGGCTCGCGAACGCCTCCCCTTGGCTTCGCTCGGGAGGCTTCGCTCGGGAGCCTTGGGAGCCTTCGCCGGGACTTGCCACGTTGGTGCGGACCCGATGCAATCAACCCGGGTCAGGGGAAGGCTCACCTCTCACAACCCTCGACAAACCATGCCTAGCTCCTCTTACGTCCTCTTTCTCGCAGTCGTGACACCTCTCGCGTCGCTTGCCGCGCAAGGCTACTCCACCGACTGGGAGACCTTCACCGCCAGTGCGATCGGCACGCCGTGCGCCGGACAAGACGGCTTCTACGTACCTGCGGTCGCCGGCAGCATCGACGGCAACATCCACACCTACGCTGGCAACACGCTGGGCCTCGCGACAAATCTGCTCGGCGGCGCGAACTTCTGGGGCGGCCTGTCGGCTGGTGGCACCGCCTTCGCGAGGTCGCAGCGCGCGCTGACCCTGCCAACCGGGCTCATCCGCGTGGAGTACGACGTGGCGTGCAACTACCTCGGCACACTGACGCCAACGCAGAACATCGGCAGCATCTCGTTCCAACCGTCAGCCACCATTTGTCACGTGAACCTGCTCGCGCGCTGGACCATGCCGATCGCGTTGCCGCCGACATCGTGGGACGCGGGCCTGGTGATCGGGCCGAGCTCGACGGCCGGCACGCAGACGATCCTGCCCGACCCCGCGTTCAACAACCTGCAACTCGGCGTCTGGTATCGGTGGGGAGTGACGGTCGACCTCGTGAACGGCGTCTACGTCGAGTTCTCGATCAGGGACCCGAATTTCGTGACGACCGTCTACGTCCCGCCGTCACCGTTGGCGCTGCCGGGCCAGGGCCTCGGTCCGGGAGGCACGGACTTCCGCTTGTTTGCGGGTGGCTCCAATGCGGGCAATGTGTTCGCCGTCGACAACGTCGTGATCGCGTTCGGCGCCAGCTACTCGACGTTCGGCACCGGCTGCCCGGGCGCGCTCGGCATTCCGACGCTCGCCGCTGCAACGGGCTCGAGGCCGATCCTCGGCTCGGTGTTGAGCGTCGACCTCGGCAACCTGCCTGTCGGCGTCGGCCTCATGATCACGGGCCTGTCCAACACTTTGTTCGGCGGTGCCATTCCGCTGCCGTTCCCGCTCGCTGGCTTCGGCTACCCGGGCTGTGACCTGCTCGTCGATCCGCTGTCGATGGAGACCGTGATCGGCGCCGGGACTACTGCGACCTGGTCCTTCTCGATCCCGTATTACCCGCCGTTCGCCGGGTTCACGTTCTACAACCAGGGCGTCAGCCTCGACACCGGTTCGACGATGCTGAAGTTCAGCAACGGCGGCACGGCTGTGGTGGGTTTCTGAGTCGCGCGCGGGTCGGTCGCGACTGACGGCGCGCGCAGCTGATGGCGCGCCGGAGGGTCCCTGCGCAGGCGCCTCGCGCGACGAGGCACCGGCTTGCTGCTTTTCCTAGGCGCTGGCAGCCGATACCGTCCTCGCGTCGGGCCGTAGCGCAGTTTGGTAGCGCGACTGGTTTGGGACCAGTAGGTCGGAGGTTCGAATCCTCTCGGCCCGACCACTTTCAAATCTTGCTGAGCGACGCGGTTGCAGAGCCGCGTCGAACCGGCCATCGCGCCGTGCGGCACCTGGACCCCCGGACTGTCGGGCCAGGACTGTCTGGCCAGCCTCGAAACGAGTGCTGGCGCACGGAGCTACAACGATGGCCAGAACGAAGAAGTCGAAGTTCCATCCCCGCGTCCCCGGCCTGCTGCGGCACTCGTCCGGGCAGGCACGCGTCACCTTGTCGGGTCGCGTGCACTACCTGGGCACCTACGGCTCGCCCGAGGCGCAC
>DASRJH010000127.1:0-17685 GCA_035649575.1 Planctomycetota bacterium
ACCAGGGGGGATTCGTCTGGTTATGCGTGCTACTGGATCGGGTTTCGGTGCGCGCGATCACGGTGAGGAGAAGCAGGACGCTTGCACCATGGGAAGCGATTGTGATGACAACACCATCCCCGCTGCCTGCCGGCACCTGAGCGATCATCCCACCGCAGCAACGCTCGATATCTTCGACCGCCGTCGCGAGCGCATCGAGGAGATCGAGCAGGAGGAAAACGCGAGGCTCGAGGAGCCAGGACCAGATCCATCCCCCAAGGCGCCGCAGATGTGGTTCTTCTACGAACTGGACCGGAGCACCAACCCGGACCGCTTGAAGGGCGCCGAGAAGCGGAGGATGCACGCGCTGACTCATCTGCTGCGGGTTCGCCTCAAGGATCGCGCGCGGGCGAAGGTGCGTGGCCTGCGCTTTCTCGAGAGCAGGCCAGATTGCGATGAGACTCACATCACGGCGCTGCGCGCGGCACAACTGCTCGCGGCCCTGATCGTGAAGGCGTTCGGTGACATCAACACGCCGGCCAACCTGAAGAAGCTCGACGAGTGTTTCGAGAACTTCGTGTGCGGGGACCTTGCTCTCGGAGGCATCGACAACGAGCTGCAGCGCCACGGGGAACCGGACGGGATCAACTACCTGCTGTTCGCCCAATTCGCGCTGTATCTGAGCGACCACGACCCCGATGAGCAGCGGCGCATCGTCTGGACGCGGGCGCTGGCGACGTTCGTTCGCACGAGCGAGATCTTCTTGGACCTCTATTGGAGTGGCGGCCGCCGGACCTGGTCGAGCTACGGATTCGCGTGGCGCAACGGCCGCGAGTTCCCTGCCGAGAAGCGCGAACGTCTGCGCAGGGCCTACGCCGAGGTATCGCCGGCAGGCAACGCAGCCCTGGGTGAGAGATTCAACCTGCTTTGCGCTTTCGCATTGTGTGACGACATCAGCTGCGAGGTCCACCAACCAGAAGGACGTGAAACATGAGCCTGATCGCAATCGAACCCACGTGTTCCAACGACAGTGGCAAGAAAGTCACTCCTCAGGGTGACGCTGCAACGTGCTACGCGCTGTTCAGTCAAGAGCTGCCGGCGACCGTGACCGAGTCGCAGGATCTCGACCAGCAGAACTACTACCTCTACCTCGCTGCCCGAGATGCGGGTGAGGATGCCCAGCAAGATGCGGGATGGCCGGCGGGCTACTCGATCGAAACGAACACGGTGGTGTTTTCTCGTCAAAGCAGCACCGGTTGGGATGACACGATCCCCGGATGTGCGCTGGCTCTCCACGACGCGGGTGGCACTCCGCTGTACTACTTTGGTGCGCAGACCGTTTGAGCCGGAAGACCAGCTCTGGCTCGCGTTGCTACTCGGTTGCTCGAACGAGTGACCGGGTGCGGGAGCCGAGACTGGCGACGATCCGCCCGCGGAAACGAGCATGTGCGCATGCCCAAGGTCTCCCGTCTCGCCGCCGCTGCAACCGGCCTGCTCGCAGGCTGCAGTTCCCTGCACTACGACCTCGCGTCGGTCCCCTATCCCGTGAGTGCGTCGCCGGCCCCGCCGAACGCGGTCGCCGAGCCGTTCACCGCGACGGGCAAGTCCGTGCTCTGGGTGCACGGCCTCTTCGGCGAGAGCCAGGCGGACGTCGCGGGACTGCTGCGTGAGTCATGCGGCTCGTGCGAAGGCGTCGCCGACTTCCGCGCCTCCTCGGCCACGTCGTTCCACGACTGGCTCGTCACGCATCTGACGCTCGGGTTCGTGCGCATGAAGACGACCACGATCACGGGGCGGCGCATTCGCGAAGGCGCCGTGACAGCGCCGCGCTGTTCCTGCGTCGATGGCGCGTGCTTCTGCAACGGGGGGTGGCATCCGCCTCGCCGCGCCGCCATCCTGCGGGCATGAACAAGCTCTGGTCGTTGCTCGTCGCCGCTTCCTGGCTCTTCGTTCCCGCGTGCGGCGACAGCGCGGTCGGCACCTACGAACTCGACAAGGTCGAGCTCAAGAAGACCATCGCGGCGGGGGCCGAGGGCCCCCCCGACAAGGCTGCGCTCGACACCATGGTGGGCAGGTGGTCCGTCACGCTCGTGCTCAAGGAGGAGGGCGGGATGCGCATGGAGATGAACATGCCGCCGATGGACGCGATCTCGACGATCGGCACGTGGAAGCTCGAAGGCGACATGTTGACGCTGAACTTCATCACCGACGGCAAGGGCGATCCGAAGACATGCAAGTACACTGCCGGCGTCGTCACCTACGTGGACGAGAGGGGCGGCAAGAAGGTAGACATGCTCCTCCGCAAGAAGTGACGCGCGATGAGCTCGCCGCACACAGGCTCTGGCAAGCACGGGTTCACGATCCCCAGATCACCTTCGTGACCTGGGCTCTGCCGCGGCGCGGCACGTCCGTGGTCACAGGCAACGCGTTCATCGCTGCGCTCCCTCGGCCACGCCTTCCTCGATCCACCCGCCGCCCAGCGCCGCATACAGGCGCACCATGGCCTGCACGGCGGCGAGCCGGTTGCGCGCGCCGTCGAGCTCGGCCTGCAGCAGCCCGCGCGACCTCGGCTTCGTAGCGCTCCTTCGCCCCGAGCCAGCTCGCGCGCTTCTGGTCGTGCAGCATGCCCGACACCGCGCCCGACTCGACGACGCGTCCGTAGCGGCGTGACTCGGTCTCGGCGCGTTCCATCGTGATGCGCGCGCTGCGCACGTCGGGCGTGTGCTCGGGATCGAACGCGCTACCGCGAAGTTCTTCGCAAGCGTCACGCGCCATCGGACTTGCGTGGCATTCGCGCCGTTCGCGGCGGCGTCGCGGCTCGTGGCGATCCTTCGCCAACGTGTACGAGAATCGACAGGGTCTGGCGATGGATCGCCAACCACGGCTGGAACGCTCGCACCCCTCGTTCTGCGCGCAAACCCTTGAGTCTGGTTCCGTTCCAGGAATCTGGCGCCCGTGGCACGGCGCTCGCTTCAGGGCGCGAGTTGCCGCCACGCGTTCCGGTTTCGGTTCGTTCGAGCGGGTGCTCATTCCCGCTCGGCGGTCCCTCGCGGCGCGCCGGCAATCGTTTCCGAGGAGATCGTCATGGACATCGTCGTGTTCGAAGGTTCGCAGCAGTGGTCGGCCGTGTTTCGCGTGTTGCGCACGGCCGTGGATGGGGGGCGGCCCCTGAGCCCCGAGGGCACAGCATTCCTGCGTGCGTACGCGCGCATCGCCGGTTTCGAGCAGCCGCTCGACGCGCTCACGCAGATCGAACCCGCCGTCGTCGCGCGCGAATGGATGAACGCGCACCAGCGCAAGCGGCTCGTGCAGCTCGCCGCCGTCGCGGCGCTGGTCAAGGTGCCGGTGCGGCTCACGGCCGTCGCGTTCGTGCAGCGCCTCGCCGACGCGCTCGCGATCTACGATCCCGTGTTGCCGGTGCTCGCGGCGGTCGCGCGCGGTCGTCACTTCCGCGCGCGGTTGCTCACGATGCGACGGCTGATGCGCGTGATGATCAAGGAGGCCTACACGAGTGAAGGTGTGCTCGGCCCGGTGCGCATGCTCGGCGCGATGTTCCTGCGCCTCGCCGTCAACAAGGGGCGCCTGTGGTCATACAAGCGGCTCGGACTGTTGCCGGAAGGCACGCTCGGCCGCGAATACTGGATGCACCTCACGTCGCGGCGCTTCGGGCTCCCCGGCGAACGCGGTGGCATCCCGGAGTCGATCGCATACCACGACGTCGGCCACGTGCTGACCGGCTACGGCATCGACCCCGAGGGCGAGATCCAGCAGGGTGCGTTCCAGGCCGGCAACCGGCGGCAGGACGGCTTCGTGTTTCTGCAGTTCGTGCTGCTGCACTTCCATCAGGGCGTGAAGGTCACGCCGGTCGCGGACGCATCGACCGGGTTGTTCGATCCCGCGCGCGTGCTCGGCGCCGTGCATCGCGGCGCGCGCTGCCACGTCGACATCACGCACCAGGGCGCGAGCCGAGTGGACGCTGGGAGCAAGGGAGTTCTCGCGGTCCGCGCGATCGCGGGTCGACACAACGTAGCCACGCTCGCCCGCGGCCCGGCAACCAATCCAGGTCTCTGCCTCCCTTGCCGAACTGCTCCTGGACCAAACTGATGGTTTGCGTGGACACGGCACCGGGAAGCACAAGCAACTGGGGGCACGTGCGCAGGCACACGCAACCCAGAGTGCCATGTCCACGCAAACCATCAGTTCCGGACGATGGCTCGGTGCCTGCAGTTGAATCCTGGCGCAAGCACTGGCGGGTAGACTCACCGTAGCTCGGCGTCCCGGCACACATTCACGCCAACCGGTTGGGCCGCAAAGGAACCTCGTATGCAATCTCTTTCGATCCGTGTCCTGATCCTCGCCATCACCCTCCCCGTCGCCGCGCCCGCCCAGTCCGACCAGACGGGACAGCGCCTCAAGGAGGCCAAATTGACGTTGGTGGAAGCGATCCAGAAGAGTGTGAAAGAAGCGGGGGCGGAAGCCGGTCCCGTGGTGCCGTTCAAGGCGGAGTTCGAGATCGACAAGGGCAAGGCCGTGTTCTCGATCGATCTGGCCCAGGGCAACAAGACGCTCAACGTCGTCCTCGACGCGAGCGATGGCAGCGTCGTCGAGAAGGAAACCGAGGACGGCGATCACACGGCGCTGGCCGCCGCCTGCAAGGTGCCACTCGCGAAGGCGATCGATGCGGCCCTCGCCAAGACCAAGGGCCACGCGATGGAAGCGACGCTGCGGCTCGCCGCCGGCAAGCCCGTGATCGACGTCGTGGTGTTCGACGGCAAGCTCGCCGCCACCGTCTGCGTCGACGGCCTGGCCGCTGCCGTGATCGCCGGCAAGGCCGCGGAGGTCGTCTCGCCGCAGGGTGGCGAGGAGAAGAAGTGGACCGACGTCTTCCACACCACGCCGGACGAGTTCACCTCGACCGGCAGGAGCACGTTCATGATCCTCGAGCCTGGCTACACGCTCACGTTCCAGGGCAAGGAAGGCAGCAAGACCGTCGAACTCGTGGTCAGCGTGATGGACGAGACCAAGAAGGTCGACGGCGTGGAGACGCGCGTCGTCGAGGAGCGTGAGAGCGCAGACGGCAAGTTGATCGAAGTGTCGCGCAACTACTTCGCTATCTCCAAGAAGACCGGCAGCGTGTTCTACTTCGGCGAGGACGTCGACATGTACAAGGACGGCAAGGTGCACAGCCACGAGGGCGCATGGCTCGCGGGCCAGAACGGCGCGCGCAGCGGGGTGTTCCTGCCCGGCATCGCGTTGCTCGGCGCGCGCTTCTACCAGGAGATCGCGCCCGAGGTCGCGATGGACCGCGCCGAGATCATCAGCCTCAGCGAGACAGTCGACACACCGGCAGGCAGGTTCGAGCGCGTGATGAAGTACGAGGAGACGACGCCACTCGAGAAGGCCAAGGAGTACAAGTGGTTCGCCCCGGGCGTCGGCCTGATCCAGGACGCTGACCTGAAGCTGGTCAAGATCGAGAAGTGACGCCCCGCACGCGGGTCACTTGGCCGGCAGGCGTTCGCCGAGCGCGTCGGCGATGCGGCTCGCGGCGGGAGGATCGAGGTTGACGAGCACGGCGACGATGTACCCCGAGTCCGGATAGATGCGCAGCTCGCCGTTCATGCCCGGCGCGCCGCCGCCGTGGCCGAACCACCGCACTCCGTCGGCGACCGTGTCGAAGAACCCGTAGGCGTACTTGGAGGATTCACCTCGCGTCGCGACCTTGCCCGTGGTGACGAGTTCGGTGTGCTTGCCATCGAGCAGCTTGTGGCCGAGCAGCGCCTGGGCGAACCGGACGAGATCCTCCACGGTCGAGTAGCCGCCGCCAGCGGAGGTGCCGCGCCAGGGCAGCGTGTCCGTGTTCGGCTTCCAGCCGTCGGGGCTGCGCATGTAGCCGGTCGAGCGCCCCGGGACGTCCTCGTTCTCGGCGAGGGAATCGGTGCGCGTCATGGCGGCGGGCTCGAAGACGTTCTTGCGCACGTACTCGTAGTAGCTCTGGCCGCCGACCTTCTCGACGAGCAGGCCGAGCAGCAGGAAGCCGTAGTTGCTGTACGACCAGCGGCTTCCTGGCTCGAACTGGAGCGCTCGTTCGCCGTAGAGCGCGAGGTAGTCCGCGAGCTCGCGCAACTCCTTGCGCTTCTCCTCGAACTGCGGGCCGAAGATGTCGCCGGTCCCGCCGGTGTGCGTGAGCAGGTGGTGGATCGTGACCTTCGATGCGACGTCGTGGTTCGGGTACTCGGTCAGGTGTGTGCCGAGGGAATCGGTGAAGGCGAGCTTTCCCGCTTGCGCGAGCTGCGCGGTCGCGACCGCCGTGAACATCTTGTTCATGGAGCCGATGCGGAAGCGCGTGTCGACGCGGTTCGGCTCCTTGCGTTCGCGGTCGGCGAGCCCCCAGGCGCCGGAGAAGACTGTCTTTCCGCCCTTCGCCAGTGCGACGGCGCCAGAGAACCGGTCGGCGGCGACCGCTTTCTCGATCGTCGAGCGCAGCAGGGTGATCGCTTCCTCCTCGGTCAGCCGCGGCGGCGGCGGGATGTCGGCGGGACGCGGGATGACGTTGATGCGGAACCCGCTGAACTTGTGGGGTTCCGCGGCTTCCACCTCGAGCTCGAACCGACCGTAGGTGCTCGAGTCGCGCTCCTTGACGATGCCGGCGAGCTTCGTCGGAGCCGACGCGTCCTCGACCTTCACGAGGTCGAAGCCGCCAGTCATGTCGCGGAACTGCATGGCCCGCGCGCGACCGGACGGATGGTTCGCTTCGAGGAAGTCTTCGAGCGGCTTCTTCTCCCCGCGATTGAACAGGTCGAACCAACGCGTGAACTGGCGGCCTGCCGGGGTCTCGGGCACCTCGACCTGCGCAGGTGATGGAACGGCCAGAGCAAACACAAACACGAGGAGGGCGGGTGTTCTCATGCGCTGATCTTCACGGTAGTTGGGCGATACTCGCAAGCGGCTGGGGTTTTCGCGGTGCGAGGTCCGTGAGGCCGCCGCGCGTGCCCCGAACTGCGGGCCGCGGCGGCGGGTCACAGCAGCGCCAGCACGGCCCAAAGGAACGTCGACGACGCAGGCGAGGAAGAGCTCCTGGCCGAACAGCGGGTTGCCGACCCGCACGTGCGTCGCGAAACTCCGCCGCTGCCCCGGCAGCTGGCAACCGTGCCGCGCCGCTCATGGCGACCGCGTGGGTTGAATGTGAGCGTGTCGCGAGCGCGCGTGCGCCTGTGCCTTCTCGGGTGGATGATCCAGAGGTGAAGACAATGGGCGTCGACCTCGCCTCCGCCGCCAAACGCACTGCGACGTGCGTGATCGAATGGGCCGACGGCCGGGCGTCCGTCAGGGAACTCGTGGTCGTCGCTGATGACGACGCGATCACCTCGCTCGCTGCGCATGCCGACGCTGTGGGGATCGACGCGCCGTTCGGATGGCCTGCACCGTTCGTGGAACTGCTCACCGGGAAGCCGCGGCTGGACGAGTGGACACACAAGCAGCGAGACGCATTGTGCTTTCGCGAGACGGATCACTACATACGAAGGGAAACGGGACGTTGGCCGCTCAGCGTGTCGTCGGACCGGATCGGCGTGGTCGCGATGCGATGCCGCGGGCTCCTGCAGCGGCTTCGCGAGGCAGACCCGGCCGCACTCAAAGCGGTTTTCGAGGTGTATCCCGCTGCGGCGCTTCGCCGGTGGGGCTTGGTCGACAGGAGCTACAAGGGCGCGAAACGGCGCGCGGCGCTCGTGCAACTCGTCGGGAAGCTGAGCGCTGTTGCTTCCTGGCTCGACGTGCCTGCCGAACACGGCGAATTGCTCCGAAGTTCGGACGACGCGTTCGACGCCCTGGTTGCGAGTCTCGTTGCGCGGGCGGCACGGGTTGGCCTCACGGACGAGTTGCCGGACGACTCGTGCACTCGGAGCGAGGGCTGGATCGAGTTGCCGAAGGAGGGTTCCCTGTCGGCGCTCGCGATGTGAGCGCGCGAAGTTTGCGAGGCGGCCGGCGTGGCCCGACGAACCACTGGCGGTCTGCGGCGCGAATCTGCGCCTCTCCTCGCCGGAAGGTCAGGGCTTCTGTCAGATCAGCACTACTCCAGGAAGCGAGCATCTGCTTCTGACTCTTCCCCAGTGCTGCAGGAAGGCGATCGCCTCGCGCTGTAGCCCCGTCTTCTGCGGCGCAGGTCGAGGGGGGCAGACGCCCGCAAGCGAGGAGTACGATCGAGCTCCGAGCGCCGCGGCGCGCGGTCCGGTCCGTTCGCGAGCCGAACGGGAGTTCGGCGGCCCGTTCCGCCCCAGACTCCCGCGGCCGGCCGCGCGGGCTCGCGGCGACCGCCTCAGCTGATTGCTCTCGTGCTGCAGGTGCTCATTGCGGTCGCGAGCGGTCGGTGAGTGTGTGACAACTGAGTCCCCTCCGAGCTGGGTCGAAGTAATAGGTTTCCACTGTCTCGCCCGCTGCTGCAGTACGCTCCCGTCCACGTCCAAGTCCCCGTCGCCCCCCGTCGACTCAGGGCTTGACAAGCGGGTTCATCGAGTCGGACGATTCCGGCACTCAGTCCTCGCGGTTGCGCCCTGCGCGCGACTGCCCTCTCTTGCATCCGGGGTTCTCCCATGCGCCTCGACCTCGCTTGTCTCGTCGCTCCGAAGCCACAGGTCCCTTCGATGCCGACTCGTCGTGCGTTCCTATTCGCCGGTAGTACCCTCGCGTTCGGCGTCTCGATCGGCGGGGCGTGCGGTTACGTGATTGGCGTGAACTCGGCGAGTAGCAGCGCGGGTGCGAAGGATGCGGAGCTGGATCTGGCTGCGGGGCTCGCGCCCACCGGCGATCCGGACTTGGACGAGTTGCGTGGCTGGGCCCTGAAGTCGCCGATCGAGGAATTGGAGAGCCACATTCAGGTGTTTATGGAGCAGGTCCGCAGCACGTACACCAGCGACCAATACCTGTGGCACGGCATGGAGCGGCTCGTGGACCGGGTGCTGGCCGGACAACACACTGGGTGGCCACGACTCTGCAAGCAGGTGCTGATTCAGACGATCGAGCTAGCTGACCCTGCTGTGCTACCCAAGAACGGGCTGCGGCTGCAGGCGCGATTGCCCGAGATGAAAAGGGTGAAATGAGAGTCCAAGGCCCCGGTGGAATCAGCGGGCCTACTACGGCGACCGCCGGTGGAAGCGCCTCGGTTAAGGTCGAGACCGGGGACGCATCAGTCACCGTGACCTCCGGAGGTGCTGGTTCGACGACGCTACCTGTTCCTCCGGGTGGAACAGTTCCGGTTCCTATTCCTCCCCAGCCTTCACCTCCTGTGCTCATCATCGTCACCGGGAAAGGCAATCGAAAGACCACGCACTACATCGAAATCATCGGTCCGTGAAACCAACGCAAGGTGAACCCATGAACCCGACCTACTTCATCCTCACGGCAGCGGCGATCGCGACAGCTATCGCTCACGCGCAAGGTCCGCAGTTCACCGTGATCCCGGCGAACTACGTTGCCGCGGATGCCCCTGGCCAGCTCTGGGTTCCCGGCGCGTCCAAGCCACTCCGCCAACAGCAGATCATCGATGACTCGCTTCTGCAGCAGCAGGGCCTCGTCGGACAGACGCTGACAGCGTTGGAGTTCCGTCGCAACGCGCAGACCGACGACTTCCGGGCTGGATCGCTGAACCTCACCGTCACCTTGTCGATCACCGCGACCGAGCCGCTGTCGACATCGAGCACGTTCGCGAACAACATCGGACCAGCCCCTGTGACGGTGTTCAGCGGCCAGCTCCAGCTCCCTGCCTCGCCGGCGACGACTTCGCCGAACTGGACAGCCTCGAACATCCTGCGCATTCCCTTCCAGAACTCATTCCTCTACCAGGGCGGGAACCTCTGCATCGACATAGTCGGCTCGCCGCTCCCCGGCCAAGAGGCGGGATGGTGGCCCTGCGATGCCGACCAGAGCCCGGTCACAAGCACAGTGGTCGACCTCGGCGGCGGCTGCGGTGCCTACGGTGGCCCTCAACATCGCTGGAGCACCGCCGTGCCGCGCACGCTCGTGCCCGGCGGCGAAGGCAGTTTCTTCGCTTTCGGTCCACTCGGCAGCTTCGGACTCGTCGCGTTCGCGACCGAGTTCCCCCCGGGCTGGCCACTGGCGATCGTGCTGCCGGCGGCGCCTCTGAACTGCACGATGTTCATCAACCTGCCGATCGCGCTCGATTTCGTGATGTTCGTAGACAACGCGCCGGCGGCTGCGCGCGCCGACTACATCGTCCCGATCCCGAACACGCCGACCGTCATCGGCTCGACCCTGACCACGCAGTGGATCGAGTGGACGCAGCAGGCGAGCAGCAACGCGCTCACCTGGACGATCGGCAACGCGCCACCAATCCAGATGGCGCACGTCGACGGCTACGCCACTGATCTGACCGGCGAACTGTTCGTCGACCTCGCGCACGTCATCCGTTTCGAGCACTGACCGCAGGTGCCCGACATCCACGCGGTAGGGTGCGCGCCGCGTCACAGCTCGAAGAACTGCGTCCTGGACGCGCCGAGGCTTTGTAATGTAAAGTCCGACGCGTGGCCGAAGCCTCCTCGAGCACTGCTGAAGCCGTCGTGGTCATCCGCGGACTCGAGAAGAGTTACGGATCGGTCCGCGCTCTGCGTTCGCTGTCGCTCGAACTCGCCCCGGGACCCACGGGTCTCCTCGGACCGAATGGCGCCGGCAAGACGACCCTGATCAAGCTGCTGCTCGGCCTGCTGCGGCCCGATGCCGGCCACGCCACGATCGCGGGCTGCGATCCGACCACCGCGAGCGGTCGCCTCGCACTGCGCCGCTCGGTCGGCTACATGCCGGAGAACGAGTGTTCGATCCCCGGCCTCACCGGCCTCGAGATCGTCTCGACGCTCGGCCAGCTCACAGGCCTCACGCGCGCTGACTCACTCTCGCGTGCGCACGAGGTCCTCGACTACGTCGGCATCGACGAAGCGCGCTACCGTCTGGCCGACGAGTGGTCCGCGGGCATGAAGCAGCGCCTCAAGCTGGCGCAGGCCCTCGTGCACGACCCGGGCCTGCTGCTGCTCGACGAGCCGACCAGCGGACTCGACCCGAAGGGCCGCCGCCACATGCTCGACCTGATCCACGACCTCGGTCACGTGCAGCACAAGAGCCTCCTGCTCTGCTCGCACCTGCTGCCCGATATCGAACGAACGTGCCGGGACGTCGTCGTGCTCAAAGAGGGGGCGGTCGCGCTCGCGGGCGGCATCGCGGAGCTCACGCGCACCGACGGCATCCGCGTGCGCGTCGAGGTCGGCGGCGACCGCGCGCGGTTCGAGCAGGCACTCGCGGCGTCGGGCTACGCGTGCACGCCGGAGGTCAACGGTCGCATTGCGATCCGCCTCGACGGCCGTGCTTCCGACGCGGACGAGCTGTTTGCGCTCGCCGCGGACTCGGGAGCTTCGCTGCGCAGCATCGAGGAGGTCCGCTCCTCGCTGGAGCAGGTGTTCGTGGCCGGCGTGGCGAACGAGGAGCGAACCTAGTGGCCCGCACGAACACCGAGGTCTATCGCCCGTTCCGCGGCACGCTTGGTGCGCGGACGCTCGGCTTCCTTGCGCTCGCGCGCGCGGGGATCGCGGCCGCGACGAAGCGCAAGCTGCCGCTCGTGATCCTCTTCGGACCTCCGGCGATCGCGACGGTCATCTTCTCGTTCGTCGTCTACGCGCGCTTCGCGCTCGAAGCCGGTGTGACGCCGTCACCGCTCGGCGGGCCTTCGCCCGCGAGCATGATCGCAGTCGGGTTCGCGAAGCAGATGATCCAGGTGCGCGAGGAGATCTTCATGTTCCACCTCGCGATGAGTCTCTTCACGCTGCTCGTGATCGCGTGGTTCGGCGCGGGACTCATTGCTGATGATCGAAGGCTCGGTGCGCACCTCTTGTACTTCGCGCGGCCGCTGTCGCGCAGCGGCTACCTCGCCGCGAAGTTCCTGACCGTCTTGTTCTTCGGCGGGATCGCCGTGGTGGCGCCAGGGCTCGTGATCTGCATCGTCGCGACGTTCGCGTCGCCGGACTTCGCGTTCCTGCGCGACGAAGGCTCGCTTATCCCGCGCACGATCCTGTTCGGCACCCTCTGGGCGGGCGTGTGGGGGAGCGTGATGCTCGCGATCTCGAGCCTGTTCCTGCGCAAGACCCTCGCGCTCGTGGCGAGCTTCGCGTTCTTCATGATCACGACGGCGATCTCCGTGGTCCTCGCGAACCTCCAGCAGGACGACCGCTTCCTGATGCTGAGCCTGCAGATGAACATGCAGCGCATCGCGGGCTGGATGCTCGACGGACCGTCGATGAGAATGCATTGGGACGTGCGCTGGTCCTTCGCCGTCGTGCTCGGGATCACGGCCGCAGCCTGGGCGATCCTCTTCGCGCGTGTCCGCAGGTTGGAAGCCTCTGCATGACGCTGCTCGTTGCTCGGGATCTCGCTCGCTGGTATGGACCCGTGGTCGGGCTCGTGGACGTCGCGCTCGAGCTCGAACCGGGCGTCATCGGCCTGCTGGGTCCCAATGGCGCGGGCAAGTCGACGTTCCTGAAGCTCGTCGCGGGTGAGATCCGGCCGTCGCGCGGCACGATCGAGGTCCTCGGCCGCGATCCGTTCGCAAACCGCGCGCACTTCGCGGAGACGGGCTTCGTCCCGCAGCAGGACGCGCTCTACAACGACATGACCGGCCGCGACTTCGTGGCCTTCCTGCTGCGCCTCTCGGGGCATTCGGCCAAGCAGGCGCGCGATCGCGCCGGCCAGGCGCTCGAACGCGTGGGGCTCGCCGATGCGATGAACCGGCCGACGCGCGGCTATTCGCGCGGCATGCGCCAGAGGACCAAGATCGCGCAGGCGATCGCGCATGCGCCGAAGCTGCTCGTCGCCGACGAGCCGCTCGCGGGTCTCGATCCGATCGCGCGGCGCGGCATCGTCGAGCTGATGCTCGAGCTCGCTCGCGGCGGCACGTCGATCCTCGTCTCGAGCCACGTGCTGCACGAGGTCGAGGAGTTGACGGACAACGTGCTGCTGCTGCACCGCGGCCGCGTGCTCGCGCAGGGCGAGGTACCCGAGATCCGGGCGCTGCTCTCGCGTCACCCGCGCAAGGTCGAGATCCGGGCCCGCGACGCGCGGGCGCTGGCGCGCGCGGTGCTCGACCTGCCCGGCGTCGGTTCGCTCAGGATATCGGCGGACGGGACGTCGCTCGGCGTCGAGACGCACGATCTCGAGGGCTTCCTGTCGGCTTTGCCGCGAACGGCCGCCGCCGTGCGCGCGGGCATCCGCAGCCTCGAAACACCCGACGCCGGCCTCGAAGCCGTCTTCGAATACCTGGTCTCGTGAACATGCCCGGACTCGCCGCATCGACCTGGCTGCTGTTCCGGACCCAGCTCTCGCGCGTGTGGTGGAGCCGCCGCGCGCTCGCATGCCTCGCGCTCGCTGCGGCGACGCCGGCGCTGGCCTGGCTCGTCGCTGCGTTCGGCGAGGTCTCGGGTGCCGAGATCGCGACCAATCTCGGGTGGCTGCTGCTGCTGCAGGTCATCGTGCCGCTGCTGGCGCTCGTCGCGGGATCCGCGGTCGTCACCGAGGAGATCGAGGACCGCACGATCTCCTATCTGTTCTCGCGGCCGATCCCGCGCGCATCCGTGCTGCTGGGCCGCTGGTTGGCGGCACTGCTGTTCGTGTCGACGCTGCTCGCGGTCGCCGCGCTGTCGACGGCTTTCCTCGCGTCGCGTTCGGCCGCGCCCGGTCCTGCGGTCGGTTGCGGGATCGTGGTTCCGCTGCTCGAGGCCGCGGTTCTCGGCGGGGCCGTGTATTCGGCGATCTTCGCGGCCGCCGGAGTCTTCTTCCGCCATCCGATGATCGTCGGCTTGGGGTATGCGTTCGCGATCGAGGGGTTCCTCGCGAATCTGCCCGGTCGGAATCAGGCGTTGACGGTGCAGTATTATCTGCGCAGCATCGTGGGGACGACGGGTTCGGATGCCTGGCGCGAGGTCGAGGGCTTCGAACTGAGCCGGTTCGACAGCGCCACGTCGGCGGTCGTGACGCTTGCTGTCGTGCTCGTGCTCTTTCTCGCGGCGGGGAGTTGGAGGATCACGCGCCGCGAGTTCGTGCTCAGCGCCTAGAACGGTGCGTGTCTCATCTTGGCCCAGCATGCACTGTCGCGATCGCACAGCGGGTTCGCGCTCAGGGGATCGCCGGGAGACGTGGCCCCTCAAGAGCGGCCAAGGGCCTGCCGATGGGCGCGGCACCCACACCTGGGATCAGACCATGAACGCGAGAATCACGAGTGCCCTCGCTGCTGCCATCGTCGCCGGCCCGTTGACCGCGCAAGGCGGCGGGAGACTGGACCGGTTCCAGTTCGAGTTGATCGGCGGTTGGGCGAGCAGCACGACCGACACGAATCCCGACATCGAGATCGACAACTACGTGCTGGCAGGGGTCTACCACCTGAAGCCGGTCTCACTGGCGAATCATCCGTGGAACGAGGCGGCCTTCCTCGAGCACAGCACCTCGGTCAACCTCGGCGTCAACTACTCTGACTTCGAGGTCGGCGCGTTCTCGGCCGACGGTCCGCTGTTCGCCGCCGGCTTCAACTTCGCAGACAAGGAGACGCCGTTTGCGGCCTCGCTGAACCTCTCGCTCGGCACGCTCGACGGGGACGCGGGAATCGACATCGACCTCAGCAACGTCAACGGTTCGATCGGCTACTGGGTGGCGCCGCACGCGCTCGTGGGCGTCAGCGTCGGCCTCGAGGAGATCGAGGCGAACTCCCTGCTCGAGATCGAGGAGATCGACTACGGGGTCTTCGGCAAGATCGTCCACGACCTCGGCGAGGGCCGCGCGGTCAACGCCGAGGTGCGCGCCGGCATGGCGACGGTCGACGACTCGGTCTCGGAGGAGGACAACTACGAGGCCGGCTTCGCGACGGACTTCTACTTCTCGCCGCAGTTCAGCCTCGGCGCGTTGGTCAACTTCTCGTTCGGCGACGCGGACACGGAGGAAGGCACGACGCTCGGCGTGCGTGCATCGGCTTGGTTCAGTCCGCAGGGCGCCTTGAGCGTCGCGTACACGACCTTCATGGCCGACGACAACGACAACGACGAGGACACGTTCGCGGTCTACGTCAATCTGCGGTTCTGACCGGTCCGCACGCGCAGCGGGTCGCGATCGCACGCTCTAGCACAGCGTCGGGCCCTGCCGATCTGCTCGCCATGCGACCTCACGATGCGGCGGCCTGCTGCCCTTGGCGCAGGCGGCTGTGCCGCACGCTGTAGGCGAAATAAACCACGAGACCGAGCAGCAGCCACACGCCCAGACGCATCCAGTTGGTCCACCCGAGGCCGTAGATCATCGCCGCGCACGTGATGATGCCGAGCGTGGTCACGACGGGCACGGCCGGCGTCCTGAACTGGCGCTGCAGGTCCGGCCGCTTCACGCGCAGGATCCACACGCCGGCGCACACCAGGATGAACGCGAACAGCGTTCCGATGCTCGTCATGTCACCGACGACGCTCTCGGGCACGAACGCCGCGAACGCGCCGCAGAAGAACAGGAAGATCAGGTTCGACTTCCACGGCGTGCGGAACCTCGGATGCACGTCGCTGAACACGCGCGGCAGCAGCCCGTCGCGGCTCATCGAGTAGAACACGCGCGACTGGCCGAGCAGCATGACCAAGATCACCGACGAGAAGCCGGCGAGGATCGCGACCGTCACGAGCTTCGCGAGCCAGCCGTAGCCGGTCATGTAGGTCGTGATCGCGTAGGCGACCGATGCTTCACCGCCCGCGGTCCGGAAGTCCGACGTGGGCGCGACGCCGGTCAGCACCCACGAGAACAGGATGTAGAGCACCGTGCAGACCGCCAGCGAGCCCAGGATGCCGATCGGCATGTCGCGCTTCGGGTTCTTCGCCTCCTGCGCCGCCGTCGACACCGCGTCGAAGCCGATGAACGCGAAGAACACGACGCCCGCGGCGCCGAGGATCCCCTTCCAGCTGCCGTAGTCGTGCACGACGCCGAGCATGTCGGTCTGGGTTCCGGCGGGCGGGATGAACGGCGTGTGGTTGGCCGGGTTGATGAAACCCCAGCCGAACACGATCACGAGCACCGCGATCGCGACCTTCGTGATCACGATCACGGCGTTGAGCAGCGCCGACTCCCTGGTGCCGCGGATCAGCACGAGGCTCAGCAGCGCGATGATGAACAGCGCCGGCAGGTTCGCGATTCCGTGGATGACCGCGCCGTCGGCGGCTGTCATCGTCTCGAACGGCGAATGGCACCACGCATAGGGGATCGAGGTGCCCATGAACTGCAGCAGCTTGTTGAGATACTGGCTCCACGCGATGCCGACCGTCGCCGCGCCGACCGCGTACTCGAGCACGAGGTCCCAACCGATGATCCAGGCCATGAACTCGCCCAGCGTCGCGTAGGAGTACGTGTAGGCGCTGCCCGCCATCGGAATCATGGACGCGAACTCGGCATAACACAGACCCGCGAAGGCGCAGCCGATCCCCGCGACGACGAACGCGAGCACGACCGACGGGCCGGCGTGGTAGGCCGCCGCGTTCGCCGTGCGCACGAACAGTCCGGCGCCGATGATCGCGCCGATGCCGAGCGCCACGAGGTTGACGGGGCCCAGCGTGCGGCGCAGGCTCTTCTCGCCGTCGTCGGTTTCCCGCATGAGCTGGTCGATGGGTTTCGTGAGCCAGAGGCCGGACATGTGGATTTCTCCGAGAGAGCGTCAGGAGCGAGGTGGGGGAGGAGTGGCAGTGACGGAAGCCGCAGCAGCAATGCGTTCGGCGCGCGCGGCGCGCAGCAGCGTGACGGCCGTGTAGACGACGACGACCGCAACGAGCCACTTCACAGCCTTGAGGTCGAGCTCCCAGACGACGTTTGCGGCGATGAACACCGCGGGCACGCCGGCGAGCGCGAGGCCGATGGTGGCGCCCGGCGCGTAGCGGCCGGCCCGCACGAACGTCGCGCTCGCGAGCGGCATCAGGAACGCGCAGGAGCCCATCATGATCGGGAAGCCCGTCTTCGGGTTCATGCCGAGCAGCGAGACGAGCAGCAGGCACGGCGCGTAGAGGCCGACGCCGATCGTCATGAGCGCACCGAGCACGAAGTTCGCAGCGAGTCCGACCACGAAGGTCGAGCCTTCGAGACCGAGCGCCTCGCCACCCTTGGGGTCGCCGAACTGCCGTATGACGAGCACCGTGCACAACACGAGCAGCGCCCAGCCGAGACCGATCTGCACGTGGCGCCGGGGCAGGCGCGACACGATGGGCGCGCCGAGCAGCGAGCCGGCAACGGCCGCGACGATCATCGCGACGAGCGTGAGCGGGTCGACCTGGATCACGTCGATGTAGAGGAAGGCCTGCACGATCGTCGGAAGCGTGTGGCCGACGTTCAGCGTGCCCGGAATCAGCTCGTCGGCCACGGCGCGCCGCGCGCGATACATCGCGGTCGTCGTCGCGAACGAGCCGATGCCGAGCGTGTCGAGGAAGTCGGTGACGAAGCCCGTGAACAGCTCGTAGGCCGTCGGCCGCACGCGATTGCCCTTTCCCGGGGCGGTCTTCGCATGCCGCAGCAAGAACGCCACGAAGCCAGCGGCGACGATTGCCAGCAATACGAGCAGGGTCGTCTTGACGGAGGGCATGCGTCGGCGCGGAAGCCTACGTCCGGTGTCGGCGGCAATCGAGCACGAATCAATGTGCGATGCCGATGCGAGGTCGG
>DASRJH010000128.1:0-6088 GCA_035649575.1 Planctomycetota bacterium
GCTGATGAGATCGGCCGCGGCTTGCGGCGGCACGTTCAGGGGCACGAGCAGCGGATCCTTGTTGTCGAGGTTCGGCCCACCGCCGTTGCGATAGAAGCCGAACACCTGGTTGATCGACGTGAACTGGCCGTTGTGCATGAAACTCGCGCGCAACCCCGCGTTGCGCAGGCTCGGCACCTTGAACTTGCCGCGATCCGCGAAGAGGCCCGTGATGGCCTGCCGGCCGTTGTCCTGGGCAATCGGTCGCAGACCGAGGTTGCGATACTGCCGGTCGCTGAACAGACCGGGCGTGTGGCACAGGTTGCAGCGCCCCGGGCCGTTGAACACGTTCATGCCGTTCTGCTGCTGCTGCGTCATCGCGAGCGGGTTGCCGCCCGTGAACAGATCCCACGGTGTCTGGTTGGGTACCAGCGTGCGCTCGTAGGTCGCGATTGCGTAGGCGATGCGCAATGCCGTGATGTCCGTCGTGCCGAACGCCGCGGCGAAGAGCTGCGGATAGGTCACACCGCCGGCGACGGCGGCTGCCATGTCCGCGGGCAGGTTCGTCGCGAGCGCCATCGGCTGCGCCGTGACGAGCTTCTGCGTCACGTTCGCGAACGTGCGCGCGTCGTGCGCCATCTCGCTCGGCGACAGCAACGGTCCCAGCGCCTGGTTCTCGAGCGCGCCACCGGTCGGGATCGCGGTGATGCTGGTATCGGGGTCGATGAAGTTGGTGCGGGCCCTGCCGTCCCAGAACACTTCGGGAAACCACGCCGCGGTCAGGAAGCTCGGCGAGGCGCGCTTGGTGACCTGCGGCTGCAATCCGAACGCGGCGTCGGGCAGGTAGTGGTTGTTCGCGTCGCTGCGGATGAGTCCCGGCGAACCGAAACTGTCGTCGGGCGACGGGATGATCCCGTCGAGCCCCGGGTGCGGAGCCCTGCGCAGATCGCCACCGCCGGCACCGAACGTGTGGCAGGTGCCGCACGCAACGCGGTTGTTGCTCGACAGCTGCTCTTCCCAGAACAGCAGCTTGCCGAGGATCGCCTTCGCGGGAGTGATCGGATTCTGCGGCGGCACCGGCACCGGTGGCAGCGGGCCCTGGGCCGCGAGCGAGAACGACAGACTGCCGGCGCAGAACAGGAGAGCGGTGGTTCTCATGCAGGGGATCTGGGTGGGGTGCAGGCGAACCGGGGAGAGGCAGTGTCCCGGCAACGTCACACGGGTCTGGCCCCCCACAGCAGGCGTCGCCGAAGTTGCGTGTTAGCATCGGCGCCATGCAACGGATCGTCGTGGCACTGGGAGTGCTCCTGCTGGTCGCGCTCGCGTGGACGCTGTTGCAACAGGCCGAGGAACCCCTGCTCGTCACCGAGGACGCCGAGACGCCAACCCCCATTCCACCTGCGACGGCTCCGCTTGCCGTCGCGACGCCATTGCCGGCAGCTCGCGCAAATGCGACCGCCGGCGTGAACTGGTGGCTCGCGAGCCTCGGCGCAGAAGCGCGCCGGCCGCTCGTCGCCGCCGAAGACGACCCCACAGCACTGGTGCTGCGCGGCCGCGTCACGGTGCGGCAGCGACCGTGGCTGCACCCGGCCGGGATCGAGATCCGGCTGACGCGCAGCTGGCTCGACACCGTGCTGCCGGTCGAGACCGGGGCGCCCGAGCGCCAGGAACCCACGACGAAGACCGACGAGCAGGGGAGGTTCGCGCTGCGCTGCCAACCGGATCCCGGCGAGCTCTTCCTGCTCATCGACCGCGACGGCGCTTGGATGGACTTCCAGAAGGTGCCGAGCCAGGTCACCTGGTTCCACGCCGACTTCGGCGAGATCTTCGTCGACGATCGCGGCGGCATTACGGGCACCCTGGTCGACGGCCAGGGCCAGCCATTCGCGAACGCGACCGTGCGCGCCGTCGATGCGCCGTTGCTCGACGCCACGAGCGGCCTCGACGACCTGCGCGCCGAACGCACGAAGGGCCTCGATCTCTTCTCGGCGTCGGGCTCGCTGCGTTCTGGCCCGATGCCCGATTGGGTGATCCGGCGCGACGAGTTCCTGCCGTTCCCGCGCACGACGACCGATGCCGCGGGGCGCTTTCTGCTGCGGGGCCTGCGCCCCGGCAGCCACGAAGTGTTCTGCCAGCATGCACAGGGGGTCGGCAACCGTCGCGACGTGCTCGTGGCCCCGCTGCGAGACACGGAGATCGGCGCGATCACGCTCGCGCCCACGACGCCGGTCGCGCTGCGCTTCGTCGACCAGTTCGACCAACCATGGGTCGGCGCCAGGGTCGCCTTCGTACAGGCCACTCTCGGGTTCGGGCCGCCCGTGCAAACGACGAACGCGCTCGGCGAGATCAAGACGGCGATCCCGAACCCGGAAGCGGCGAGCATCGTGTTCTCGATGCCGGGCAACGGTCCCTGGATCGAAGTCTGGCGCCCACCCGACGTGGGAGCGACGGGAGCAACGACGCTCGAGGAAGCCGCGAACATCCGGGCCTCGATGCGGGGCAACCGATTCAGGTTCGAACTCGGCCGCAGGTCCGGCGCGAAGAGGACAAGTACGTTAGTGGTGGGGAGGCCTCGCGAGCTCGTGGTGCACCTGGTCGACACGATCGGCCAGCCGCTGACGGGCGGCTCCGTGCGCACCTACGTGACCGTCGACGCGTTCCGTCCCGTCGATCGCGCTCTCCCGCAATTCATGCAGCCACGCGAACGCGAACCTGGGCGATACGTCGGCCTGCACCCGTGCTCGGTCGTCGTCGTCGCGTCGGTTCCCGGCATGGCGCCCGGCGTCGCGGTCGCTGCGGCCGACCAAGGCGAACTGGCCGTGACGATGCTGCCGCTGCAGACGATGACGGTGCGCACGCACGACATGCGCGGCACCCCGATCGCCGGCGCCGCCGTGCGGATCCAGGTGCACGGCCATCCCGATCTCGAGTTCCCTGGCGCACAGTGGGCCGCGCTCGCGAACGACCGGCTGCTGGTCGGCTCGACCGACGAAGACGGCAAGCTCGAGGTCTCGGTCTGGCCGACGTTCTTCTCGCTGCAGGCCAGCCATCGCGACTTCGCCTCGAGCGCGGGTCCCAGGATCCTCGCGGTCCCCGGCCTGCAGACCAACCTCATGCTGAAGCGCCGCGCGAGCGTGATCGGTTACCTCACGGTCGAGCAACGCGCGGCACCGGCCGGCTTCCGCGTGCGCGCGCAGCTGCGGCCGCCGTTCGGCAACGAGCTGCACGACAGCGGCTGGCTCGACTCCCAACTCGCCGTCACAGGCCCCGATGGTGGGTTCGCGTTCCGCAGCCTGTGTTCGGGCATCTGGAAACTCACTCCCGAGCTGCCGGGCACTCCTTCGCCGAGCGGCGCCGTTGCGCCGGCGGAAGTCTTCCTGAGCCGCGAAGTGCTGCTCGACGAAGAACAGGAGATCCACTGCGGGCTCGAGGCCAAGCGGTCGCCGCTCATCGCCCCACAGATCGTCGGCGTCGTGCGCAGCAACGGCACGGAGCTGCCCGGCGCTCTCGTGCGCCTGCGTGAGATCGAAGAGCCGGCCAGGGACTTCGAACGAGAGGCGCGGCGCAAGGCGCGCCGGAAGTCCGGCGAAGGCATGCCCCGCGCGCTGCCCGCTGTCGAGCCCGCGGAGACGTCGCATTGGCCACACCGCACGACCACGGACCAGTATGGCGACTTCCGCTTCACGGACCTGAAACCGTCCAGCGAGTACGAGCTGCGGATCGACGTGCCGCTCGGCGGGCGCCTTCAGTTCATCGAACGTCGCGTCGTGCGCGCTGGCCATCCCGACGAGCGCGGCAAGGTGCCCAGCGTCGTCGTCGAAATGAAGAGCGGGTCGATCCGCTTGATGTGCATGAACCAGGGCCGGCCTTTCGGCAATCGCATGGTGCGGCTGCGCCAGGTGCTCGAAGGCGGCAGCGAAGGCGCGCGCTTCGACCTGCTGACCGAAGCAAACGGCGAGTGCATCGCCGACGGCCTGCCAGCCGGCACCTGGACCGTCGAGCCCACGCACGGCGGCAGGTTCGATCCGGCAACGTTCACGCTCGGTGCCGGCGAGGCCAGTGGCGCTGTCATGTACTTCGTGAACTGACGGCCGCAGGCTCTTCGACCGCAGGCGGCTGCACACGCGGGCCAGAATCTCCGAGCAGCCGTTTCTGCTGCTGCAGGAAGTCCGCGAAGTGACGGCCCGTGTCGACCTGCGCAGCGCGGCGGTAACACCGGCGCGCGCGCTGCGGTTGCGCCAATCGCGCCAGCACGTTGCCGAGCGCTGTCCACGCGGCGACGTCCCACGGATCCGCTCGCGTGAGCCGGCGGAACGTCGATGCGGCAGCCACGTGGTCGCAGCGCAGGTATTGCTGCATCGCCGCGGCGAAGAGCTGCGGCCGCGCGCGCGCAGTGGCCGACCAGCGCCGTCGCCACAACGCGAGCAGCAGCGCCGCCAGGGTGCCCAACGCGACTCCCTGCAGCAGGAACAGCGGCAGCGCGAGGTCCTGACTGCTCGCGCCGAAGAGGAACCTCGCGACGAGCAGCAAGTCGGCAAGCACCCACAAGGCGGCAGTCGAAACTGCGCCGATCCAGCATCGGCCCGATCGCAGGTAATACCAGGCAGCTGCCTGACCGAGCACGAAGATCGACAGGTTGGGCAGGAACTGATCCGCGAACACGCACTAAGCCTACGCGGCGGGACCGTGGACCAACAACAGCGAGAATCCGCGCTGCGCCCTGCTACTGTGCCGCGGTCGTGCCCTTCCCCGACTGCCGTCTCTACCTGCTGTTCACGCCCGAACTGTGCGCCGGTGATCCCTGGAAGACGCTCGACATGGCGCTCGACGGCGGCGTCGATGTGGTGCAGTGGCGCGTGAAGACCGCGGATCGGCCGGGCTTCGCGCGATGCCGCGAGACGTGCCGGCAGCGGCGCGTCCCGCTGTTCGTCAACGACGACGTGATGCTCGCGGTGCGGTGGCAGGCCGACGGCGCGCACGTGGGCCAGGACGACATGCCCGTCGAAGCCGCGCGCAAGCTGCTCAGAGACGGCTGGCTCGGCATCAGCACGCACGACACGGCGCAGATCGCCGCGGCCTCAGCGGCCGGCGCGGACTACGTGGGCTTCGGGCCCTGCCACAAGACAGCGACGAAGGGTTACGACACCGGCAAGTCGCCCGCGGAGATCGAAGGCGCCATCGAGGCCGCACAGCGGCTCCGCCTGCCGCTGTTCGCGATCGGCGGGATCACGCCGGCCAATCTGCGACCGCTGCGCCTGCTCGGGATCGATCGCATCGCGGTCAGCAGTTGGATCCTGCAGAGCGAAGCACCGCGCGAAGCAGCCGCAGAGCTGCGCAGCGGGCTCTGAGTTGCCTGGCCGCCGCCCCCTAGAGAATCAGCATCGCGTCCCCGAACGAGAAGAAGCGGTATTCGCGTGCTGTGGCCTCGCGGTAGACGTCGAGGATCTGCGTGCGCCCCGCGAAGGCGGCCACGAGCATCAGCAGCGTCGATCGCGGCAGGTGGAAGTTCGTGAGCAACGCATCGACGACGCGAAACGGACGTCCCGGGTAGAGGAACAGGTCGGACCAACCCCTTCCGGCCTCCACGGTTCGATCGTCGCGTGCCCGGCTCTCGAGCGTGCGACAACTCGTGGTGCCGACCGCGACCACGCGTGCACCACGCGCGCGAGCGGCCTCGACCGAAGCGGCCGTGGCGAGAGGCAGCTCGTAGGCCTCCGCGTGCATCCTGTGTTCTTCGACGACGTCGGTGCGCAGCGGCGCGAACGTGCCTTCGCCGACGTGCAACGTCACGAACGCGGTCTCGACTCCCGACGCGCGGAGCCGGGCGAGCAGTTCCGGCGTGAAGTGCATGCCAGCCGTCGGCGCCGCGACAGCGCCGGGCACGCGCGCGAACACCGTCTGGTATCGCTCGCGATCGGCGGTCACGTCTTCGCGACCATCACGCTCGATGTAGGGCGGCAGCGGGGCGCGACCATGGCGTTCGATCGCGGCGCCGACCTCGCCCTCGGCGGCGCGCAGCTCCACCAACCAGCGGCCACCGCCGAGCGGTTCGCGCAGGATCAGATCCAGGGCCCCGGCTTCCATCGCCAGCACGTCCCCGCGGTGCAGC
>DASRJH010000129.1:0-11324 GCA_035649575.1 Planctomycetota bacterium
TCGGTGCGGTCCTGGCGACCGATCTCGATGAGGTCTTCGAACCCGCGGTTCGTCGCGAACGCGGTGCGCGCGAGCTTGCCGGTCAGGACCGCGTTGAGACCTACGGTCGTTCCGTGCACGACGTCGACCTCTTCGCCGGGATGGGCGCGCACGGCTGCGAGGCCGGCGAGCACGGCGCGCGCCGGATCGTCGGGCGTCGACGGCAGCTTGTGCACGAGGACTCCGCGCGCCGACCAGCGCACCACGTCGGTGAAGGTGCCTCCGGTGTCGATGCCGATGCGCGACGCTGTCACGGGGCAGGACGTTAGCGGCGGCTGCCCGCGAAGGCACCCGTCGACTGGTCGCTGTTGCCGTGCGTGGGCATGATGCCATAGCCTTTCCGCGATGGCCCTTGGGTGCGCGAGCCTGCTTTCCTTCCTGCTCGGCGCCATCCCGTTCGCGCTGCTCGTCGTCTACTTGTGCAAGCGTGTCGACGTGCGGACCATCGGCAGCGGCAACGTCGGCGCGACGAACGCGAGCCGCGCGTTCACGACGAGAGGCGGCCGGCTCGCGGCATTCGTGATGATCTACGTGCTCGATGCCGGCAAGGGCTTCCTGGCCGCCGAGCTGTGCCCGCGTCTCTTGACGGACCCGGGACCTCTGCTCGTGGCCGTGGTCTGCGGCGGCGCCGCGGTCTGTGGTCACGTCTTCTCGCCGTTCCTGCGCTTCCGCGGCGGCAAGGGAGTCGCGACGGCCACCGGCGTGCTGCTCGCGCTCGATTGGCAGGCGGCGGGCCTCGCCGTGCTCGTGTTCTTCGTCGTGCGGTTGCTGACCGGCCACGTGTTCTTCGGCAGTCTCGCGCTCGGGCTCGCGCTCGCGGTTGCCGCGATCCTGTTGCACCCGGGCACGGCCTTCGGGGAACGTCTGCCGCTGACCGTGCTCTGCCTCGTGCTCGCAGTGCTGCTGTTCTGGACGCACCGTGGCAACCTCAAGAGACACTTTGCCGCGCGCGCGGCGGGCAACGCATGAAGATCGCGATCCTCGGCAACGGCGGGTTCGGCACCGCGATGGCTACAGCACTCGACCGCGCTGGGCACGCGGTGGCGCTCTGGGGACACGATGCCGCCTACACCGCGCAGATCGCGGCGTCGCGGCAGAACCCGCGCTACCTCGAAGGCATCGTGCTCAACGACGCGATCGCCGTGACGCACGATCCGGTCGCCGTGTTCGATCGCTGCGAGGTCGTGCTCGTCGCGGTGCCCACGCAACACGTGCGCAGCGTGCTCGCAGGCCTCCAGCCCCGCATCCCGGCCCGCGTGCCGCTCGTGTCACTCGCGAAGGGCCTCGAGCAGCAGACCGGCAAGCGGCCGTCCACGGTCATCGCCGAAGTCATGGGCTCCTCCGAGCGCGTGTTCGCGCTGAGCGGCCCGAGCCACGCCGAAGAGATCGCGCGGCAGCTGCCGACGACGGTGGTGGTCGCGGGCGGCGACGAGGCGTCGCGGCAGTGGCTGCAGACCGCGTTGACCACGAAGACCTTCCGCGTCTATCGCAATGCCGACCTGCTCGGCATCGAGTTGTGCGGGGCGCTCAAGAACGTCATGGCGCTCGCGGCCGGCATCGCCGACGGGCTCGGCTACGGCGACAACGCCAAAGCCGCGATCCTCTCGCGCGGCCTCGTCGAGATGTCGCGCTTCGGCATCGGGCTCGGCGCCGATCCGCGCACGTTCTTCGGGCTGGCCGGCGTCGGCGACCTTGCGGTCACCGCGTTCTCGCGGCACGGCCGCAACCGCGCGTTCGGGGAGCGCATCGGCCGCGGGGCCACGCTCGAGCAGGCCCTTGCGGCCTCGCCGAAGGTCGCCGAAGGAGTGTGGACTTCGAAGGTGGTCGCGAGCGAGGCCGCACAGCGCGGCGTCGAGATGCCGATCGCGACGGCCGTCGCGCGCGTGCTGTTCGAAGGTCTGTCGCCGAGCGTCGCGGTGCGCGGACTCATGGAGCGCGACCCGAAAGCCGAAGCGTGAATGCGGCAGCGCCCGCGGCGGCGATGACAACTACTGGATGGTCATCGAGAGCGCGCTGCTCGCGATGAACCCGGGCAGATCGATGGCGAACCACTGCGAGTAGTAGTTCTGACCGCGCAGCGCTGGTGCGAACGGCACGTTGATCAGCACGCTCGCGCAGCCGAACCCGTTGATCGGGAAGGCGAGTATCGAGGCCGGATCGACGAACAGGTGGCAAGTCGGCCCACCGATGCCGATGGTCCCGAGAGAAATGGGCAACGGAATCACGCCGGCGCTGTCGCGACTCGCACCGAACGCGAACAGCGCGGCGCTGCCCGGGAACGCGCCGTAGAGGTCGATCGACATGCTGCTGCCCACGGACGGGAATCCCGTCGCGCCGATCTGCGGCCGCACGCCGCTCGAGCCCTGGCAGCCTTCGCCGAACGTCGTCGGCAGCCTTGCGGGCCCCAGCTGACCTCGGATCTCGCCGCCGCCGAAGGCGACCGTGTGGATGTTCACGTACCAGTTGCCCGCGCGCAGGCTAGTGAGGTCCGCGGCGGTCGGGGTGTAGGTGCCGCTGATCGTCGGACCGGCGATCGCCAACGGGAACACGATGCCACCGCTGACGCCAGGCGGACCGAGGTGCACGTGCGCCGCGGTCGGTGGGCCGGTCAACCCCGAGAATCCGCCCTGCAGGGACAGCGTGCCATTGACTCCGAGGATCAGGCTCGCGCCGCCGAGTCCCGGCGAGGGGCTCGGTGGCACTTCCTGCAGCCCGTTGAGTGCCGCCACGAAGTGGTCGCCGACGTCCTGCAGCATCTGCGCGCGGATCTCGCCGTTCGGGAACGCAGCCGTATGGATGTTCGCGTAGCAGCCGTTGGCTTTCCACGCCGCGAGCTGTGCCGCGGGCAGGCGGTTGCTGACGCCGCAGTAGTTGCCGTTGCTGCCGTTGAGAGGCACGATGATGGGACCGCTGACGCCCGGGGCGCCCTGATGGAAGTGCGCGGCGGCGACGCTGACGAGGCCCGTGCTGTTCACCATGTAGACGACGCGGTTCTCGGGCTCGTGCAGATAGGCGACTGCGGTGCCGGTCCCGATGCTGGGATTGGGCGGCACTTCCTGCGCGCCGGTCAGGACACCCTTGTAGCGTGAGCTCACCGACGGCACGACCTGGCCGCGGATCTCGCCGCCCGGATTCGCCGGGGTGTGGACGTTCAGGTAGGTGCCACTCGCGTTGAGCGCGGCCACGTCCGGCGCAGCCAGCACACCGCTCCCCGTGTAGGTATTTGGTCCGGCTGGAGCCAGCGGCAGGATCACGCCGCCGCTCACCCCGACTGCACCAATGTGCAGGTGCGCGGCAATCGGTGCTCCCGACAGCAACTCGTGGAACACGAAGATGGTGACGGTGTTGGTGGCCGGGTCGAGCCGCACGATGCCCCAGCCGCGGCCCGCGGTCACAACCGGTGGCACTTCCTGTGCGCCTTCGAGTGCAGCGGAGAAGTAGCTCTGGGCGAGAGCGACGGAGGAAAGGAGGCAGGCAGCAAAAAGTCTGAGCATGGTGGTTTCTCGTTGGTGGCAAGAAATGGGGGCGGCTGCGAACCCACCGTGAGACGGCGGGCAGACATTCAGTCGTCGCCACGGTACGCACGCGCATCTGCCTGCGAAGTGGGTCGGTGGAACTTCTTTGCATCTTCGCCGACCGTTATTGCGGTCGCCTGGATTCAGCGGAGCATTACAGGAACTGCATGACATTCGCGTGAAGATCGCGAGGCCGCTTGCAGAGCCGGCTGCAGGCCAGGTCTGCTACTTCGCGGGCACGAACGGCAGGCTCGGCGGCCGCGGCACTCCGTCGTCGCCGAGCACGTCGATGCCGAAGAGACCGAGGATCAGGTCAGCGAACTCCGCGGCGTTGAAGCCGACGCGCAGGCCGACGACCACCGGCACGATGCCGACCTCGATGCCGAATGCGTCTGCGATACGCTGCCGCGTCGAGAGCTGGAACGGCATCGCGTCGTCGAGATCGAACACGTCGCTGATGCCGACCCACGAGCGCACATCGTCGAACTGGTCCGGCGCGGCCGGGTGGTTGCCCGACGAGTAGGTCGCGAACACGCGCGTCCAGGACGCGTCGTAGAGCAGCGGGCTCAACGTCGTGAACGGCACGCCGGTGCCGTGG
This sequence comes from Planctomycetota bacterium, assembly GCA_035649575.1. GTDB lineage: Bacteria > Planctomycetota > UBA1135 > UBA1135 > UBA2386 > DASVAL01. The sequence continues at coordinate 4,153 of DASRJH010000129.1, forward strand.
TTCGTCAGCACGTAGCCCGGCTGTTGCCACCACGTGTCCTTGCCCCAGCCCCAGTCGGCATACCAGCCGCCGAGCGCGGCTTCGAGCGGGCCGAGCTTCGCTTCGACGGCGAGGCCGAACGCCTCCTGGTGCCATCGATACAGCACGCAGTCGTGCAGGTCCTCGAGCCGCTGCTGCAAGTAGGTGCACGAACCGAACGGCAAGAATGCTGCGGCGATGAACGTGCGAAGGGGCGGCAGGCGCAGGCGGGCGTCGCGGTAACCTCCTCTATTGCCGGACACCATGCGGCGACGATATCCGGCGTGCGGCTCGACCGGTAGACAACAGAGCGCGCAGCTCGCGAAGTGGCGATGGCATCGGTGCTGCGCCGCTCTCGCGACGGCGGTTCGCGATGGCGCGCGCCATACGGCCTTGGCACGATGCGCGCGATGATCCGCAGAGTGCTGCTGTGTTGCTTCCTCGCTCCATTCGCGGGCCGAGCCGTTGCCCAGGGGCCCGCCGCCAAGGGCCGGCTCGAGCCGATCGACATGTTCCGGCTCGACTACCTGATGGTCGCGTCCGCCGAGGATCCGCAGGACTGGCTCGATGCCGAACGCTACCTCGTGTTCGACGCCGGCCCGCGCGCGCTGCCACGACACGGACACTCGATCTGGAGCGTGGTCGAGGCACGCACCGGCAAACGCGCGCGTTTCGTCGACCACGCGGCACTCGGCAAGGGTCTGCGCGAGGCGCTCGGCGCTGCCGAAGGACTCGAAGAGGCACTCAACGACAGTGAGGCGTGGGCTTGGAACAAGGCGCACACGCAGTTCGTGGTCAACGTCGAGAAGGACCTGTTCCTCGGCGGCTGCGACGGCTCGTGCAAGCGGCTCACGTCGACGCCCGACGACGAGGAAACCGGCGTGTTGTTCTCGCCCGACGGCCAGTGGGTGTCGTTCGTCGCGAAATTCAACCTGCACGTCGTCGCATCGGGCGGCGGCGACGTTCGCGCCCTGACGAAGGACGGCAACGACGATCTGTTGTTCGGCCGTCTCGACTGGGTCTACCAGGAAGAGCTCTACGGGCGCGGCAACTTCCAGGGCTACTGGTGGTCGCCCGACAGCAAGCACGTGGCGCTGTTGAAGCTCGACGAGTCGCCGGTGAAGGAGTTCGTGCTCGTCGGCGATTCTCCGGCGCGGCCGCCCGTCGAGAAGACGAACTACCCGAAGGTCGGGGAGCCGAACCCGATCGTGGACATCGGCGTGATCGACGTCGCGGATGGCGCCGCGCTTTGGTTCGACCTGGCCGCGTATCCCGCCGACGACCGGCTCGTCGTGCGCGTGACGTGGGCTCCGGACAGCAAGGAAGTGCTGTTCCAGGTGCAGGGGCGTGAACAGCGCTGGCTCGACATGCTCGCGGGCGCTGTGGCGACGGGTGCCGTGCGCAAGCTGTGGCGCGAGGACAGCGACTGCTGGGTCGAGGCGGGGCCCGAGCCAGAGTGGCTCGGCGGCGGGGCGTCGTTCTTGTGGCTCAGCGAACGCGACGGTTGCCGGCATCTGTATCGATATGGGCGCGATGGCGCGCTGATGGGGCGGCTCACCGAAGGCGAGTGGCAGGTGAAGAGGGTCGTCGCGGTCGACGAGAAAGCGCAGTGCGTCTACGTGACCGCGGACCGCGACAGCCCGTTGCAGACGCATCTGTATCGCCTGCCGCTCGCGGGCGGCGAGATGCAGCGCATCACGCAGGGGCGCGGCACGCACGACGTGAAGATGGCGCCCGGCAACGGCGCGTTCGTGACGCACTGGAGCGACGTGAACACCCCGCCCGGCGTGTTGCTGCTCGACGAGAAAGGCGCCGAACTGCGTGCGATCGCGAAGCCGAACACGCGCATGCTCGCGCCGTTCGCGCTGAGCGAGCCCCAGTTCGTGCAGGTGAAGACGCGCGACGGTTTCCCGATGGAGGCGATGGTCATGAAGCCCGTCGGCTTCGAGGCGGGCAAGAAGTACCCGGTCGTGCAGTTCACGTATTCGGGGCCGCACACGCCGATCGTGCGCGACCAATGGGGCAGCCGCGACTACCTCTGGCACCAACTGCTCGCGCAGCGCGGCTACGTCGTGTTCGTCTGCGACAACCGTTCGGCGAGCGGCAAGGGAAGGAAGTATCACAAGGTGTGCTGGCGCAATCTCGGCGCGACCGAGCTGCCCGATCTCGAGGATGGCGTCGGTTGGCTCGTCGAGCAGGGCTTCGCCGATGCCGCGCGGCTCGCGATCTGGGGCTGGAGCTACGGCGGTTACCAGACGATCTACAACCTGACGCACAGTGCGAAGTGGAAGTGCGGCGTCGCCGTGAACCCGATCACGGACTGGCGCAACTACGACACGATCTACACGGAGCGATACGAGGGGCTGCCGACGACGAACGAGAAGGGCTATCTCGCGGGCAGTGTCGTCGAATCGGCCGGGAGACTGTCGGGATCGCTGATGCTGATCGCGGCGGCGATGGACGACAACGTGCACCTGCAGAACAGCCTGCAGTTCCTTTGGGCCCTGCAGCAGGCCGGCAATGACTGCGACTTCATGGTGTATCCGAGGGTCCGGCACGGCATCGAGGACCTGCAGCAGCAGCTGCACTTGTTCGCGCGGTTCCAGAGGTTCCTGCAAGAGAAGCTGTAGCAGAGGCCCTTCGAGGACGGCGCGTGAGTCAGCGTCGCGTCCCTGCGAATCCCTGCAACCGCCCGCGATTCCGCGGCACAGGGCACTGCGCCGTGCGTGGCTCCACCGGCCTTGGCGGCGCGAAGGAGCGTGTATGCTGCGATGCCGCAACCGAACGGACTTCCTCTTGACGACCGCAATCCCCACTTCGACCCGACGTCGGCGTTGGACCTACGCCGACTACTGCAAGATCCCTCCCGACCGCTACCGGCACGAGATCATCGACGGGAGGCACTTCGTGAGTCCCGCGCCTAGCTCGTACCACCAGAAGCTGTCGCTGCGACTGGCGGGCGAGTTCCTCGAGCTCGTCGAACGACGGGGCTTGGGTGAGGTGTTTCCGGCCCCGTTCGATGTGCATCTCGGGCGCGGGACCGTCGTGCAGCCTGACCTCGTCGTGGTGACCGCGAAGAACCGTTCGCTCGTCGGCGAGACGAAGCTCGCTGGAGTGCCCGACTTGCTGGTCGAGATCCTGTCGCCATCGCGGCGCGACTACGACTGTCGCATCAAGCGGCGGAAGTACGAGCGTGCCGGTGTGCGCGAGTACTGGATTGTCGATCCAGAAGTGCCTTGCGTCGAACAGTACGTGCTGCGCGCGGGGAGATACGGGCTCGCGGTCCTCCGCACGGAATCGATCCGGCTGCGCGTACTGCGTCGCGTCGAGATCGACCTCAAGAGGGTCTGGTAGCGGTCGTCATGACGGGGATCGCATGGGCCGGGCCGTTGTCGCGCTGGTACGCGCGAGGCGGCGGCGATGTTGCGAAGCTGCGCGGCGGCGTCGAGGCCTGGCGCACGCATCTGCGCGCGGCGGTTGCGCCGAAGGTGGCTGCGCAGTTGGTGTGGGACGAAGGCGCCGATGTGGCGAAGCAGTGGGATCTCGGCGAAGCCGGGTGGATGGCGCTGCGGCTGTTCGCGATGTACGCGGAACGTTCGGAGCTCGGACTGCCGGACACGGTGCCTGCTCTGTTGGAGCTCGATCGCGAGTGGCGTGCTCTGGCCGACGCGAAGTTCGAGAAGAGCAAGTACGGACATCTGCTCGCGTGCCGCGTCTGGTTGCCCGGCGACTTCCCGGTCACGCTGCGCGCCCCGCTGCCCGATGGCGAGAACGCGGAGATCGGGAGCCTCGCGGTGCTGGCGGACCAGTTGAAGTGGCTCAACCAGCGCACGTTCCAGGCCGACGCCGCGGAGTTCGAAGGATGGTTGAGCTTGCCTGCGCCGGCGGGCGGGGAACTGATCGCGGCGGCGCGGCGTGGTTACGCAGGGTTCGCGGCGGCGGTGACGGTGGCCATGCGCGAACGCGTTCCGGTCGTGGTGGCGGTCTGACCGCTCCCTTCTCGGACCGGAGCGGATTCTCATCCGGCGTCCTCCCCCCCTCGACACACCTGCAGGTATGACCAGGTCAGCAGCCCTCAGCATCGTGGCGTGGCGTCTGCGAGCGCAGCAGAACCTGTGCGCGGCCACCCTTCTCATCGGGCGAACGCCGCCGCTCCTCATGCCGGCCGTCTCCCGCATCTACTACTCTTGCTACCAAGCAGCCTGCGCCAGAATGCTTGCCCAGGCGTGCCCGTCGGCAGGAGCCACGGCGCGACCTGGGCAGGTTCTCACCGCATCCGCTTGGGCCTTGGAAACCGGCTGAGGTACCTCTACCGGTTGGCGCCTTGCTGCCGACTACGCAATAGGGACCATCACCGACAGCGAGGCGCGTCACCTTGTGGCAGAATTTTGCAGCCCTGACGCGCCAGCTCGGCGTGACGGAGGACGACAAATGAACCGAGTCACCGACACCATCCTCGATCGACTCACGAACGATGGCTTCCCCTACCCCGTCGCCATCTACGACGGCACCGCCCCTGAGCTCGGGCCGGTGCTCTGTGCCGATGCCTTCGATGTCCCCGAGGATGTGATCCTCGAGATCTCGCGGCGGCTGAACGAAGTGCTTGGCCTGCTCGATACGGATCCGCTGCTGTTGCCTGGCGCCATCCACGACTTCGAGTCTGCGGACAAGCGAGACGAGTTGCCCCCCGACACCGTCTGGTACCGGCCACAGGCGCGATCTCACGCTCGAATCTAGGAAAGCTTCTCCCGAGTAGTCTCAGCTGGTGCGTCGCGGTTCCAGAGCATCGCCGAACTCACGAGCGGCATGTCCGCGAGGCTCGTCGAGCGCGCAAACAGCCTCGTTGCGACTCTCTCCTACTTGAAGCGTTGCTCCCACTTCGCGCGCGCGTCGAGGTAGTTCGCGATCTGGTCGAGCGCGTCCTGAGCTGCCTTGCGAACTTCTGCTCTGTCGTCCCGGAGAATCTCGATGAGGTGAGGTCCGGCCTCGCGCGAGAACGTGTTGCCGATCGCCTGGGCTGCCTGGACCCTGACCACCTCGTCCGGGTGGCTCGCGCCTTTCACGAGCTGCGGCAGATAGCGTACGTCCTTGCGCAGGCCCACGGTCCGTAGAGCCTCGCGACACAGGTCGCGAGTGAACTTCGCGAACCGCTCGCTCTCGAGCACGGCTACGGCCAGCGCCAGCCGATCGTCCGTGTCGAGTTGCCCGAACAGCGATGCATCGTTGTCCAGGCTCTCACCGACGCGCAGCACCGCTTCTCGCATGCCGTCGCGAAACTCGGCGCTGATGCGCGGGCCTGCGGTGTAGAGCGCGGTCCGCACGACTGCGACGCTCGGCGACGCGAGCAGCTCGAGCAAGAGCTTTTCGCGCGAAGCGCCAGCCACTTGCAGCGCCGCATTGGCGGCGGCGTTGACGAGCCACGCCTTCGGGTGATTCTCTTGCCCACGGACGTCCAGGCTTTCCAGCGCGAGAATACGCTGCAGCACAGGCAGAGCTGCCGCGTCGCCCGCATTGCCAACCATTCCGCAGAGTTGGGACAGAAGCAGGTAACCGTTGACGGGGCGCTCCATATCATTGCCTTCCGTCGCGCCGATCGGTTTGGCCAACAGGGTCTCGATTGCAGCGATCAGTGGAGCTGCATGTTCGGCACGAATCTGCGGTGCGAGCGAGTTCATCAGGGCGCTGCAACAGTTTGTATTGAGTGCTGGCGCCAGGGCGAGCAGTTCGCCGAGGTCCTGCACGCGCGCGCCCCTGGCCGCCTTTTGCGCGATGCTGGCGCGCGCCCCCTGGCCGGGGCCGATCGGAACCGGAGCACACCCGAGCCGGATCACGTCGAGATGGCCCGCTGCGTGCTGGGCGAAGAACGCCATCGGTTGCGTGTAGTCCCCAAGACCGTTGCTCTCGACCAGGTCGAGCACCCGCAGCGCGAGGGACACGTCGGATGGACGGCCGTGACGGCTCAACAGAACCGTGAGATCTCTCGCTTGGTGCGAGTGCAGCACCTTCGCACCGCGTGCCTGCTCGACGGCCGCCTGCGGATCGCGGGCGACGAGCGCATTCCACGCACCGCCATTGCCTGCCGCAACGAGCGGCAGGATCACCGAGGGCGGCAGGATCACATTGCGCTGGAAGGCAGTGATCAGGGCGCCATGCCACTGCAGTTGCCCACCCGACGCACTCATTGGCAACTGCCCATCCAACGGATTCCCGGGCCAGCGCGCGGCGAGTTCGGCGAGCGCCGCAACGGCCTCGGGCGGGGCACCGGTCCAGTCGCGCTGCAGCAGCCTCGCATCGACCTGGTCGGAACGCGTTGTCAGCAACAGCTGCCTGGCGACGAGACGATGCCACGGCTGCTCGGCCTCCCTCACGCGCAACGCGAAGCTCCGGCGGTCCGCTGCTGTCTCCCACACGGCGAGTGCGCGGTCCTCGGCGCTTGCGGGCAGCGCTTTGGCCAGAATCTCCCACGCAGCGAGCTTGGCGACGCGCGCATCGAGATCCGCCGGCAATACCCAACCCCGCGCGACGAGTTGCTCGAGGACGTCGAAGACCATTCCGGCGCCGCTCGGTTCATGTTGCGGTCGCTCGGCGAACTCCAAGGCCAGCAGTTCCCGCGCGCTCTCGTCGGGCAGACGCCACCATTCCCACGACCCGAGGAGATCCTGCGCGCTCTGGCCCCACGGTCCTGTCTGCCGCACCGTGCGCAGCAGCAGGAGACCGACCTTCACCCAGCCGGGGTGCAGGGCCCGGATCCTGAGTGTCACCGACACGATGTGCGCCGGTGGCAGCGCCTCGATCGCCGCGAGCGCCTGCTGCTCGGTGAGGTCCTTCTTGTCACGGATCCACTCGAGCGTGGCGTTTGCGCGCACTTCGGCCGAAGCGTGCTTCATGAGTGCTTCGAGCACGTCGACGACCCAGGGTTGCTCGGCATGCCCGAGGTACTCGATCAGAGCCGGCTGCGACGCTCCGCTCGGATCCGCGGCGAGACGCTGGGCAAGCTGTTGGGTCGTCGCTGCGCCGCCGTCGTACTGGAGCAAGGCGCGCAGGGCACCGAGCTGCACTCTCGGCTCGACCTTCGCCTGCGCGATGCGTTCGGCGAGCGGCAGTGCAACCGGGCGCCGCATGTTCGGTATGTCGTTGGCGACGGTCGCCGCGAT
>DASRJH010000130.1:0-15661 GCA_035649575.1 Planctomycetota bacterium
GACCCGGCACCGCGCGCCGAGGTGGCCCGCGCCGAGAACCCCGCGGCGGCCGCGGCCGGCACGGCGCTCTCGCCGGCTCCCGCGACTGCGCAGCGCCTTGCCGCAGCGACGCCGGCCGCCGCCGCGCCCGACGAGCTGCCGGTCTTCCCGGCCGACCGCGGCCGCGGCGCGATCGCCGGCGACGTCGTCGACGAGAACGACGCGCCGATCGCGGACGTCGCCGTCGTCGTGGAGCCGGTCACCGGCACGCTGCCGCCGCTCGCGCGCATGCGCGACGACCGTTCCGGCAGCTGGTCCACGCGCACCGACCGCGCCGGCTGCTTCCGCGTCGACGGCGTCAGCTCGGGCCCCGTGCGGCTGCACGCGGTGCTCGGCGGGGCGCGCCGCGCCGAGGCGTTCGAGGTCGTGGCCGACGGCGGCCAGGAGGCCGTGCGACTGCGCGCCAGGCCGTTCGTCGAGGACCTGCTGCGCGTCCTCGTCGACGACGGGAGCGGGACGGCGGTGGCGGGAGCCAAGGTCGAAGTCTACGGATGGAGCCTGGACGCGACTTCGGCAGCGGAGACCTCGCTGTCTGAGCCAGTGGCGAACGGCCTGTCCTCCGCGGACGGCGTCTTCGAAGTGCGCGGCAAGGCGCTGCGCTCCGGAGTCGTGCTCGCGAGCGCGCAGGACGCCACCGGCATGGCGACGTTCGACACCTGGAGACGGGACTACGAGGGACACGTCGGCGTGCGCGTCGTGCTCGCGCCCGCCGCGTCACTGCGCGGCACGCTGACCGGACAGTCGGGCGCGGACGCGGACGGCGTCGTGTCGCTGCTCGCGGCTCCCTCGCTCGAGACCTACTGTTCCGGTGGCGGACGCCGCTTCGACACGCGGCTCGAACGGGGCGCATTCCGCTTCGAGGGTCTGCCGGCCGGCCAGTACGGCATCACGCTCGCGGCCGCGAACGGCGTGCGGCTCGTCGTCGAGCCGATGGGTGAGGCCGCCAGAGCGGTGCCGAACAGCGCTGTGATGCGCACCGTGAGCCTCGCGGCGGGGCACACGACCGGGATCGAGCTGGCCGTCACCGCCGGCGGACGTCTGCGCGGCGTCGTGCGCGCGGACGGTTGTCCGGTTGCGCGCGCACACGTTCGCGCGGTGCTCGCGCCGCGCACTTCGAACTTCCCGGCAGGCGTCGTGCTGCGCGGCGTGCACGTGTGGCGCTTCGACCGGGGCTGGGAGAACGCGCCGAACGACCCGCTGACGCACGTCGAAGCGACGGCCGATGCGAACGGCGTCTACGAGCTCGCCGGTTTGCAGCCCGGTGCCTACCGCGTCGAGGTCACGGCACCTCGGCTCTCGCTGGATCGACGACTGGACGTCGCCGTGCGCGACGGCGAGACCACGGAGCTCTCGCACGAGCTGGCCGGCGCCGGCGTGATCCAGTTCGCCGCACACGGCCTCACGCTCACGTACGTCGGCGTGACACCGGCTGTCGCTTCGGAGCCGCTGATGCTCGCGCTCGTCCCCGGCGGCTTCGTGACGTTCCCCGGCCTGCCGGCGGGCAGATACCACGTCGCGCGCTTCCATTACGACGCGCGTGTGGAGCCCACGGTGCTCGCCACCGCCGAGGTCGTCGCGGGCCGCACGACGTGGCTCGATCTGCGGGCCGCCAGCACGGCCGCGCGTGTGACCGGCTGCGTGACGGCTGGCGGCGCGCCGGTCGCGGGCGCCGAAGTCGTCGTCGGCTACGGCAAGGCCGCACGCACCGACGCGTTCGGCGCATTCCGCGTCGAGCTCGGCTTCCGGCCGACGCGCCCGTTCGGCACGCCTCGTCTCTGGGCGGCCGCTCGCCACCTTGGTGTGGGCCCCCTGGTTTGGGTAGCGGTTCGCCAGAGCGGCGTGACGACGAGCTTCGAGCTGCCCGAGGCGGCCGATGCGACATACGAGCTGGGCACGCGCCACGTGCATATCACAGCACTCGACGCGAACGGCGAGCCGGTGGCCGCGCAGGTCGCGTTGCATGGCGGTTCGAAGTCGGAAGGAGGCAGCGGGAGCAACAGCGTCGCGGTCGAGCGCGGCATCGGTGTGGGGTGCTCGCAATTCGGTCCGATGCCCGAGTTCGACCTCACCGGTGAGCTTAGGTTCGCGAACGGCGTGCGCGTGCCCGTGTCGCTGCCGGTCGGCACCGACGTGCTGACGGTGCGGTGTCCTGCGACGGCCATCGTCCGCCTCGTCGCGAAGCGCGCGGACGGCAGTGCCGCACGGAGCCACACCATCCAGGCGTGGACATGGCGCGGGGAGGGCGATGCACCGCGCGAGAACGACGCGCTGCGCGCGACCGCGTACTTCCGCGAAGTGAGCGCCGACGATCGAGGTTTCGCCGAGCTCGTCGTGCCCGCCGGCGAGAGCCTGTTCTTCGTCACCGGCCACGACGACGACAAGCAGGCGCGACGCGTGCGCATCGAAGCCGGCACGACTGCGACGGTCGAACTGACGATGTATTGACGGACCTCGCGTGCGGCTTCCTTGCCGTGGGCTGTGTCACTGCCTGCCGCGGCCCGCGAACAGGCCCGGGGGGATGACGGGCAACGCGAAGACGCGATCGCTGCCCCATACCGCGAGCTCGCGTTCGGGATCGCGCAAGGGCCGACCGAGAACGGGCCCGGTGCGCTGCGCGCCCGGGCTCGTCTTCGCAGTGCCGCACGCGGCAGCACCGCATCACAAGCTCGGCATCAGTTGCCGATGCGCATGCACACACCGTTCGTCGCGATCAGGTTGAACGGATTGAGCCCGAGCGCGAACGGGAAGCCTTGACCCGTCAGCTGCTGGTTGAAGAGGCTCGGATTCGGCGGAACCGAGAACGGTGCCACGAGGTCGGGCCCGGGTCCCGTCACCGTGAGCAGCACCAAGAAGGCGTGGTGCAGGCTGCAACCGGGCATGCCGAGGAACCCGAGATCGACCGGGAACGGGGCCAGCTGGGTGCCCAGGCTCAGGACCTGAAACGGCGTGCCCGGCGCGAGGTTCGTGGTCACCAGGTCAAACGTCGTGCCGATGACCGGACGTGCATGCAGTCCCAGGATCGGCGGCACCTGGCCATCGCCGCTCGTGTACGGCATGGCGGCCGAGATGTCGATCGGCGGCGGCAGCCGCGAACCGTTGCCGGGCGTGAAGCCGAGCAGCGCGTTGTTGCCGTTGACGATGTGGGTGTTGGCGAGCGGGCCGTAGACGATCTGGATGTTGCCGGACTGGTGGATGGTGACCTGGATCGTGTTCAACGCCGTCGGCACCTGCCACTCGGGAACGTTGGCCCACGTGACGCGCACGAAGGCACTGCTCACGACCTCGTAGTGCAGCGTGCCACCCGAGGACAGATCGAGGTCGTGGTAGAACGCCGCGATGCGTCCTTCCTCGTCGCGGAACCCGGCGATGCTGCCATAGGCGGCACCGCAGACGTTGTACGAGCTGCTGGCAACGTTCCCGAGGTAGATGCAGCCGTTCGAGCTGATCGTGATCTCGTTCGTGCTACCGCCCGGGAAGTTCAACGTCCACGGCAACGTGATCGCGGCGGCGAGCGCATCGTCCCAGTTCGCTGGCGTCACATACGAGTAGGCCGGTGGACCCAGCGTCAACGACGGCGAAGTCGGCGCGACGTAGGTGGCAGCACTCGGAACCACGATGTACTGCGTGCCCGTGAAGACCCACTGCATCGCGGTGTTGGCGACATCGGGCGGCGTCGCGCTCGGGGGGAAGTTCTCGTACCAGGCGTGAGGACGGAAGTAGCAACCTTCCCCGACGTTCTTCCAGTACGCCGACGAGGCATCGGCAGTGTAGACGACGCGCAGGTTCGGGCTCGACGGCGCCGCGCCGGTCCACGCTGTCGGTTGGATGCCATCGTTCGACCACTGGAGGAACTGGTCGGAGACGATGCCACCGGGATTCGGGCTCATGCCCAGGCAGTGCAGGGGGCCGGGGTTCATCCCGGTGGTTGTCGGCAGATAGTGGATCGCCACGCCATGGGTGCCAGCCGCTAGCGCCAGCGGCGGATTGAACACGATCGGCGACTCACCGGGCATGGCGACGATCGTGATCGTGCCGGTACCGAGCAGGGTCCACGGCGAGCCAGGGTTGGCGGGGTTCAGGGCCTCGCTGCCAAGGCGCGTCACGGGACAGGTGTAGACGTTCACGGTGCCCTGGTTGCCCACCTGGGACGGCACCGGTGGAAAGCCTTCTCCCTGGTCGTAGGTCCAGGTCCGGATCTGGCTGATCGAGATGTCGCGCTGCGCCGTGATGTCGCAGAAGTGGACCCCGATATTGAAGTGGAAGCTGGCTACGAACTCGTCGCGATTGGAGAAGGTCATGGCCGCGGGAGGCGTCGCGCACGTCTGGGCCACGGCCGAAACGGTCGTGGCAAGCAGGGCTGCCGAGAGAAGAGCGAGCTTGTTCATGATCTCATCACGCGACGAGCGCGTCGCGGCGATCGAGCACTGGGTTCGGGTCGGTGGGGGAGTGGTGGCGTCGCGCGCGCGGCGCAGGTTACGGGCCGATCGCGGCGAAGGAACGGCGGTTGTTCGGCAAGGTGTGCAAGTGCTGGCGACTCCGTGCCGCGGGCGAGGAAGCGAACGGGAGGGGCGTTGACGCGGGAGGCGGCGAGGGACTCGACTGGCGCTGATCGGGACTACTTGGCGGTCCCGGCGCCGGCCGCCTTGACCTTCGCTTCGTACTCGGTCAACGCCGGCGTCAGCTGCGCCTTCTCCTCCTCGCTGCACAGCGCGACGGCCTTCTTCTGCAGCTCGAGCGCCTTCGGGAAGTCGCCCTTCCACGCGTGAACGCGCGCGAGCGTATCGAGGATCGCCGCGTCCTTGCTCGCGGTGATTTCGACGGCCTTCGCGGCCGCGGTCATCGCGAGCTCGAGGTTGCGCTCGCCGACCTTCGCCTCCGGGTCGACGATCGACCACGCGACGGAGTTCAGCGCGTTCGTGTCCTTCGCGGCGGTTGCGCGCTTGACGATGCGCTCGCCGATCGGCCACGCGTGCTTGCCTTGATCCGTGAGCATCATGCCGAACATGCCCTGGTCGACTTGGTCGGCGAGAAACGGGTGCTCGGTCGTCAGCTCTTCCGCTTCTTTGAGCGCGACCTCCGGCTTCAAAGCCGCGGCGAAGAAGATCCGCTGCATGCGCTTCTCGATCGCGGCGGGCTTGGCCTTCAGCGCCTCGACCTCGTACTTGCCGGCGAGCACGTCCGGCAGGATCACGTCGAGCCATTGCGGGTGGCCGATCCACGCGATGACGCCGTTCTTGTCGACGACGAAGCACGCCGGGATGCCTTCCTGGCCGGCCGCCTCGAACCACGACTTGTTCGTCTTCGTGCCGTCGTCGAACGCGATCGTGTAGCCGATTGTGTCGCCCTTCGCTTTGACCATCGCCTCGACGGCGGTGAGCGGGTTGTTCCGGTCCTCGCTCGTGACTCCGATGACCGTCAGCGCCGATGCGTGCTTCTTCTGTACTTCGGTGAGGTGTGGCATGCCGGCGATGCACGGGGGACACCACGTCGCCCAGAACTCGACGACGTAGGAGCGGTCCTTCGCGAACTCCTTGACCGGCTCGCCCTTCAGCCACTTCGAGATGTGCAGCGGCGGCGCCGGCTTGCCGGCGACCAGATCCTGGGCGGCGAGCGGGGGGATGGCGGCGACGAACGACAACACGAACACGGCGGTGGCACAGTGGAACATGATGGACTCCTTGGGCGGGCGATCATCGCGGCACCGCGCGCTGTCGTCGAGGGCATGCTCGCCCTCTTCCACAGCCAGGTCATCGCCGACAGCTAGCAGACGATCGAAGTCGACGGGATACGTGTGACCCACGGCGAGTGGGTGCCGACCTCTAGGTCGCGGCAGAGGCTCTTCTCGGCGTGCGGCCGGACGGCGCGCGCCGAGCCGCGCCCGGGCCGGCAGTCGAGCTGGCCGCGATGGTTGCCGAAGGCGGCCCTGCCCTCTGCCGGTTGGCGACGGCATCAGTATCCTACCGCGAACCGTTCGCGGGGCTCAGCGACCCGACGTCCGACCGCCCGCAAGGCACACGTCGGCCCAGCGCGAACACACGCCGTCCCCATCACTGCCTGGTGTACGCGCGTCGATCGGGTGCGATAGCGTGCGCACACCAATGACCTGGAACGAACCGAAGCCAACCCGCAGGCAGAATGGCCTCAGAGCGGCGCTCGCAGTCGCGCTCGCGTCGGCAGCGTGTACGTCGGGCCCAAGTGAGAATGCGGTCGGCGGCGTCGCAGGAGCCCAGTCACTGTACGAGTTCGCGTTCATCGGCTGCGCGCGCGACGAGTTGGGCATGCCGTGCGAGATCGACGCGTTCCGCTTCGGCCCGAGCGACGGCTCGGTCGTCGCCTACTGCGATGGCTTCGAGCGCAACCACGACGGCGCGCGCCATGTTCGCTGGCTGTCATCGCACGCACGCGGCGAACTCGTCGTCGCGAACGGCCTGTTGCGCCGCGTGTCACTCGACGCGGGGAAGCCGAAACGTGTAGTCTTCGACCGGGATCTCGACCCACCGCGACCCCACCGCGACCCACGGATCGACCCGGACGCGGCCGATGAGCCGGCAACGCGATGGACGTTCCAACTCGGCGATGCTGCGCCATTCGTCGCCGCAATCGACGCCCGAGTGCGCGCATCGGCGCACGTGCGCGACAGCGCGACGAAGGTCGAGCTGCGGCCTGCCGCCGGACTTGAGGTTAGCGGTCGCGTCGTCGATGCCAACGGCGACGCGCTCACGAACGTGCGGCTGGTCTGGTGGACCAGCAGCGGCGACTACAGCAACCATGTCGTGACGCGTGACGACGGCCGCTTCACGGTGCGGACGATCGAGTCTGGCACGGGCTGGTTGTGGGCCTGCGTACCCGGAGAAAGCGCGCGCTGGCCAGCGGTCGGTCAGGTCGTGCCCGCGAACGCGGAGCAGGTGAACCTGACGCTCGACGTTTCGAAGTGCCGCGGCTCGCTGCGTGTCACCGTGCCCACGTTGCCCGGTCTCGGTGCCGCCGCCGTGACCACGCGACTCTGGCAGCGAGCGAGCGGCCTCGGCATGGACCTCGTGCGCGTGCGTGGCAACGACACTGCGGCCGAGTTCGCAGCGACCGATCTACCCGTGGGCCACTACGCACTCGAGCTGTGCTCGCCCGCGTTCGGCGTCGTGAGCGGCGGCAGTTTCTGGTGCGATGGCGAAACCGAGGTCGAACTGCAGCGTGTCTCGTTGCCCGAGCTGTGCCGTATCACGCTGGAGCGCACACGAGGCACGATGGAGCCGTTCGGATTCATCTTCGTGCGCAGGGGCGCCTCGTTCGCGAGTTGCATCGCCCGCGATCGCGGCTTCGCGTCAACGCACCTGCTCGGCCCCGGCGACTACGAACTCTGGTGGCAGGCGAGGGGCGGCGACCGCGCACGTTCGCTGGCGTTCCGCATCGCACCCGGGCAGACGGAGCTCGCGCTCGCAGTGCCGGTCGACGGAGTCACCGCTAGCCCGCGCGCGTGGAACGAGCTATCGCGCTGACTGCAGACGAGTCGCGTGAACCGCAGTCGCGATCGCCACAACCTGGGCCAGGCCGGTGCTGCGCAGCTGTCCTGTTGCCATCCACGACCGCCGCACGCGATACCATGCGCGGCATGGACATCATCGACTGGTTCCAGCAGCGCAAGCTCCGCGACCACACGATCGACATCTCGGAAGCGAAGGGAACGGCGTCGGAGAGCGCACGACGGGCCGACGAACTGCAGGTCACCGTGGATCGCCTGATGCTCGTTTCCCGCGCACTCTGGGAGCTGCTCTCGGAGTCCTGCTCGATCCCCGAGCAGGCGCTCGAGGACAAGGTGATCGAAATCGATCGGCGTGACGGTCGCGAGGACGGCCGGATCAGCGCCAAGCTGGAACCCTGCAAGGCCTGCGGTCGAGTGAATCACTCGCGCCATCGGAAGTGCCTCTATTGCGGCGAGACCCTACAGCGCTCTCCATTCGGATGAACGACGGGGATCGATGTGTGCCCGCCACGTGCAGTCCAATGCGCGACACATCGCCGCGACGATGGACATCACGAGCCCCGCTCCTCGTCCGACAACGTCGACGATCGTCAGCGCGCGGATCGTGCGGCCGCGCCGCAGCGTGTCGCTGACGAAGTCCATCGACCAGCGCTCGTTCGGCTCCGCGGTTCACCGCAACACGAGCGACACCGATGGTCCCTCGGTCGTGCCGACGGTGAACGTGTGCGCGGGCCCCGCTTGGGGCTGGGTGGTGCGGATGCTGGCCTCGTAGTCGCCCGGCGCCGCGCTCGAACGCCCAGTGCATGAGGTCGTGCCGCAGCGTGCTGCGCGTCTCGCCGCGTCGTGCCGTCGTCGCGCAGCACCTCCATGAGGTGCTGGTCGCGGTGGGTCTTGTGCAGGCGGACGCGCATGGCGGTCCCGACGGTAGCGGCAGGCCGCGGCTCGCCAGTCCGGCGCTCACGAGCGGGCGCGCCGCGACGCCCCACACTGGACACCCCGCTGCCACAGCGGGAAGCTGCGGCGATGCCGTTTCAGTTCCAACCGATCTTCGAACTCGGCCCCGACGACACGCCGTACCGCCAGCTCACGAAGGATCACGTCTCGACCCTCAGCGCGGGCGGTCGGACCATCCTGCGCGTCGAGCCCGAGGCGCTGCGCATGCTCACGTTCGCCGCGATGCGCGACATCAGCCACCTGATGCGGCCCGGGCACCTGCAGCAGCTTCGCAGCATCCTCGAGGACCCCGAGGCATCGGCCAACGACCGCTTCGTCGCGCTGCAGCTGCTCAAGAACGCGAACGTCTCGGCCGGCATGGTGCTGCCGGGCTGCCAGGACACGGGCACCGCGATCGTGATCGGCAAGAAGGGCCAGGACGTCTGGACCACGGGCGACGACGAGGCCGCGATCAGCGAAGGCGTCTACCGCACGTTCACCGAGACGAACCTGCGCTACTCGCAGATGGCTGCGCTCGACATGTACGAGGAGACGAACACGGGCGACAACCTGCCCGCGCAGATCGAGATCTACGCCGACCAGGGTGACAGCTACCGCTTCCTGTTCCTGACCAAGGGCGGCGGCTCGGCGAACAAGTCGTTCCTGTTCCAGGAGACGAAGGCGCTGCTCAATCCCAGATCGCTGCTGGCCTGGATCGACAAGGAGACCAGGAAGCTCGGCACCGCGGCGTGTCCGCCATACCACCTCGCGATCGTCGTCGGCGGCATGTCGGCCGAGTTCACGCTGAAGGTCGTCAAGCTCGCGAGCGCGCGCTACCTCGACACGCTGCCGACCAAGGGCAACAGCAAGGGCCGCGCCTTCCGCGACCTCGAGCTCGAGCGGCAGGTGCTAGCGATCACGCAGAAGAACGGCATCGGAGCGCAGTTCGGCGGCAAGTACTTCTGCCACGACGTGCGCGTGATCCGGCTGCCGCGCCACGGCGCCTCGTGCCCGATGGGCATCGGCGTGTCGTGCAGCGCCGACCGCCAGGCGAAGGGCAAGATCACCAAGGACGGCGTGTTCCTCGAGCAGCTCGAGACGAACCCCGCGCGATTCCTGCCCGACATCGACGAGAAGACGGTGGCCGGTGAGGTCGTGCCGATCGACCTGAGCCGGCCGATGGCCGAGATCCGCAAGACGCTGAGCAAGTCCCCGATCCGCACGCGGTTCTCGCTCACGGGGCCGATGGTCGTCGCGCGCGACATCGCGCACGCCCGCCTCAAGGAACGGCTCGACGCAGGCCAGGGTCTGCCGCAGTACATGAAGGACCACGTCGTCTACTACGCCGGTCCCGCGAAGACGCCGAAGGGCATGGCGTCGGGCTCGTTCGGGCCGACGACCGGTGGACGCATGGATGCCTACGTCGACGCGTTCATGGCCGCCGGCGGCAGCTTCGTGATGCTCGCGAAGGGCAACCGCAGCAAGGCCGTCACCGACGCGTGCAAGAAGTACACGGGCTTCTACCTCGGCTCGATCGGCGGGCCGGCCGCGATCCTCGCGCAGGACTCGATCACGAAGGTCGAACAGCTCGACTACAAGGACCTCGGCATGGAGTCGGTCTGGAGGATCGAGGTCGTGGACTTCCCCGCGTTCCTGGTCGTCGACGACAAGGGCAACGACTTCTTCGCGTAGCGTGTGAGCGGGCGCTGTCTCGGGGCGCAAACGCGGATGAGGCGCCGAGAGGTTGCAGCAGAAGCGCCATTGGCGTGGGGGCTGGCCCACAACGAGGCTCCGCACTCGCGTCGGCGTGCCCTTCGAGTCGATATGGCGCCAAATGCGGAACACAGCGCTGACTGTTCTCCTGGCCTCTCTCCTACTCGGGCCGCTGCCGAGCCAGCAGGACGAGCCCAATCCGGGTCGTAACCCGCGAAGCGCGAGGACTGCCGAGCCCGAGCCCTCGGAAGAACCATCCGAGACCGGCACGGACATCAGGGAGATGCTCGACAGATACCACCCGGTCGAAGGCACGGTGAAGATCGGAACGGTCGCCGAAGCAAAGCTGACCGCGGGCTGGTTGTTCCTCTCTGGCGCCGATGCGCGGAAGTTCCTGACGGATCTCGGCAATCAGCCCGGGCCGCAGGTGCTCGGCGTCGCGATGCCGCCGGACTTCGCCGAGTCGAAGGTGTTCGCGGTCTACAGCTACGCCGACGAAGGTCACGTCGAGGACGACGAGAACCCCGACTACGACGCGCTGCTGGCCGAGATGCAGGAGAGCGCGAAGGAAAGCAGCACGCAGCGCAAGAAGGCCGGGCTCGGCGGTGTCGAGCTGTGGGGTTGGGCCGAGCCGCCGCACTACGACAAGGAACAGCACAAGCTCTATTGGGCGGAGAAGCTCAAGTTCGAAGAGAACCAGGGTCTCACGCTCAACTACAACGTGCGCGTGCTGGGTCGCACCGGGCACCTGGTCGTCAACGGCGTCGGCGACCTCGATCAACTGGAACTCGTCGCCAACCACAGCAAGGAGCTGCTCACCGTGACGGAGTTCCTGCCGGGGCAGCGCTACGAGAACTTCGATCCGCAATACGACAAGGTCGCGGCCTACGGCATCGGCGGCCTCATCGCGGGCAAGGTCGCGCTGAAGGCTGGACTGTTCGCCAAGCTCGCGGTGCTGCTCAAAGTGGCCCTCAAGCCGATCCTCGTCGGCGTGGCCGTGCTCGGCGGGATGATCTGGAAGGTGCTCGGCGGGCGCAAGAAGCAGCAGGAAGCGCAGACGACCGAGGCTTCGTGATCGGGGAGTCTCATTGTGATTCGCAGAGGGATGCGGCGGTGAGAGCCACCTTTGGCTCCGAAAGACGGGCGGCGGCGCGCGTGTGCCGCGGTGACCTCGTTCCCGTGAGGTAACGTTGTCTGGCGACACCATGAAACGAACCAAGAGCTGGCTCGCCGCCGTGATGTTCCTGCTGCCTCTCGGGGCGCAGAAGCCGGCGCCGGCCGAAGACGCCAAGACGCGTCTCAAGAGCCTCCAGGCCGAACAGAAGCAGATCATCGCCGACTGGCAGGCCAAGGCGCGCGAGGCTGCCAAGGCTCAGGAAAGGGCGGCGGAGGGGGGCAAGAAGAGCATCCCGGCGATGGCGATGCAGCCGGACTTCACGCAACTGCGCGGCAAGTATCTGGCCGCCGCCAAGCAGCATCCCGGCGAGGCAGCGGTTCCGTTCCTGCTGCCAGCCCTCGGCATCTCGATCACGCCTGCGCAACGCAAGGAAGTCTTCGAGCTGCTGCTGAACGAGCACATCGACAGCTCGCAGCTCAACCAGCTCGGTCAGGCGCTGCCGACCTTGGACCGCGCGGTCAGCGAGGACTACGCGAAGGAGGCCTTCGCGAAGATCGAGCAACACGGCCAGAACCCCGTGTTGCTGGGCTGGCTCGCGTTCGCGCGCCACGAGAAGACGCTGCGCTCGGAACCCGCGACGTCGAAGGCCTTCCTCGACGCCAAGGCCGCCGCGGCCGACGCGATCGCGAAGTCCGAGGACATGCTGCTGCAGCGGCAGTTCGATGCGCTGGTGGCCGTGCAGGAGAAGTTCGGCATCGGCCTGGTCGCGCCCGAGATCAGCGGCGTCGACCTCGATGGGGTGGCCTTCGAGCTCAGCGACTACAAGGGCAAGGTCGTGTTCCTCGACTTCTGGGGCGACTGGTGAGGCCCTTGCCGGGCCCTGTACCCGCACGAGCGGTCGCTCGTGGAAGAGTTGAAGGACAAGGCGTTCGCACTGGTCGGCATCAACAGTGACCAGACGCCCGAGGTCGCCAAGCAGGCGGTCGCGGCCAACAACCTCAATTGGCGCAGCTTCCAGAACAAGCCCGCGGGCCAGGAACATGCCATTTCGGACCACTGGTTCATCCAGGGCTGGCCGACGATCGTCGTGCTCGACCCCGACATGACGATCCGATACCGCGGGCACGACGGCGCGGAGGCCATCAAGGTCGCCAAGGAAAGGCTCGCGCTCGTCCAGTAAGGACGTCGCCGCGATCGGGCGGCTGGATGTGAGCGCTGGAGCCCCCTCGCCGGGCGTTGACAGGCTCGGCACGGGCTATTACTTTGTCATGCAAAGCAATAGGAGCTATCGATGCAGATCCTGCGCGCGACCGAGATGGGCATGTGCTTTGGCGTGCGCGACGCGCTGCAAGCGCTGTCGCGCGTGGCGCGGCCCGAGCAGGTCACGATCCACGGCGAACTCGTGCACAACGGCGAGGTGCTGTCGATGTTGGACCGCCGCGGCTTCCACCGTTCGCCCGAGAAGGAACGCGACGTGCCCGAGACGCCCGTGGTGCTCGTCACCGCGCATGGCATCAGCGAACGCGAACGCAGGCGTCTGATCGGCGCAGGCAAGCAGATCGTCGACACCACGTGTCCGCTCGTGCACAAGGTGCACGAAATCGCGCAGCAACTGCAGCAGGAAGGACGCCGCGTCGTCGTGATCGGGCGGCGCGACCACGTGGAGGTGCGCGGCATCGTCGAAGACCTGCGCGATGCGATCGTGGTGGGTGGGCCCGGCGACGTCGCGACGTGGCCCGAACATCGCCTCGGCGTCGTGAGCCAGACGACGACGCAGGTCGCCGCGGCCGAGGCGGTCGTCGCGGCGATCCGCGTTGCCAATCCTCGAGCCGATCTGCGCGTGGCCGACACGATCTGCAGCCCGACGAAGGCCCGCATCGCCGCCGTCGACGCGCTGTTGCCGGTCGTCGATGCGCTGGTTGTCGTCGGCGGTCGCGACTCGAACAACACGAAACAGCTCGTCGCGCGTGCCGAGCGGGCCGGCGTGCCCGCGCTGCACGTCGAGAGTGCGCGCGAGCTCGATCGCGCGTGGTTCACAGGCCGGCGCGTCGTGGGCCTCACGGCCGGCACGTCGACGCTGCAGCGCACCATCGACGAGGTGCACGGCTGGCTGTCGCGTTGTGCCGCGGCCGCGGTGACTGGCCCAGCCAGGTGACGACCCCGCTTGGCGCAGCGAGTTGTTCCCCGCGGCTACTTGCGAGTTGCTGCCTTGAGCGTCGCGAGCTCTTCGCGCACGCCGCGGAACGCACGGCACTCGGGGTGTGCGGCCAGCACTGCCGCGAAGGTGTCGAGCAGGTCCTTCTCGCGGAACGAGTCCTCCAAGGCTACCTGCCGCGACGCTGCGCGGAAGGCAGCGCGAGCGTTCGCGCGGTCCTGCCCTGGTCGTATGCTGCGGCGCGTTCCGCATGAAGAGTCCCACGCGCCACGTCACCCGCTGCATGGTCGCCGGCATCGTCGCGCTGCTGCCGCTCGGCGGCGCCGTGTTCACGATCCTGTGGCTCGAGAACGCGATCTCGAGCTCATACATCAACCGGCTCCCGTTCTACTTCCCGGGTCTCGGCCTCTTGCTGGCGTTGCTCGCCGTCTACCTGACGGGCTTCTTCGTGACGACGTTCGTGGGCCGCTGGCTCATGCGCAGCCTCGACCGCCTGCTCGAGCGCGTGCCGGTGCTGGGCACGTTCTACCAGTCGCTGAAGGAAGTGCTCGGCTACGACTCGTCGCGCGAACGCTTCTTCCAGGGCGTCGTCGCCGTGACCGCCGACGAGGGCTACGAGATCGGCTTCGTCACGGGGCAGGCGCCGGGCCCCGGCGGCCAGCCACACACGCTCGTGTTCGTGCCGAGCTCGCCGAATCCGACGAACGGCAAGCTGCTGCTCGTCGAACCGGCGCGTCTCAAGAAGCTCGACGTGCGCACCGCGGACGCGCTGCGGGCGCTGGTGTCGATGGGCAAGACGCCGCTGCGGCCCTGAGCCACGCGGTTGCAGCGCACGTGTGTTGCTTTCGCGGTGCTCAGTCCCGATCCTTCGCCGGTCCATGACCTGGCTGTTGGACTTCTGGCGCTCGTCGATCGGCGGCAAGGTGACGATGGCGATCACCGGTGTGTTGTTGTTCGGCTTCGTCGTCGTCCACCTGCTCGGCAACCTGCTGTTGCTGTCGGGACCCGACGCGATCAATGGCTACGCGAAGTGGCTCTACGAGAAGGGATCGCTGTTGTGGCTCGCCCGCATCGGTCTGCTGGCCGTGTTCGTGCTGCACGTCGTCACGGCGATCCGGCTCGCGCGCGCGAACAAGCTGGCGCGGCCCATCGCCTACGGCAAACAGAGCACCGTACAGGCGACGTTCGCGTCGCGCTCCATGGTGCTGAGCGGCCTGACGCTGCTCGTGTTCGTCGTCTATCACCTGCTGCACTTCACGTTCGGCGTGACGAACCCCGCGCACTTCGCGAGGAAGGGGCTCGGCGCGGGCGGACACGACGTGCACGCGATGGTGACGGCGAGCTTCTCGGTGCCCGCGGTCGCGATCGCCTATGTCGTCTTCCAGGTCGTGCTGTTCCTGCACCTGAGCCACGGCATCCAGAGCTTCATGCAGACGCTCGGGCTGAACCACGACCGCTACACGCCGCTCGTGAGGACGCTGTCGCTCGTGCTCTCAGCACTCGTCGCGGGCGGCAACAGCGTGCTCGCGCTGTCCGTGCTGACCGGGATCGTCGGGGTGGCGCCATGAAGCTCGACGCGCGGATTCCTCCGGGCCCGATCCAGGACAAGTGGGACACGCGCCGCTTCGAGCTGAAGCTCGTGAATCCCGCGAACAAGCGAAAGTACAAGGTGCTCGTCGTCGGCAGCGGCTTGGCCGGCGCGTCGGCCGCTGCTTCGCTGGCCGAGCTCGGCTACCAGGTCGAGTGCTTCTGCTTCCAGGACAGCCCTCGGCGCGCGCACAGCATCGCGGCGCAGGGCGGCATCAACGCCGCGAAGAACTACCGCAACGACGGCGACAGCATCTATCGCCTCTTCTACGACACGGTCAAGGGCGGCGACTATCGCGCACGCGAGGCGAACGTCTACCGGCTCGCGCAGCTGAGCGTCAACATCATCGATCAATGCGTCGCGCAGGGCGTGCCGTTCGCGCGGGAGTATGGCGGGTTGCTCGGCAACCGCTCGTTTGGCGGGGCCCAGGTCTCGCGGACGTTTTACGCCCGCGGGCAGACCGGACAGCAGCTGCTCCTTGGCGCCTACCAGTCGATGATGCGGCAAGTCGAGCGTGGCACCGTGACCTCGCTCGCTAACCGCGAGATGCTCGATGTCGTACTCATCGACGGAAAGGCGCGAGGCGTCGTCGTTCGCAACCTGAACACGGGCGAAATTGAACGATATGCCGGGCACGCG
>DASRJH010000131.1:0-14573 GCA_035649575.1 Planctomycetota bacterium
AACCCCACTTCTGCGAGCAACGCCGCGACACCAGTTGCCGTCGCCCACGACGGCGGCGCCACGAGCCACGCCCCGGCCCACCTCTGCCAGCTCTGCGCACCCGGCGCGCGCGCGAGGCCATACCACGCGATGGCGACCGGCAGCAGGGCCGTCGCATGCAGCAGGTTCCACGCGCCCTGTCGTTCGAGCGGCCACACGCACACGAGCGGCCAGACCGCAAGCGCCGCCGCCGCCGCGGCGCCGACGGCGCGCCGGCTCGCGGCGACCGGTCCCAGGTTCGTTTCGGCAACACGCGTTCCCGCGAGCAGCGCCATGATCACGGCGGCCAGCACCGCGGTCGCGACGCCGTTCTGCACCTCGCACCAGACCAGACCGCAGACGACGCCACCGAGCACGCCGAGCCAGCCGATGGACGCCGCGCGCGCGCTGTGCGCGAGACGGCCGAGCAGCACCAACAGGAGTCCGTCGGCCGGCAACACCGCCATCGGCGCGCGCAGATCGCGGCCGAGCAGCAGCGACATCGCGGCGAGACCCAGCGCTGTGGCGACCGCGAAGACGCTCGTGACCTGCCGGTGCGCGTTCCGTCCCGTGCGGCGGAACCACGCCGTCAGCAGCGCGAGGCCTGCCAGGTATGGCAAGAACGTGATGCCGTAGAACGACAGCGGCAGCTGCTGGCCCGCGTAGCCGAGCTGGCCCGCCGCCTGTTCGCGCAACCGCGCCGCGAGCTCGCGCACCGGCGCCGGCAGGAACAGATAGCCGACCGCGGACAACACGAGCGCCGGCGCCAGCAGTCGCGCGCGCTCGAGACGCAGGCTCGCCAGAAGACCGGTCGCCGCTGCAGCCCACGCCGCGACCATGACGCAGCGCACGTCGCCCGCCGCGAGCAGCACCGCCGAGATGCCGGCCGCATACGCGACCGTCAGCGCGACCGGCGACGGCGCGGCCGCTCGCCCCGCGATCAGCATCCCCGCCAGCGAAAGCGCGGCGACGACGACGCCGACCGGCGCGGCCGCCGCTCCGGGGGTGGTTCCCGCCGCCAGCGCCATGCCGATCGCGAGCGCGAGCGCCGCGAAGCCTGCGCCGGCCAGCGCGCACAGGTCCGCGCTCGGCGACTGGGGCACAAAGCGCCGCCTCGACCACCACGAGAGCGACGGCGCGACGGCGGCCGCCGCACACGATGTGAACACGCGGAACGGCGCCCACGCCACCGCGAACACGCCGCCGAACACGAGCAGCGCGCTGGCGGCCGCGACCGCGGCGGGCAGTGTCTGGTTCTCCCTGCGCACGAGCGCGCGCAGGAACACGACCTGGGCGCCCGCCGCGGCCGCGCCGACCACCAGCGCCAGCGTCACGTTCTCGGCGTGCAGCAGGCTCGCGGCGACGCTGGCCGACGGCGCCAGCGCGACCGCGACCAGCGACAACGCGCGCGCCGCCACGCGCAGCGCCGCGTCGCGGCCGAGCACGGCGGCCGCACCGTGCAGCAGCCCCGCGAACAGCAGCAGCCCGCCCGCGACGACGAGCTTCTGCATCGCGCCCGACATCGTCGTCCACGCGGTCGTCGTGAAGTAGACCGCGCCGGCGACGAGCAGGAACCCGGCCAGCGCGAACAGCAGGTTCTCCGCGAACAACGGTCCGAGACGCGACCACACGCCCGGCTCGTCGCGGCTCGGTTCGACCAGTGGCGGTCCCGAAGACGGCAGCGGCGGTGGCGCGGGCGGGCTGGCAACGGCCGGAGATGGATCCACGGCCGCGCTCGCGGCGACTGCCGGGGGTTCCTGCGGCAGCGGGGGCGGCAGCTCGGGGCCTCGCATCGCGATCACCGCCGCGAGCGCCTGACTGCGCTGCCGGGTCAGGAGCTCCCACAGTTCGCGGCGCTGCGCTTCGCCGACGTCGAGCTCGGACTCGATCTGACGCCGCAGCCGATCAAGTGCCGACAGGGCCCGCTGGCTCGGCACGTGCACGAAGCGCTCGCAATACGGGCACGTCCGCCACGGTCCCAGCTGTTCGCCGACGAGCGCGTGCCCGCAGTGGTAGCAGGTCTCTCCGGCCATTGCCGCGATCATCGGCGGCGGCCCGGGCAAGGGAAGAGCGAGTCTTGTTCGTGCGCCGTTCGGTGCGGTCTGCACCCGCCAGGTGTGACAAACGGCGCGCGCTGATCCTCAGAGGCGCACTTCCATGCACCGTCAACTCTTCTCGACGCTCTTCTGTTCCTTGCTGCCGCTCGCAGCCATGCCTGCCCAGAACCTCGTGCGCGACCTGACGCCGGCCAGCGCCTCGACCGTGGGCGGCAATCCCGGCACCGCGGTGATCTGCAACGGCGTCGCGTACTTTGCGGCCGCCGACCAATACGGCCGCGAGCTCTGGCGCACCGACGGCACCGACCTCGGCACGTTCCGGCTGCGCGACGCCAATCCCGGTGCTTTCAGCTCCGACCCGCAGCTGCTGACGGTCGCCGGCAACCGCGTGTTCTTCACGGCGCGCCGCGAAGGCCAGGGTCGCGAGCTGTGGGTCACCGACGGCACGTCGGCGACCACGCGTCTCGTCGTCGATCTCGCGACCGGCACCAACGTCGGCGCCGACATCACGTCGATGGTCGCGTGGAACGGCCTCGTCTTCTTCGCGGCGACGACCGCCAGCAACGGCACCGAGCTGTGGCGCAGCGACGGCACGGCCGCCGGCACGCAGCTCGTCACCGACCTCGTGCCCGGCACCAACTCGTCGGCGCCGGCCGATCTCGTCGTCTGGAACGGCCAGCTCTGGTTCGTCGCGACGACGTCGGCGACCGGCCGCGAGCTGTTCCGCACGGACGGCACGGCGGCCGGCACGTCGCTCGGGCTCGAGCTCGCGGGGGCTTCCTCGACGCTGGTCCCCATGGACCTCGTCGTCGCCGGCAACCTGCTGTTCTTCACGGCGCAGCAGACCGCGACCGGCCGCGAGCTCTGGCGCAGCGACGGCACGGCGGCCGGCACCTTCTTGGTGCGCGAGATCGCCACGGGCAGCGGCGGCGCGTCGATCGAACGGCTCACGCCGTTCGGCAACCGGGTGCTGTTCTGGGCCAACGACGGCAGCTCGGGTCTCGAGCCGTGGAGCAGCGACGGCACGCAGGCCGGCACCGTGCGGCTCGTCGACGCAACGGGTGGCCCAGGCCACAGCGCCGCGATGGCGTTCGCCGTGCAGGGTGCGACCGCGTATTTCGGCGGCGGCTCGGGCAGCGTGTTCCAGCTCTACCGCACGAACGGAACCGCCGCCGGCACGACGATCGTCAGCGGGCCGTTCGCATCGATCTCCGAACCGGTCGCCGCGTTCGGCGCTGCGGCGTTCGCCGGCCGCGTGACCGGCGGCACGCTGCAACTGTGGCGCACGGACGGCACCGGGCCGGGCACGTCCGAGCTGCTCGCGACGACGCCGAGCAGCAATCCGCAGAACCTGACGCCGTTCGGCACGCGGCTGCTCTACCAGGCGACCGCGACGACGTTCGGCAACGAGCTGTTCGTCAGCGACGGCGCGCCCGCCAGCACGAAGCTGCTCTACGACCACGCGAGCACGCGCGGCGACACCGACATCCGCGAGATGCTCGATTACCAGGGGCGCCTGTTCTTCCGCGCGTCGACGGCCGGACTCGGCACCGAGCCGTGGTTCAGCGACGGCACGCAGGCCGGCACGAACGTGCTGCTCGACATCAACCCGCTCGGCGGGAGCAGCTCGCCTGCCGACGTCACCGTGTGGAACGGACAGCTCTGGTTCGGCGGCTTCTGGCCGAACAACGGCATCGAGCTGGTCCACAGCGACGGCACCGCGGCCGGCACGGCGCTCGGCGTCGACGTCGCGGCGGGTGCCGCCAACTCGGGTCCGCGCAAGCTGACGCCGGCCGGCAACAAGCTGTTCTTCACCGCGACGCGCACCAGCGGCGTCGAGCTGTTCGTCACCGACGGCACCAGCCCGGGCACGGCGCAGTTCGACCTGCAGCCCGGCAACAACAGCAGCAACCCGGACGACTTCGTCGTGCTCGGCAACCGCGTGGTATTCAGCGCGAGCGACAGCACACGCGGCCTCGAGCCGTGGAGCAGCGACGGCACGCTGGCCGGCACGTTGCCGCTCGCCGACTTCCAGCCCGGCACGAGCTCGGGCTTCTTCGACGGCTTCGCGGTGCTCGGCAGCCACGCGTACTTCGCCGCGATCACGACCGGCGCCGGCATCGAGCTGTGCCGCACCGACGGCACGCCGGGTGGCACGGGTCTGTTCGCCGACCTGATGCCGGGCACCGCGGGCTCGCGGCCGAACGGCTTCGTCACGGCCGGCAACCGCCTGTTCTTCCGCGCCTTCGTGAACAACCTCGAGGTCGGGCTCTGGGTCACCGACGGCACCGTGGCCGGCACCGGGGTCGTGCTCGACCTGCCCGGCGCTCTGTCCGCCGACATCCAGGACATGGTCGCGGTCGGCAGCAACCTGTTCTTCGTCGCCGACGACCGGGTGCACGGTCGCGAGCTGTGGGTCAGCGACGGCACCGCCGCCGGCACGCGGCTCGTGATCGACCTCGATCAGGGTCCCGGCGACGGCGTGCTCGCGGGCACGCTCGCGGTCCTCGGCGCGACCGGCCTCATCGGATTCGCGGGCCACGACGGCAGCGACGGACTGCAGCTGTGGGCGTCCGACGGCTCCGCCCCCGGAACGCTGCAGCTCGGGCGCATCGGTACTTTGGCCGGCGCCGGTGCGGCGACGCTGCACTCGCTGCGGCTCGTCGGCACGAAGCTGTTCTTCGTCGCCGACGACGGCGTGCTCGGCGAGGAGCTGTGGGTGTTCGAGCTCGGCGCGCCGAACCAGGCGCTCGCGCAGAAGTACGGCAGCAGCACGTGTCCCGGCACCGGCAACCGCACGCCGCGCATCGCGCCGTTTCTGCTGCCGGTGATCGGCAACGCCGCGTTCGCGATCGACGTCGACAACGCCCTGCCGAACAGCATCGCGGTGCTGTTCGCATCGTTCGCGCCGTCGGCGATCGTGCTCGACGGGTGTCGCGTGCTGCTCGGGCTGCCGGCGACGAGCGTGGCCGCGGTGTTCACCGACGCGGCCGGTGTCGCGCGCACGCCGTTCCCGATCCCCGCGGACCCGGCGCTGCAGGGCTTGCAGGTGTTCGGCCAGTATGTCGTGCTGGACCCGAACGGGCCGCTGTTCGGCGACTTCTCGCTCAGCGACGGGCTTCGCCTGCGCGTCGGCACCTGATCGCCGCGGCCCGCGCCGCAGGCGACTCAGGCCCTGGCGAGGTTCTGGTTCGCGAAGTCCCAGTTCACGAGGTGGTCGAGGAAGGCCTTGATGTAGTCGGGCCGGCGGTTCTGGAAGTCGAGGTAATACGCGTGCTCCCAGACGTCCATCGTGAGCAGCGGCACCGCGCCGGTCATGAACGGCGTCTCGGCGTTCGCCGTCTTGGTGACCTCGAGCTTGCCGTTGCGCAGGCTGAGCCACGCCCAGCCGCTGCCGAACTGCGTCGCGCCGGCCTGGTTGAACTGCTCGACGAACTTCGCGTAGCCGCCGAGGTCGGTGTCGATCTTCTTCGCGATGTTGCCCGAAGGCTTGCCGCCGCCCTTTGGATTCATCGAGCTCCAGTAGAACGAGTGGTTCCACGCCTGGGCCGCATTGTTGAAGATCGCGACCTTGTCGGGCTTGCCGGCCGTGGCCTTGACGATCTCGACCACCGACTTCCCGGCGAGCTCGGTGCCCTCGAGGAGCTTGTTGCCGTTCGTCACGTAGGCCGCATGGTGCTTGCCGTGATGGATCGACAGCGTCTGCGCGTTGATGTGGGGAGCCAGCGCGTCGACTGAGTAAGGAAGGGAAGGAAGTTCCAAGGCCATGATCGTTCTTCAGTGGGTGGCGCAGCGTCGCGACGCTGCGGTGGGGAAAGGACCGACGATAGAGGACGCGGGAAGCGCTTCGTTCTTTCAAGGCCGGTCACCTTCCCGGACTGAGGAGGTCCGCGCGTAGGGTGATCGCCCCATCCAGGTTGCCCTGCGGAACGACTTCATGACGACGCGCCGTCAACGCGCAGCGATCTGCCGTACGATCGTGGGGTCCTTGATCGCGTCGTCGGCGGCCAGCAGGAACGCCTTGCTGAGCACGATAGCCAGCGTCGAGTCGCCCTCGAACGGCAGGAACAGACGCTCGCCGCCGACCGCGCCCGGATCGCGGGCCGGCACGATGCAGAGATACTGATCGTTGGGCTCCATCAGGATGTTGCCGCTGCCGAGGTGGATCTTGTAGGTGCGGACCTTCCCGCGCACGACCAGGAAGCGATCGGTGAACGAACACTGGCCGGCGATCTTGAGCCGCGGCACGAGCCGCTCGAGGATCGCGCGGCGCGTGCGCGCCGTCTCGCCGAGCTCGCCGAACGAGTAGCTGTTCCAGTAGTCGCGATAGCGGCCACCGGGCCCTCCGTCCTGCCACGTCGGATCGTTCCCGACCGACGCGACGCCGACGAACAGGTCCACGTCTCGCATGACCTCGCTGAACACGAGCGCAGGGATCTCGGCCAGCGGCAACGGCTCGTTCACACCGCGCGTGCCGGGTCCCGCGGCCGCACTCGCGTAGCCGCCGCCGCCGGCGTGCGCGCGATTCTCGGCCGCGTCCACGCGGTAGAAACGCACCTGGTCGGTGACCACTCGAAGGAATGCGCCGCTCTCGTTCGCGTCCGTCGTGTAGTTGTCACCGGCGCCCTCGACCCAGTATTCGGCGCGCAGCCCCCACGACGCCAGCTCGCGGCACGTCGGTGGATACGTGTCATCGACCATCATGCGCAGCTTGTTCTTCCAGCCGCGCGCCGCACAGAGCGCGTTGTATTGGTGCTGCCGCAGCACGTGCGCCGCGAAACGGTTCGAGTAGTTCTCTGTGCGCCGCTCGGCGTCCGTGAGCAGATAGACCTCGCGGTGCGCCTGCTTGAATGGCTGGCGGATCTCGTGCGCTTCGATCCAGCGGCGCCAGACTATCACGTCCTCGACCGCGCGGCCGATCGGGTGCCAGAGCTCGACCTCGCTGTCGGCCGGCACGTCGAGCTCGCGATCGCCGGCGTCGACGAGGCGACCGTTCGACCAGATCGCGGCGCGCGTCGTGCCGTTCGCACTCAACGTCCAGACGAGCCGGCGCGCGAGCGTGCCGACGAGCGGGTGGTCGAGATACCGTTCGCGCCAGACGGCGACGGGCCAGCGCTGCTGCGACAGGAACATCGCGTCGAGCCGCTCGCTCTGCGCCGGCAGCATCGAGGCGATGTCCTTCGCGACGCCCTGCAGCTCCACGAGCTCTTCCTTGTGCTCGCTCTTCACCTTCGCCGGTGCGGATTTCTGCGCCTTGCCGTCGGCGCGGCTCCAGTGGATCTCGACGTCGCGCCCGTCGACGCGCAGCTCGGCGATGTACTCGCCGTCGGCGAACGTCTCGCGGCGGACCCCGACGGCTTCGAGTCCGTAGGACGGAACCGCCATCTCCTCGATCTGGTCGCGCGGCAGCGACAACGCCTCGGCAGCCGCCGTGAACGCCTTCTCGATCTCCTTCTGCGCCGTGCCGAACTTCACGCGGACCTTGAGCATCGCGAGACGGCCGACGGCCTCGGGCGATCCGATCTCCGACAGCGCGTAGACCGCGGCGTTGCCGACCTTGACCGCGCGCGGCCCGACCCCGGGAACCTTGCGATACGCGGAGACGGCGACCGCGGCGACCGCACGCGTGAGCGCGTCGTCGCGCGGCAGCGTCGGCGCGAGCCAGAGCAGCCCGCGCAGGCAGGTCGCGTTCTCCTCGTGCATGACGTCGCCCGTGGATCGTGTGTCGCCGGGGTACTCTCCGAGCCGCGTGATCGAGCGGCCCTGCGCGACGCTCGGCAGCCAACGCTCGAGCGCCGCCAACACGCGGTCGTTGCCAATCGCGGCGACGAGCTTGCTGCCGGTCTTCAGCCACTTCGCCGACGGGCGTGCGCCGGTGGCGCTCAGCGCGTGCTCGAGCAGTGCGTTCCACGGCCCGCGGTCGCGCCGCCGGAGTCGCGTCAGGTCGTCGTTGAGCTGATCGGTCCAAACCTCGCCGGGCACGAGGAAGAACTCGGCGCCGTCGCCGACGAGCGCCGTGAGCCGGGTGGCTTCGGTCGGCATGCCCAACGGCGGGCCGCCGATCCACGACGCGCGCAGCAGGTGCAGCACGTAGCGCTCGCCGTCGCCGAGCGGGGTTCTCGCGGCCTCCTGTTCGACCTGGCCGAGCAGCGTTGCGAAGCAGGCTTCGAGCGACCCCCGATCCCACGTGGCACCGCGCATCGCGACGTAGAGCAGGAAGTCGAAGACTCCCGCGCGGTCGAGCACGAACGTGCGTTCGGTCAGCCTTCTCGTGATCCAAGCGAGCGCGGGTCGCGACTGCCAACCCGCGGTGTTCGCGTAGTCGGCGCGCACCAGGAAGCCAGCCGCGTCGCGTTCCGCCGCGGCGAGCAGCAGCCGCCCGGTTGCACCGGCGTCCATGGCAGCCACGCGCTTGCCGCCGCGCATCGTCTCGATCGGCGGATGCGTGTAGTTCGAAGTGCCGACGACGGACGCGAGCATCTCGCTCAGCAGATCGTGCTCCGAGCGCAACGGTGAATCTGCGCGCAGCGCGAAGGCGTCCGGGGCGAGCGCCTGCGTCGCGACGTGCTCGCCCCCCACGCCGAGCCGTCGTTTGACCGCGTCGAGCACCGCGGCGTGCCCAGCCGGCGCGGCAGCGGGTGGCGGCGACACGGTCGCCGGCCCATCGTCGTCGGGCTCGGCAGCCGCGGCGCCCGGCGCGGCGGGACGGGCGAGCAGCTGCTCGACCGTCGTGCCATACCGCGCAGCGTCCTTGTCGCGCGACTCGCGAAGACGCGCCGCGAAGTGCGCAATGCTCGCTCGCAGCGCATCGCTGAGCGCATGCGCGCCGAGAAACCGCTGCAGCGCGCGCGTCACGTGCCCGACGGGCACCATGTACATCGACAGCCGCTCCGTGTTGATGCAGAGCTCGAGCAGCGCGAGCAGGTCGGCTTCTTCGAACGGCAGCGCGCGCCGGATCAGCGTCGAGACGACCGTCCCGGCCCGCCGCCTGCGCACCCAGGCATCGCTCCAGCCTGTGCGCAGATGCGGGTTGCTGCGCTCGAGGTCGGAGCTGCCCTTCGACCTGATCTCGGTCGCGAGTCGATCCCAGAAAGCCGTCTGGGCTGCGGCCGCGAGCACGTAGCGTCGTGCTGCGTCGGGCGTCGCGTCGAGCAGGATGCGCCCGCTCGGCTGGCTCTTCAGCTCGACGTCCTGGTACGAGTAACGCGCGTCGAGCGCGCGGACCGCCTCTTCGACCCAGCGCGACACGACGGCGTGTTCGGCGTCGAGCCCGGAGCCGGGCTCGGGAACGAACGGCGGGACCGACAACCGCTCAGCCCCCCACGAGCGGTGTGAGCTTCACGAAGCTCACCTGCGTACGGGGGCCGATCACGAACGTCTCGTCGAGCGTTTCCGCCTGACGAGCGTCCACGAGGATGAAGAAGCCGTTCCGGCCGAACGCGTCGAGCGCGCGCGCGAACTGGGCTTGCCAGTCGATGTCGCGATCCTTCGGGACCTTGAAGCCGTTCAGCGTACGCTCGGTGTCGGTCGGCTGCACGAGGCCGCGGAACAGGCCACCGGCGCGTTTGCTGCGGAAGTTGTAGTCGCTGACTTCCTGGTAGACGCGCTCGCGGATCAGCTCGCGGATCGTGACGCGTTCACTCGGGAACTCGAGCGGAAACTCGTGAACGGCGTCACCGGTTGCGGTTTCGTCCCGGATCATCAGGGTCGCGGTCACGGCTACCTCGGCGGCGGTGTGGTGACGACTGCGAGAGCATAGGGGCGCAAGAGCCGGGAAGTCATGCCGGCGTCGCGCTGCACGAGATCCGCAGTCGTGTGACCTCGTGCCGGACGGCTATCGGCTGCGCGCCGTGCGCAACATTGGCGGTCACTTGCGCGGCTTGCTCGACACGTCGTCGGCAGTGCCCTCCTTGCCGTCGGGACCCAGGCAGACGACCTCGAACTCGTTCGCGCGCGCGCCCACTCTGAGCACGAAGGCCGTGCCATAGGGATCGAGCGGCAGCTCCTCGAGCTCCGACCGGCCCCGCTCGTCCTTTCTGGCGAGCACGTCGAGCGACTCGGGCAGCTTGCCATTCCTGACGCGATACATCCTCACCGCGTCGGCAATCGCGCGTACGTCGCTCTGAGACTTCGTGCGCTTGCTTTCGGCGTCATCGACTCTGACCAGCCGACCATGCTGGGGGTTCTGTTCGAGCAGGCGACCAAGATCCACCTCCAAAACCCGAATCTGCCCGTCGGCGTTCGCGCCCTTCGGCGGGTAGCCCCAGACGTTCATGCCGCGCTGCACCTCGCCGAGCGTCGTGACGCGCTGCCAGCGCCGGTCGTCGTGACGCAGCGTCGCGAACCCCTCCTGCTCCTCGAGGCAGCAGAGCCAGTCCGCGTCGGTGACCAACGTGCCGGAGGCGTGGGGCGCGCGCCAGTCGAGCCACAGCACCAAGGCGGCCGCGCTGCCGTCATCGCGTGCTGCGACTGCGATCACGTTGTCCCCGCTGACGAGGTGCTTCGTCACGTCGATGCGAGTCGGCTGCTCCCACGCGTCGTTGCCGCCGACGTCGGTGCCGTTCACGAACACGCAGCAATGGTTGTCGCACGCGACGACGATCTCGGCCGCAGTGACCGGTTGCCGCTGCTCGAAGACGCGGCGGAACCACACGCGCGCCGCGTGCGGCTCGCGCTGGTCCCAGATGCGTTGTGCCGGGGTATTGGTGACCGGCCGATCGGTTGCCGTCGCCCTGAGCAGCTCTTTCAGGTGCTCGCTCCACAACGCGGCGATCGTGTGGCTGCCGTGTCCGCGCGTGCGCTCGCTGATCGGCAACACGACGGCGCGCCCGTTCGCCACCTTTTTGATCTCGCGCTCGAGCAGGCCGAGCTCGGGCGGGTTGACCTGGTCGTCGGCGAAGTTGATCGCGACGACGCGCGCGCGGATCTTCGCGAGGTGTGGCGACGGGTCGTAGGTGCGCGACGCGTCGAACGCGTAGAGCACATCGTTCGCGTCGAGCCGCTGCCGATACGAAGCGACCATCTGCTCGAGCTTCGCCTCGGCGAGCTCGCGCGTCGGCGCCTCCTTCTGCCACAGCAGCGGCGAGCTGCCCATCCAGAGCAGCACAGAGATCGCGCCGGTCAGCCCTTGCACGGGCTGGTCGCGATACTCGCCGCCCTCCCATGCGGGATCGCCGCGGATCGAGTCGATCGCCATCTTGCGCAGCATGCGGTTCCTGCCCGCGATCTCGACCGGCAGGCACGCGAGCGGCATCAGCGCGTCCATGAACTCGGGGAAGCGGACGCCCCACGTCCACGCGTGCATGCCCCCCATCGACGTCCCGAGCACGAGGGCCAGGTGATCCACCTTCAGGTGCTCGGTCAGCAGCCGGTGCTGCGCGTTCACCATGTCGTCGTAGTCGTAGGGCGGGAAACGCATGCGCAGCCCGTCGCTCGGCTTGCTCGAACCGCCGTGGCCGATCGCATCGGGCAGCACGAGGAACCAGCGCTCGGCGTCGAGCAGACCGCCGCGCGCGAACAGCTCGCCGGCGAACTCGGGGCGCAGGAAGTTCGCACCGCTGCCGGTCGTGCCGTGCAGGATCAGCACGGCGTTTTGCGCGTGGCCGCGCTCGTCGCGCACGGGCTTGCCGATCGTGCGGTAGTGCAGGCGCAGCTCGGGAAGCACTTCGCCGCGCGCGAACCGGAAGTCACGCGCGACGAAGTCGCCCTCGGCGGGCGCCGGCCACTTGGGCTCCTGGGCAGCAAGGGCGGCGGCGGACAGCAGGCACAGCCAACGGGGGATCGACATGCGGCAGCCTCCGCGCGCGAGGATAGCGGAGATGGCCACCGTGCACAGCACCGGCCGCCGGTCGCCCCCGTTCATTCCCGTGCCACAGTGACGGCGTAGCCCGCTGCGCGCCGAGAAGGTGCTGTCGCTGCTCAAAACGCGAACGTGCTGCGCACGCCGAACACGACTGCATCCTCGGCCGCAGCATCGCCGCCCGGAGCATCGACGAACTGCACGCTGAGCTGCAGCTCGCTGCCCGCGCCAAGCCGCAGGCGCCAGAACGCTTCGAGCGCCGTTTCGTCGCCGGCGAGACCAGCCGCCGGGCTGCTCGCATCGAGCCGACTCCAGGCCAGCCCGACCACGTCGCCGGCGCGCGTCCGCAACAGCCCGTGACAGGTGAAGCCGAGCATGGCATGCGCTTTCACGTCCGCGACGTTGCCGTCGGTCATGCCAGCGAAGCCGAACGCGTGCAAGCCGCGCTCTGACCGTGCATCGAAGTGCCTCAGGCAGCACTCGCCGAGCGCGTAGAGCCCGCTGGCACCGCGCTGCGTACCGCCATCGAACCGCTCGTGATCGGCCGTGTCGTGGAAGGCGCCGATGCCGAGACGTCCGGCCGCGCCGGGCAGCGCGATCCCGGTCTCGGCGGCGAACCAGCCGCGTCCTTCGCGCGGCGACGGTGCGGTCGCTTCGTCGCCCTGCGCGATCTCGAGCGCGTCGCTCGCGAGCCCGAGGTAGGCGCCTGCGGCCAGGAAGATGCCCTCGCCGCGCCAGGCGAACTCGGCGCCCGCCGCCGCGTCCGGGAAGGTCGGCATCCCGATCAGGACGGGCGACGTGCTCGCGCTCGCGAGCAGGAACCCGCTCGCCTCGCCGAGCGCGGCGAAGGTTGCATTCGCATCGAGGATGCCGGCCTGCAGCGAAGCGCGGGTGTCGCCCAGCCGCAGCCATGCTTCGGACAGGCGGTCGACGTCCTCGTCCTGGGCGATGCTCGACAGCCCGTGCAGCGTGCCGCCGCTGGCGACCGGCTCGCCGCGGTAGCTGCGCACGGCGAGCCGGGCCGCGAGACCGCGCGCCTCGAGCAGCCGCCCGAGATCGAAGTCGAAGCCCAGCTCGACCTCCGCACGCCCCGCCGCATGGCTCGAACCGCCGCTGGCCGTCCATTCGAATGTCGCGCGGCCGCTCGCGGCGATCGGCTCCTGTTCGCGCTGGGCCACCAGGGCCATGGGGATGCCGGCGTTCACCAAGGCAATCGCGATCAGGTCGGGGCGGACACGCATGTTGGCCTCGCCCCCGTAAGGTCGAGGGCGCGCGCCGAATGTCGGCCGTCTCCTGCTGCGCGCGTCGAGTTCGCGAGCGAAGCCGTGCCTCAGGGCGGCGGCGCCCAGGGGGGTCCTCCGCACACGCGCGCGTGAGCTCGGCACGGTCCGATTCGGCGAGCGCAGGACTGAACTGAGGCAGGAACCCTGCGCCACCCCGCGTCAGCCGTCCAGGCGCGCGAGCACTTCGGCCGCGACCGCGGCGACGACCGCGTCGTCGACGGGCGCGTTGTTGCACAACAGCTGCAGCACGTGCCGGCCCTTCTGGATCAGCACGAGCGACGCGCGGTTGCCGACCGGCGCACCGCTGGCCAGTTCCTGCGCGACGCGACGCGACTTCGCACCGGCCACCACCGGGCCGTCGCCGACTTCGCCGAGCCGGCCGCCGCCGAGCTCGCGCAGGTCGCGCACCGCCCCGTCCTCGACCAGCTGCGCGAACGCCTGCGCAGTGGTCTCGTCGGCGAACTCCAGCGCGGCCAGCGAACGCCAGGCCAGCGGCGTCGGCGCCGTCGCGAACCATTCGCCGCCCGCATGCCACTTCGCGAGCAGCGGCTCGAGGGCTTCGAGGTCCCGCGCGTTCTCGCCGCGAACCAGGAGCCCACTGAGCTCGCCGCGCCCAACCGTCCAGTTGCGGCCCGCAAGACGCGCGTCGATGCCCTCGAAAGCCGAAGCAAGGCTTGGCCGCGGCTGGAGGTCTTTGCCTTCGAGCACGAGCCGCGTGCTCGGCAGATCGGTGCGCAGCACTTCCCAACATCGGTCGTCGCCGCCGCGCGCGTGCTCGGCCGCGAAGAAAGCGGTACCGCGCAGGTAGAGCATGCCGTTGTGGCCGCGCAGGCGGCGCGTGGTCAGGTCGCACGCCGGCATCTCCGCCGGGTCGTGGGCGCCCGCGAACACGGCGCGCAGCGGCGCTATCGCGGCGTCGATGCCGAGCTCCGTCGCGGCCCGTTCGCTGCAGAACACCGCGTGACCTTCGATCAACATCGAAAGCGCCTCGCCGCTGTCCGCACCGGTGCAGCGCGCGAGGCGCGTCGCGAGCCCGATCTCCTGGTCCTGCATCGCGTGCACGAGCTCGTGCAGCACCACGAGGTGGAGCACCTGGGCTTGGTCGGCGTCGCTCCACTTCACAATCGCGAGATTGATCCCGACCATGTGCGGCAGCACATACAGCTCGCGGCTCTGCACGCCGTATTTGCCGAGCAGCGACGCGGCAAACAGGTCGGCGCGAAACTGCAGCGCTTTCTCGATACGCGCCTGCGGCTGGCCCGCGTAGAACGCGGACGTCGCCGGCTGCAGGTCATCGCGCAAAGACCGCATCACGTCGCCGACATCGGCCAGCGCCACGGCCGGCGGCTTCGCGAACTTGCGGCCCGTCGCGCGCTCGACCGCGGGCACCGCGCGCGCGACGAGCGCCCGCAGCCC
>DASRJH010000132.1:0-21640 GCA_035649575.1 Planctomycetota bacterium
CGCTGCTGCTGACCGGCTTCGATCTGGCGGACGTGTCGACGCCGTTCGCGGTCACGCTGGTTGCCGGCGTGCCGCTCGCGCTGCTGCTGCGGCGCCTGCCGGGGCCGTTCGTGCTCGCGCATGGCGCGCTGCTTCTGCTCGCAACGTGGAGCTGGATCGCCTACGCGCTGGCCGGCCGCGACGCCGCGCGTCTTGGCCCGTGGCTCGGGTTGTCGGCAGCGGTGCTTGGAGCCGCCGCGGGTCCGTGGCTGCGTTTTTGCGCGCGCGACAGTGCGGGTCGCGCGGAGCTCGCGGCGCTGCAGGCCGCGTGCTGGCTCGCGGCGCTCGGGGCGCTGCACGCTGCCTGCAGCGGTGACGCGCCGATGCCGGCGTTGGCACTCGCCGCGTCGCTCGTCGCGAGCGCGCTCGTGGCCACGGGCAGCGCGCGCGGTGCGCGCACGGCCGGACACGAAGTGCTCGTGCACCTGGCACTCGTCGCATTGGTCACCGGCTACCGCGTGCTCGCGACGGGCTCCGAGTTGCTGCACCCATTGCTGGGGCTGCACCACCACGGACTGACCGTGCTCGGCGCGACGCTGTTCGTCGTGGCGGGCAGCCGCGCGTCGGCGATGTGCGGTCAGCTGCGCGCGGCGGCCGTGGTGGCGCCGCTGCTGGCGATCGCGCTCGCGGTGCCGTTCGGTGGGCAGACGTTCGCGCTGCTCGCCGGAGCCGCGGTGATGGCGCTCGGCGCCGCGGTTGCGCGCGTGCGGCTGCTCGCCGCGGGCGCGCTGTTGCTCGCGAACTGCGGCCTGTTCCGGCTCTGGCTGCGCGAAGGCGTGCTCGATCCGTCGTTCTACGGCGTGCCGGCGGGACTGTCGCTCGTGCTCGGCGCGGAGCTGGCGCGCGGACCGCTCGGGGCGGCCCGCGTGCTGGCGCTGCGCGTCGCCGGCCTCGCCGTGGCCTACGGCTCGGTGTTGGTGCAGATCGCGCGCGTGTCGGTGCCGGCGCACGCGGTGGCGCTGTTCGTGCTCGCGATGCTGGCAGTGGCATGGGGCGTGCGGCGACAGCAGGCGGCGATCCTGGTCACGGGCGTGGTCGCCGTCGTGCTCGACGTCGTCGTCTACCTCGCGCAGCGCGGTTTCCAGCAGGACTTCGTCGGCTCGATGCTGTTGGTCGGAGCCGGCGGTTCGGTGTTCGTGGTCGCGGCGCGGGCCGCGCGGGCACGGGCCAGGGTCGCGGAGCGACCTCCGGTGCGCTGATGCAGCAGGGGCCATTCCGACGCGGTCGACCGCTAATGCCGCGTTGCTGCACGCGTTCACGCGAACCCAGCTTGCCAGAAACGGCGGCAGCGCGGACAGTACCGGCACGCGGTTCCCCTTGCCCGCGGTCCCAACCATGCGCACTCTAACTCTCGCGGCCCTCGTGGTCGCATCCTTCGTTCCGGGCCTCTGCGCCCAGGGCGCCCTCAGCGCGCCGTGTTTCGTCCCGCAGTTCGGCACGAATCTCGGTCTCAGCGACGACTCGGTTGCGCCGAACAACCAACTCGGCTTCTCGTTTCCTGGCCCCGCCGGCCCGATCTCGGCGATCGACATCAGCAGCAACGGCTTCGTCTGGCTCGGCAGCAACGGCAACAGCGATTGCTGCAACGGCGACCTGCCGACGTTCCTGACCAGCATGGCGCGCATCGCGCCAATTTGGATGGACCTCAATCCGAGCCAGGCCGGCAGCGTCTGGTTCAACACGTTCCCGGCCGCCGGCTCGCAGCCGGCGAGCGCGGTCGTGACCTGGGACGGCGTGCCCGAGTACAGCGAAACTGCGCCGATGACGATCCAGCTGCAGCTGTTCGCCGATGGCTCGTTCTCGTTCCTGTACGACTCGGCGTGCTACAACCTGTGGCACACCGTGCTGACCGGCGTCACGCAGGGCGGCGCAGCGACCGCCAACCCAGTCGACTTCTCGGGGATCACGGGCGCCACGCCGCACCTCAGCGGCTCGAACCCGACCGTGCACGAGCTGCAGAACCAGGTGTTCGACCTGGGCGGCCGGGCCTTCGCGTTCGTACCGAACGGAACCTCCGGCTACATCGTGCTCGACCGGCCCGGCTGCACGCTCGCGAACGTCTTGCGCTACGGCCGCGGCTGCCCGGCGACGACTGCGGCCTACGAGTTCTTCGCGAGCCCGGTGGTGATCGACCTGTCGAACGTCGCGATCGAGTTCACGCCGACGTCGGGCGGTGGCTTTGTCGCGATTCCGACCACGGGCTTCTTCAGCGGCTACACGAACTCGTTCGCGTTCTTCGACGACGACTCGCACGGCCCGTTCAATCTGGGCTTCTCGTTCCCGTTCCCGGGCGGCAGCACGTCGGCGATCGACATCAGCAGCAACGGCTTCATCTGGATGCAGACCGGCAACTCGAACTCGCGCTGCTGCGCCGGCGATCCCGCGACGTTCCTCTCCGACCCCGCGAGCATCGCGGCCTTGTGGATGGACCTCTACCCGCCCGGCGGCGGCAACATCTACTTCGACACGACGCCGACCGAGGCGTACATCACGTGGGTCAACGTGCCGGAGTTCTTCAGCGGGCCGCCGCAGACGGCGCAGATCACGTTGCGCAGCAACGGCACGTTCCGGCTCTCCTACGGCGTCGTCAACAACACGAACCACGACGTGCTGGTCGGCTACTCGACGGGCAACGTGCCGGTCGATCCGGGCTCGTCCAACTTCAGCGCCGGCCCCGTCATCGTCACCGGCGGCGGTGCGCCGATGGCGCTGAGCTCGCAGCCGGGCTCGCGACCGGTGCTCGGCACGACCTACACGATGGACATCGACCAGAGCACGAACGGCGCGCTGATCGGGTTGATGTTGTTCGGCAGCACGGGCTTCGACCCGGGCATCGATCTCAGCGTGATCGGGATGCCGGGCTGCTCGCTGTATGCGAACCTCGACTTGATGCTGACCGTCGTGCTGCCGGGGCCGGTGACGCCGTTCCCGATTTCGATCCCGAACAACCCGTCGCTGGCGGGCATGTTGCTCTTCGGGCAGGCGGCGGGCCTCGTGCCGACCGCCAACCCGCTCGGCATCGCGACCAGCAACGGCATCAAGCTGACCGTCGGCGTCTGAGCGCG
This sequence comes from Planctomycetota bacterium, assembly GCA_035649575.1. GTDB lineage: Bacteria > Planctomycetota > UBA1135 > UBA1135 > UBA2386 > DASVAL01. The sequence goes on from DASRJH010000132.1 coordinate 3,105, forward strand.
CGTAGTCCCTACGCGCTCAAAGAGCGACCCTTGCGGGCCGACGACGAGGTCCTCGGCCGCAGGGGCGGCGTAGCGTTCTCGCGCGCGGCGTGCATCCGTTGTTGCTGCAGGGCCGGGTTGCGCGCGGGCCACAGCCGCCGCCAGTGCAGGTAGCGGCGATACCAGCGCAGCTCGCCCTGGGGCACGCCGTCGGGGTCGTAGCGCAGCCACCACTTGATCGCCGCCGAGCGGTCGAGGAACGCGAGCCAACCCCAGAACCAGCGCCGCCAGCCGCGCCGCACGTCGACCGCGGACGCGAAGTCGATCAGCCGCACGTCGCCCGCGGGGGTGACGAGGATGTTCGAGCGGTGCCGCAGGTCGTTGTGCAGCACGCCGCGCGCGTGCATCGCAGCGACCGCGGCGTGCAGCCGTTCGAGCGTGGCCGGCCGAATGTCGGGTCCGGCCTCCGTCATCGTGCGCGCGTCGACGTGCTCGAACAGCAGCGCGTGGCGGTCGAGCCGCCCGTAGCAGCGCGCGACGAACGTGGACCCCGCGAGCGCTTCGTAGGCACGCTGTTCGCGCGCGAGCTCGAGGCGCGCAAGCGTCCAGCGGTAGAGCCAGCAGGTCGCGAGGTAGTCCTTGACGACGAACCGCCGGCCACCCACTTCGGTCGTCCACACGGAGGATCGCCAGCGCCGCGCGGCCGAGGCGCTGCGCCGCCCGGCCAGGGCCTCGGCGCGCGTGATCGACAGCTCGTTGTCCGGCGGAACGGCCATGGTCAGAGCCAGTCCTGCGCGAACGGCATCGCGACGAACAGCAGCACGAGCAGCACGTCGAGCCCGAGCTCGTGGTTGCTGCGGAAGGTCGCCCAGCGCCAGGGCGCGCGCGAACCCGCGGGCCAGCGGCGCAGGCTCGGCACGAACGCGGGCACCGCGCGATCGTACTCGTCGTAGGCGGCGCCGAAGTGTTTGCGCAGCCGGCTGCCCTCGATGCGCTGCTTCTTCGGCATGTAGTAGCCGAACCAGGCCAGCATGAACAGCGGTCCGAGCGCCGCCCACAACAACAGCGCGGGCATGTGCGGCGAGCCGGCCGCGAGCACGCCGCCGAGCGCGAGCAGGAACGTGCCGACGTAGAGCGGGTTCTTCACGTGCGCATACGGGCCCGAGGTCACGACGTCCTGGTTCTTGCGCAGGTGGCCGCAGCCCCAGACGCGCACGGCGATCCCGAGCAACCCGAGCGCGCAGCCGATCGCGTAGAGCACCGGTTGCGGGTCGGCGATGACGACGAGCCCGGCGACGGCAGCGAACGTGATCAGCTGCCTCGGAGTGATCAGGGGTAGCTTCCCGGCCATGGGGGGCCGCAGAGGATGGCGGGAACGGTGCGCCGATTCAACGCCGCTCTGGCACCGGGCATGTTCTTCCACCACCTTGCGCGCCGGCGTAGCACGGACCGGCCGATGCCAGGGGCGCCTTCAACGCAGCCCCTGGCGTTCGGACGTGTCGAACGACGGCTTCGGCGGGCGGGACCTTACCTGCCGCGTGTGCGCGCTGCATCCTGCGGCAGCCGCACGACCGAGTCCGCGAACGCCGTGTCGATCCACGCACGGAACAGGCTCTGGACGAGCAGCTCGCGCAGCTGCTGCCGCAGCGGATTCAGCAGCACCGGCTGGTCGGCGCCGAGATGCGAGTAGACGACGTCGGAGCTCGGGTACCCCTTGAACTTCGTCGCGACGACTTTGACCGTGAACGGCGTAGTGTCGTAGGGCTCGGCATAGGTCGCGTAGGCGGCCTCGTACTCGGCGTCGCCGAGCCACACCTTCTTCCTCTCGAGCTGCTCCGAGCCGCTGTGCGAAACCGATCAGCCGGCGGGCAATTTGTAATCTCTGCGCGCCTCTCGAGCCCTCTGGGCAACTTCGCATGGCATGGGGATAATCACGGCGCCCCCTCGACCCCTCCCTCTCTCTCCCGGAGGTTGGATGCCTGCCCTTCGCTTGCCGTCCCTTGTCGGGTTCCTGATCGCTTCTGAGCTGGTCGCGCACGGTGGCGCCTACGTGCCGCCGCTGCCGCCGCCGCCAGTCCAACCGCCGGCGCCGGGGCGGCCAGGGTCCGTGCCGCCCGGTGGCCAATACCGCGGCCCCGGCGACACGACTCCGTCGGGCCCGACGACTCCGGGGCCGGCGGGGCCGTCGTCGCCGACTCCGTCGAGCCCGTCCACGGGCGGCCCCTCGACCGGCGGACCGGCGGGCCCGTCAGCACCTGCCCCGGGCGGCGGCCCCTCGACCGGTGGAGCGTCGAGCCCGTCGGCTCCCGCTCCGGCGGCATGGCGAGCCCCGACGACGGGTGGCTCGCGCGGCCTGCCGCTCGAGCACGACTTCAACACGTGGGATTACTGGTGGGAGTTCAACAAGAACCGCTTCCTGATGCTGCGCGACGTCGATGCGCGCACGACGCAGACGGGCAGCGACGACTTCTACCTCGGCCCGACGCGCCGCAACACGGCCGACGTGTTGCGGCCGACGGCGGAAGAGACGGTGCAGGTCGTGCTGCCGGCGCTGAAGCGGGCGATCGACGGAACGACGAACCGCGACATCGCGACGGCCTGCATCGTCGCGATGGCGAAGATCGGCGGAGACCACCCCGAGTTCCAGCTCGTCGACGTGTTCGTGCCGCGGCTGCGCGTCGGCGACCAGGAGGTCCGCGAGACCGCGGCGCTCGCGCTGGGTCTCATGTCGCGCAACGACACACGATCGCTGCCGCTGCTCGAAGGGCTGGCGCTGGATGTTGGCGCGGGACGTTCGGCGTATGGCGGCGCCGTCGACAACCGGACACGCGCGTTCGCGACCTACGGCCTGGGTCTGACCGCGCACGGCGCCGCGGGCGTCGCGCCGAAGCAGCGTGTGTTCGAGATCCTGCGCCAGCTCGTCGAAGGTGACGGCGTCGACCGCAACGTCAAGGTCGCCGCGATCACCGGCCTCGGGCTGCTCGCGCCGAATGCGCGCACGTATGACGGCAGGAAGCTGCGCGACGAAGCGATCGAGGTGCTGGGCCGCTGGTTCGAGCGCGATCTCGGGGCCGGCGACGAGTTCGTGCAGGCCCACTGTCCGACCGCGATCGGCAAGCTGCTCGCGCGCGGCGACGCGGCGAGCACGCGTTGGTGCGATCGCTTCGCCTCCCTGCTCGCGGTCGACAAGAGCGAACGCCGCCGCGGCAATGCGATCGCGCAGTCGTGCGCGCTCGCGCTCGGGCAGCTGGCCGAGCCCGCTCCGAAAGCGAGCTCGCCCGACCACTGTGGTGCGTTGCTCGAAGCCTCGCGCTCGCATCCCGACGCGCTGACGCGCTACTTCGCGCTGATCGCGCTCGGCCAGATCGGCGGCCAGGACAATGGCAGCGCGCTGCTCAAGGAGTTCAGCCGCGACAACACGCTGCGCAGACCGTGGTGCGCGCTGGCGCTCGGGTTGTTCGTGCACGGGGAGCGCGAGCGCCAGACCTGCGCGGAGATCGGTCCTGGGCCCGACCCGTTCGTCGTGTCGGTTCTGCGGGACGCGCTGTGCTCTGCGAAGGAACCGGGGCTCGTCGGAGCGCTCGGCATCGCGCTCGGGCTGTGCGGCGCCACCGACGCGGCGCCGATGATGCGCGCGCGGCTGCTCGACGGCGTCGCGAAGGAGCAGATGGCGGGCTACCTGTGCATCGGCCTCGCGCTGATGCAGGAGAAGGAAGCCGTCGACGACATCCGCAAGGTCATGGCGACTTCGGGGCGGCGGTCCGAGCTGCTCGTACAGGCGGCCATCGCACTCGGCAGGCTCGGCGACCGCGAAGCGGCCGAGCTGATGATGGAGCGCATGACTGGGGGCCAGGCCAACCTCGTGCAGCTCGCGGCGTTCGCGACGGCGTTGAGCCAGATCGGGGACCGGCGCTCGATCGCGCCGCTCGTTCGCATGTTGAACGACGACCAGTCCGGCGCGCTGGCGCGCGCGTTCGCCGCGGCCGCGCTCGGCGGCATCGGCGACTGGCGCCGGCTGCCGTGGAACACGCCGATCGGGGCCGACATCAACTACCGCGCGGCGGTCGAGACGCTGACGAACACACAGACCGGCGTCCTCGACATCCTGTAGAACTGGTGGTTTGCGTGGATTCCACGCAAACCGTCAGTTCCCTCGAGGTCCGGGCCGCGCCGCGTCAGCGCAGGCCGAGCTCGGTCCGCAGCCGGGTGAGCTTTGCGGCGATGTTCGGGTCGTTCGCGTAGAGGCTCGCGAGCTCGTCGATCATGGGCGCGAACTGCTCCGGCGGAACGCCGGTCGAAAGCGCCTTCGCGGCGCGCACCCAGGCCTGCGCGATCCCGCCGTTCTTCTGCGCCGGCAGCGCGCGCAGCAGCGTGCCCAGCAGGCGCACCCGCTCGGGCAGGCCGACCCCCGTCAGATGGCCGAGCCCCCAGACCAGCGTGCCGGCCTGCGGTTCGTCGCCCGTGCGCAGCAGGCTGTCGACGAGGACCTGCGCGAGCTGGTCGTGTTCGGCGGCCGCGCGTCGGCCGGCCAGCCACGCGAGCGAGCCGGTCTTCTTGCGCGTGCGTTCGCGATCGGCGTCCTGCGCCAGCGGATCGTCGAAGACCAGGAGCGCGGCCTCGAGTCCGGAGCGCAGCTTCTGGGCCACGACTTCGCGGTGCTCGCCGCCGAGCTCGGCCAGCACCGAAGCCGCCCTGCCCGCGGCCTCGGGTGCCGTGGCGCGGTTCGCGAGGAACGCGCCGAGCGGCTCGGCCGCCGCGATGCCCATCGCGGCGAGACCGCTGATCGCCGTCTCGGCGCGGCCCGGGTCCGCTTCACTGCCGGTCAGCGCTGCCATGAACACCTGAGCGAGGTCCTGCGCGAGCTCGGGTTGCTTGCCGATCAGTTTCGCCAGCGCCTCCTGGAGCAGCGCCGCGAGCACGGGGTCGTTGCAGGCGAGCAGCGACTCGGCGAGCAGCTGCGCCGCCTCCGCGGTCGCGGCCTGCAGCAGCAGGTCGATCGCGCGCACCTGGTCGAGCCGTTCGCCCGAAGCGAGCAATCGCCGCACCTGGTCGGCCGAGAGAGGTGGCGCGGTCCGGATCGGCGCCTGCGGCTCGGGACGTGCTTCCTCGGGTGGTGGTGGCTCGGTCACGGCGACCGGCGGAGCCACTTGCGCGGCCAACGGCACCTGCCCCGGGGCGCGCAGCGCGGTCTGACCTGCGGCGAGCGTCAGGCCACCGGCGTCGGCCTCCCACTGCAACGAACCCGCGTAGACCACGACCGCGGCGGTGCCGGCGGCCAACGCGCTGCCGCCGATCAGCCAAGACTTCGACTTCGGACCCATGTCTGCATCCTCGACGAGCAACACTGTGAACCGACAACCTTCCGGCGACGGCGAGAGCCGCGAACCGGCGACGGCGACGCGCATCGTGGCGGCGCCCCGTGACCGCGCGACGGCCTCGCAGAGGACCGCGCCGCCCAGCACCTCGACGTCGGCGCCGGCTTCGCTGTGCACGGCGAGCACCGACTCCGGCTCGAGCCGCAACGCGTCGCCGGCGTCGCTCGTGAGACTCGGCACAGCACGGCCCGAAACCAGAGTGCCGGCCGCGACGACGCTGCCGTCCGCGCGCGCGAACGCGAGCACGTCGCGCGCGGGGCGCGTCAGGAACAGCCACGCGGCAGCGATCACGAGCATCGTCGCGACGCGCCGCCCGGCGCGGCGGCTGGCGCGGCGTGGCTCCCTCTGCTCCGCCCGCGCGAGAGCGAGGCAGCGCGTGCGCAGCGAAGCAGGGGCAGTCACGGGCTCGTAGGCGCGGGCCAACAGGCGCGCGAGGTTGCGTTCGAGAATATCCTTGCTCATCGGCGACCTCCGATGGCTCTTCCGGCCACGATCGGGAACGCGTCGGCGAACGCGCGCCGCGCGCGGTGCAGCAGCGACTCGGCGCCCTTCACGGTCGTGTTCGCGTCGCGCGCCAGCTCTTCGAGGCTCTTGCCGTCGCGGTAACGCGCGAGCAGACCCGCCTGGTAACGCGGCGGCAGCGTGCTCATGACGGCTCCGACGAACCGCCGCGTCTCGCGCCGTTCGAGGATGCGTTCCGGGATCTCCTCGTGCTCGATCCGGCTCAGCGCCTGCGCGATCTCCTCGTCCGAGTCGAGCAGCAGGTCCGAGAACGGCACTGCGCGTCGCCGCACCCGCCGGCGGCGGCCGAGGATCAGCTTGCGCGCGATGCCGCAGATCCACGTCCACGCGGTCGACTCGCCGCGAAAGCGGCCCGCCGAGCGCACGGCCTGCAGGAAGGTCTCCTGGACGACCTCCTCGGCGGCGACGCGGTCGCGATCGACGCGATGGAACACGAACGCGAACAGGGGATCGAGGTGGTCCTCGACGAGCTGGCGCAATGCCGTGGGGTCCCGCGCCCGGATCGCCTGGCCGGTCGTCTCGCAGGACTGCTGCGGCTTCTGCATGTCGGTTGGTGGCACGAGCGGCGGGAAACCCTCGGTGGGGCTGCGATCTTCGCCGCCTGCCATGCGCTCGGCCATGCCTCTGGCCCGGTCGCAAACGCGTCAGCGTCTGTCGGGTAGGGCGGTCGCGCCGTGTGCGCGCGCCGGGCTGTCAGGCCGCAGCGTGAAATCACCGCGCGCGGCATTCGCGAAGCCCGGATCGCGGCCAGCGCGCAGTGTCGTCACGGTCCGTTCCATCACGCGCGTGAGCATCGCGGGCCAGGACCATAGCGCGCGTCCGTGAAAGTCGCGCGTGCCGCCTGGTTGATGGTGGGGCCGGGTTGGCGATGCACGCGGGCCCGCGTAGGCTGTCGCCGCCATGTCCCTCCGCCTCGCCCTCGTGCTCGGCTCGCTCGTCGCCGCGTCGATCCCGCAGTCGCCGGCGCCGCCACCGTGCTGCTGCGCCGCAGAGAAGACGCCGCTGCCGCCGCTGCCCGCGGATGCGACCGACAAGGAGCGGTGGCTGCGGCGCATCCACGACGAGGCTCCCGACGACGCGGCGAACATCTACTTGTCGAACCGGTACATCGAAGGCTTCCGCGCGCAGCTTTCGGCGCTGCGCCCCGAAGCTCCGCTCGTCCAGACCTTCGGCGTGCGCTGGGCGCTCGCGCAGGCGTTGCTGCGCACGGGCGAGCTCGACGAAGCGGCCGGGTTGTGCCGGCAGTGCGTGGCGCTGTGCGACGACCACCCCGGCCAGGCCGCCGGCTGGCTGCCCGAGGTGCTGCTGCGCCTCGGCGCGATCTACTTCCGCCAGGCGGAGAAGCAGAACTGCATCGCGCGGCACAACGCCGAGAGCTGCATCCTGCCGCTCTCGCCGCGCGCGGTGCACGTGGACAAGGAAGGCGCTTCCGCGGCCGTCGAAGTGCTGACGCGGCTGCTCGCGCTGCCGCAGAGCGACCTGCGTCTCGAGGCGACGTGGCTGCTCAACATCGCGCACATGGCGCTCGGCGACTGGCCCGACGGCGTGCCGGCCGCGCACCGGATCGCGGCGAGCGCGTTCGCGCCCGAGGTCGCGTTCCCGCGCATGCACGAACGCGGCGCATGGATCGGCCTCGGCCACCATCACCACGCTGGCAGCGTCGCGATCGACGACTACACGGGCGACGGGCGCCTCGACATCCTCACTTGTTCGTTCGACACCGGCGCTGCGCCGCGTCTGCTGCGCGCCGAGCCCGACGGCCGCTTCGTGGACATCGCGACGTCGGCCGGCCTCGGCTTGCAGCTCGGCGGCGTCAACGTCGTGCACGGCGACGTCGACAACGACGGCCGGCTCGACCTGCTGCTGCTGCGCGGCGGCGGCTTCTTCTGCGGCACCGCCTGGCCGTGCAGTCTGCTGCGCCAGGACGCGCCTGGTCACTTCGTCGACGTCACGAAAGCCGCCGGGATCGAGTTCGCGGCGCCGGCGCGTTGCGCGGCGTTCGCCGACATCGACCGCGACGGCGACCTCGATCTGTTCGTCGCCTGCGAGAGCGAACGCGACGAACGGGGCGCCGTGCACCACGGCAGCCGGCTGTTCGTCAACGACGGCACGGGCAAGTTCCGCGACGCCACGGCCGCGAGCGGCATCGTGAACGCGGATCGCGCGGTCGGCGCCGTGTTCGCTGACTTCGACGGCGATCACCTGCCCGACCTCTACGTGTCGAACTTCCTCGCGAACAACCGGCTGTTCATGAACCGCGGCGACGGCAGGTTCGCCGAGGAGGCCGCCGCGCGCGGCGTGCAGGGTCCGCTGGCCAGCGGTCCGTGCTGCGTGCTCGACCACGACCAGGACGGCGACCTCGACCTGTTCGTGAGCTACCACCATCACTACCGCCAGATCCGTTCGGTCGCCGCGTGGTACATGGAGCAACGCGTCGAGGACGACCACCAGCGGTTGTTCGAGAACGACGGCAAGGGGGGTTTCCGCGACGCGACGGCCGAACGCGGGCTGCGCCGCGTCTGCATGGCGACCGGCGTCAACACGGGCGACATCGACAACGACGGCATCCCCGATCTCTACATCACGACCGGCGCGCACGACCTCGCGGCGCTGTTCCCGAACGTGCTGCTGCTCGGCGGCGAGCGCTTCCGCGACGCGACGTTCGCCGCGGGCGTCGGCCACCTGCAGAAGGGCAACGGCGTCGCGTTCGCCGACCTCGACGGCGACGGCGACCTCGACCTCGCGGCGCAGGTCGGCGGTTACCACCAGGACGACGCGTTCGGCAGCGTGCTGTTCGAGAACCCGGGCACCGGCAAGCATTGGCTCGCCGTCGAGCTGCGCGGCAAGCGCGACAACCGGTTCGGCGTCGGCGCTCGTGTCCGTGCCCGGGTGAACGGTGCTTCCGGCGCGCGCGACGTGTTCGCGACCGTCGGAGTCGGCGGCTCGCTCGGGTGCAACCCGCTGCGCGCCCATCTCGGCCTCGGCGACGCGCAGCGCATCGAGTTCGTCGAGGTGCGCTGGCCCGCGAGCGGTGACGTGCAGCGTGTGACGGGGGTCGAGCCCGACTCGGCGATCGCGATCACGCAGGGCGACGACAAAGTCGAACGGCGAGCGCACACGCCGAGCCGCCTGCCGTCGAGCAACTGAGTCTCCTCACGCGCCCGTGAGTCCGGCCAGCGCGCAGCCGACCGCGTCCACCCGATCGATCTCGCGGTAGTGCATGGGCGCTGTCAGGGGCTCGCAAGGGCACGCGCGGCGACGCCGGCGAGGCGCAGCAGCCAAGGTTGCAGCGTGTGCATGGTCAAGGCGCGCAGCATCGCGCGTGCGGCGCGGTGCGACGTCGACCACGGCGGCAGAGGATGCGGGCGGAACGGCGCCTCGATCACGACGCGCTCCACGTCGCGCCCCGTCGTGTTGCGGGTCCAGCCCGAGCCGTGCTCGATCGGCGCGGCGGGGCGGACGCCCCAAGGCGTGCTGCCGAGGCCGTAGCCGACGCCGGTCCACGTGTTGATCGCGATCGTGCCGTGCGGCAGCGCCTCGATCGCCGCGTCCACGACCGCGCGAGCCGGCGCGAGCACGTGCGGCGGCCCGAGCACGTAGGCCGACAGCGAGCCGAAGCACCGTTCGCGCGCGAACGCCGTCGCGTGTCGCAGGAACGCCGCGACGTCGTCGCCGGGCAGTGCCACCTCGCGCAGCACCGGCGCGAACAGCTCATACCCGCTGAGCTCCGCCTCGGTGCGGAGATCGCGTTCCGCGGTGAGCACCGGCCGCAGTGCGCCGGCCGGAGCGGGTGTGCCGCTCGCGACCGCATGGTGGTCGCGCACGCCGGGGTGGAACGGCACGCGAGCGGGAAGCGCGGCGAACGCAAGGCGCAGGTGTTCGCGCAGCGCCGGTCGCTGCGGCCAGCTGGCGGCGGTCAGCAGGACGCGCGGGGCGATGCACGTCGCTCCGCCGTTCGCCGCGACGAAACCAGCGAGCTGTGCCGCAGCGTGCCGCAGCTCGCGTTCGCGCCACATGCCGGGCAGCACGAGCGCTGGTGTGCAGCAGCCTACCTCCGCGCTGAGCGCCTTGCCGCGCAGCGCAGGATCGGCGCGCAGCGCGGCCCAGGTCGCCGCCGAGCCCGTGACGTGCACTGCGTCGACGTCGGCGAGTTGCGCAAGCGAGCGACCCGCGGCCGCGTCGCCGGAGACGATGCGCACGACGTTGCGTGCGACGAGCGGCGCGAGAGCCTGTTCGAAGAGGTCGCGCAGGTCTCTGTGCAAGGGGCTGAGCTTGAGCACGACGGCGCGCGCGCGGCAGAACACCTGGTCGAGCACGTCGAGCAGCGGCGTCGCCGTGACGTTGCCGGCGCCGAGCACGAGCGCCGAGCTTCCCGCACCGTCGTGTTGCGCGGCAGCGCCGCCTGGTGCGACGTGGACGCGCACGCGGTAGCCGCGCAGCAGCAGCCTGTCGCCCAATCCAGGGATCCGCCATGGGATCTGGTCCGCGCCGCGCGCTGATTCGCCCGAGTTCAGGTGCGCGAGGAAGCGCGCGACCGGCAGCGGGCCGCTGGCCCATTCCTCGGCGAAAGCGCCGCGAACGTCGCGCCAGCCCTTCGCCTCGACACTGCGCTGCACCCACGCGTCGGCGCGCTGCGCGACGCTCGCACGCAGCGCGGCGAGCACGTCCGCGCGAGCACCCTTGGCGAGCGGGCGCAGCGGGGCATCGGCGGGGGGAGTCATGGCTCGGAGCGGGGCGCCGATACGCTAGCGGTCGATGCACGTTTTCCATGTCCCGAGTGGCGCACCAAGGTGACGTCACTCCTTGTGCGTCGCGGGCAGGCCGGCGATCGTACATGCTTCGATCCCCCGAGGAGGGTGCACCATGACAACGATGAAAGCGCTCCAGGTCTCGAAGCCTGGTGGCAAGTTCGAGCTCGTCGACCGCCCGATTCCACAACCCGGCCCCAATCAGGTTCGCATCCGCGTCGAGGCGTGTGGCATGTGCCACAGCGACGTGCTCGTGCGCAGCGGCCAGTTCCCGCGGCTCGCGTTGCCGCGCGTGCCCGGCCACGAGGTCGCGGGCCGCGTCGACGCGGTCGGCGCCGGCGTCACAGCGTGGGCGCAGGGCCAGCGCGTTGGCGTCGGCTGGCACGGCGGCCACTGCTTCCAGTGCCCCGCGTGCCGCAAGGGCGACTTCCTGAACTGCGCCGAAGGCAAGATCACGGGCATCTCGTTCGACGGCGGCTACGCGCAATACATGGTGGCGCCGGCCGAGGCGGTCGCGCGCATTCCCGACGCGATCGACGCCGCGAACGCGGGTCCGCTGCTGTGCGCCGGCCTCACGACGTTCAACGCGCTGCGCAACAGCGGTGCGAGGCCCGGCGACACGGTTGCCGTGCAGGGCGTCGGCGGGCTCGGCCACCTCGCGATCCAGTATGCGGCGCGCATGGGTTTCCGCACGGTCGCGATCTCGAGCGGCGCGGACAAGCAAGCACTCGCCAAGGAGCTCGGCGCGCACGAGTACATCGACACGCAGAAGAGGACGGCTGCCGAGGGGCTGCAGGTGCTCGGCGGAGCGCACCTCGTGTTGGCGACCGCGCCGCACAGCGAAGCGATCGCGGGCACCGTCGACGGGCTGCGTGCGCGCGGCAAGCTGCTGATCGTCGCGGCGCCGCACGAGCCGCTGTCGGTGCACGCGATGTCGCTGCTCAGCGGCAGGACGATCGCGGGCTGGCCGAGCGGTACGTCGATCGACTCCGAGGAGGCGATGGCGTTCAGCGCGCTGACCGGCGTGCTCCCACGCATCGAGCGCTTCCCGCTCGCAGACGCGGAGAAGGCCTACGCGCGCATGATGAGCAACGAAGTCCGCTTCCGCGCCGTGCTCGTGCCGTGACCCGGGTCGCGTGACCTGGCGCAACCAAGGACGTCAGTCCGTCCAGGAGTAGACGTCCATCACGACGCCTTCGTGGAAGGTAAGAGTGAGACCCTTCCTGCCCATCTCGTAGCGCCACTCCACGCGTCCGTCTTTCTCGAGCCCAAAAGAATCCGGCACACCGAGCTGATCCAGCACCTGTTGCATGCTGAGCATGAAGAGGGATCGGCGAACTTCTGCCCGCGTCGCCTCGTTCGCGAGCTGATCGACCGCGAGTTCCACACTCGCGGTCCTTCTCGGTGGCGGCAGAGTGGCCCGCGGCGCCATGGTTGCGTAACGCGTCGCGGCGCCGCGCAGCTGGGCGACTTCACGCTCGAGCGCCTCGAGGCGCTCGTGCAGCGAGGACAGCGAAGCGTCCGCGGGCGTGCGTTCCGACGCGGCGACCGCCGGCGCCGCTGCGCCGACGAGGTCTTGGTGCACCGGCGCCCCTGATCGCGTTCGCAGCGCGGCGACCAGTTCCTCCATGTGCTCGAACAGTTGGCGCGTGGTCTCAGCGTCGAGTGCGGGCGGCGTTGGCGGCGGCGTGTGATCGCAAGCTGCGAAGGCGAGGACCGCGCAGAGGACAGCTCGAGAGAGAGTCGTTCGCATCGATGTCACCGTGAGTCATCGGATCGTAGTGCGCTCGGCGACGGGCGAACGTGTCCACTCGAGCACCTTCTTGCCCCACAGCATGCGCAGGTAGTTGTGCAGCGGGCTGCGAGCAGCAGCACGTTTGCGCGCTATGGGTTCTGGACCTGGCGGGCGGTGACGAGCGGCTCTCGACGGTCTTCGAGCACGAACTTGTAGAGGAAGCCCGCGGCGGCCGCGCCGGCGAGCGGCATGACCCAGAACATCCAGAGCTGCGCCATCGCCCAGCCGCCGACGAACAGGGCTGGTCCCGTGCTGCGCGCGGGATTCACCGACGTGTTCGTGACCGGAATGCTGATCAAGTGGATCAGCGTGAGCGCGAGCCCGATCGCGAGGCCCGCGAAGCCGGGCGCGGCGCGACGATGCGTGGCGCCCAGGATCACGAGCAGGAACATGAACGTCATGACGAACTCGGTGACCGCGCCCGAGACCAGCGAGTAGCTGCCGGGCGAATGGTCCGCGTAGCCGTTCGCAGCGAAGCCGCCCTCGAGGGTGAATCTGGCGTCGCCAGTCGCGATCACGTAGAGCACGGTGGCTCCGGCGAAGCCGCCGACGACCTGCGCAGCGACATACGGCAGGAGCTGCGCGCCGGGGAACCGCCCGCCAGCCCAGAGGCCGACCGATACCGCGGGATTGAAATGTCCACCCGAGATCGGGCCCAACGCATACGCGCCGGTGAGCACGGTCAGGCCAAACGCGAACGAAACCCCTACGAGCCCGATGCCGACCTGCGGAAACGCAGCGGCGAGGACTGCGCTGCCGCAGCCACCAAGAACGAGCCAGAACGTGCCGAGGAACTCTGCCGATAGTTTCGCAAACATCGCTCTCTCTCCTTTGTGGTTTTCGGGCCCGGTATCGGGACGTGTCGCGCTCGCCCAGCCCTGCAGCTGGACTGAGTCCGGTATTCGACGCCTGGTCGAGTGAATCGGCAATGAGGTCGAGAACAAGGCTGCGCGGGTAACATGGTTGCTCGCATGCGCGCGCTTCGTCGCCTCGTCGTCGTCGCCTTTCCTCTCCTCGTCGCCGCGGAGCCATCCGCCCAGGACAAGCCGGTCGCAGTCGGCAAGCTCGGCGCGAGCGTCGAGCTCGGCAAGGGGTGGCGGTCCGACAAGCGCGAGGGTCGCGAACGCTTCGAAGGATCGGAGCCGACACGCTTGTTCCGGCGCGCGCGCGAGATGTGGATCGAGGTCACGGAGCTGCGCACGCTCGTCGAGAACCAAGGCGACCTGGGCCGCCTGCTGGACAGTTACGGCTACTGTGGCGACGGCCAGCCGTTCGAGTTCGTTCGCGAGGCGAACTGGATGCGTGCGACGCGCGACGCCGTCCCGCCCAAGGGCGACTGGGCGATCCGATTCGAGATCCTCGCGAAGGACGGACTCGCCTACCACCTGCTTGGTTATGCGAACCCGCGGGACGCCGATTTCCTGCACCAGGAAGTCGAGGACTTCCGCGAAGGCTTCGAGTTCCCGAACGCCGGCAGCGCGTGGCAGAAGGAGCTCGCGCCGGAGGAACACGTGGTCGCGGCCGGAGCCTTCGAGCTCACGTTCACGGCGCGTCCGTTCGTGCTGACCAAGGGACAGCTCGTCAGCGGCGAGTTGTACAGGCTGCAGAGCGTCGATCGCAAGCACGAGCACGTCCTGTCGGTGTTCGAGGCCGGGCGCATCTCGTCGACCCAGCAGGCACTCGACGAAGAAGCGCGCCGCCTGCGCGCGTGGAGCGAGTCGTTCACGGAGCGGCGGCGCAGCGAGTCCGGTGTCGGCGACGAGCTGCGCGGCTTCCTGTGCGGTGAGGCCGGTGAGCGGGTCCTCGCCACGATGGTCGTGCCGCTCGGCGAGCGGCGCTGGATGTTCTTCCGCTACTGGTGCCCTGGCGTGGCGGACGATCCGCGGCCCGAGCGCGACGCCCTGTTCGCGTCGGTGAAGCGCCGGCCGGCGGAGGGCGCGCTGTCGTTGCCGCCGCTCGCCGGCGCTGCGCCCGAACGACCCGCTGACGCGGTGGCGCGCCTCTGCGCCACCCTGCCGGAGGTCATCGCGTTCGAGTGCGGCTGGCCGGACCACGCCGAGCGCGACGGCGACGGCTGGCTGGTTCGGGGGTGGGACAGCGTGCTGCGAGTGACCGCGAAGGGAGTCGAGACCTTGTTCGCGCAGCGCGGCGGCTCGTGGTTCGCGTTGCGATGGCGCGGCGACCTGCTCGTGGGATCGGGCGGCGACGTGCGGAAGATCGATGGCGGCGCGCGCGCCGGTCAGCAGTTGTTCACTGCGAGCTGTGCTTGCGTCGTGCAGGACGACTTGTTGCTCGTGCGCACGCAGGACACGGCGCTGACGGAGGTCGGCATGGGCACGGCGCCGGAAGCTCTCGTGCGCCGCAGCCCATCGGGCATCGAAGCGACGCTGTTGCGCTTGCCGCACACCGGCGCCGACCGGATCGCCGTGGCACGGGATCACTCGCGGGCGCTGGTCGGCGGCTCCGACCACGCGCCGTCGTTCGCGCCGGGCGGGAATGCAACGTGGCTCGTGGTCGCCGATCTCGAGCGCCGCGAGACGTCCACCCTCGGTGAGTGGAGCTCTGTGGCGTTCGCCGTCGCCGCCGGCGAGCACTGGCTCGTGACCGGCACTCCGCGCGGGGAGCCAAGCGGCATCTGGCTCGTGCGCTCGTCGGGCGAGCGGGAGGCGCTGCTCACTGGCGGCAACGCGATCGGCCTCGAGATCGACGGCGAGAACCTCGTGCTGCTGCAGCGCGTCGGCAACCGATGCGTGCTTCGCGAGCTGCCGCTGGCTCGGTGTCGCACCGAGGCGCGTTTCTGCCAGCCGTTCACGGCCGATCACCTCGCCGAGATCGGCGCGCGGCTCGTCGCCGAGCTCGGTCCCGGCGCGGCACCGCGCTCCGCTTCGCAGCTCGCGGCGGCGCGCCAGCGCGCGAGCGCGATCGCGAAGGTGATGTGCGGCGCCGAGCTGCCGTCGTCGTCGGCCGACGTCGACGCTCTGGTCGGCTCGGTTGCATACGGCGGCGTCGCGCCGCGCGCGAGGCTCGTGCTCGGCCTGCTGGTCGCGTCGACCTGGGTCGATCTCGGCGCCGAGTGGGTCGAGAGCGCGGTCGACTGGACGGACTGGCAGGTGGCCGGTGTGCCAGGTGAGGGCTCCGTAATGACCATGCTGGTCGATCCACGCAACATGGTGACGGCGGCGATCGAGGGTGAGCACGACTCGTTCCGCAGGGCGCAGCCGGCGCGCGACGGCCGCGCCGTGTTGATCGGCCTCGACCACGACGCGCTGCTCGAGCGCGCGGCGGCGATCGTGCCGGCGGATCTGGCAGCGGCGATCGCGAACGGCGACACGACGCGGCTCACGGCGATCCTCGACGCGTGGCCCGCCAACCCGCAGCTGCGGCGCGCCGTCTACGGTGGGCTTGCCTCGGCCGGCAAGTTGCGCGAGGTCGAGGCGCTCGCTACGCCGCGTGCGGCGGTCGTACAGCCCGCTGCCGACGACCTCGTCGCGTGGCTCACGGCGAAGAGTCAGCGCATGGAGGACGCGGCCGGCGCGCGCGAGGTGTTCGACGAAGCGATGCGCGCCGTGCAGCAGCATCCTCGAGAAGCGCGGCTGTATCTGGTGCTCGGCCGCGCCGCCGCGCGCGCGTTCCGCGAGCAGCCGTTGAAGGCGAGGCAGTGCTTCGATCGCGTGCTGGCGCTGCAGGGCTGGGGCGACGCCGCCGACCGTGCGCGCGCCGAGCTGCAGGCGCTCGATCGCAAGTAGGGCGCCGCCGGGCAGCGTGCAGTAGGTTCCTGCGCGTGAACACTGTCGACGAGCCGTGGGATCCCGACGCACCACTGCGCGAACGGCTGATCGCGCGAGGGCCGGCCATCGCGGTGCTCGCGGCGATGATCGGAGTGTCGGCACGGCTCGTCTGGCTGTGGACGTCGGGGATCATCGAGACGGAGCCGTTCTTCGGGTCCACGGCCTGGAATCTCGCGATCGCGCTTCCCGCCGCTGCCATCCTGACCGCGTGGTGGGGGATCGTGAAGTCGCGCGAGCGACGGCGGGAACGGGAACTCTCGGCGCTCATGCCCGACGAGCCGCTCTCGAGTTGGCATCGACGCATCCGACGGGTCGATGCGAAGCTCGGGTCGGGTCCGCCGCGATGTTCGGTTCGACGCGCGAGATGATCCTTCGCCACGCCGCAACGTCGTGATCACATCGCCCGCATCCCGACCACCAGGTGATCGCTGGCATTTTGCGGTTTTCCCGTCCGTTCTCGAGCGCGCTGGCCTTCATGAGTCCGCAGGGATCCGTCCTTGGCGACGTCAGGCCACGCGACCCTGCGGAGACACCGGAGATACCCATGAGAAACACCGTCATTTTCCTCGCCCTCGCTTCGTTCGCCACCATTGCGAACGCCCAGTCCCTGTTCCTCACGAGCTTCGAGACCCCGAACTACATCGCCGGCCAATCGATCGATGGCATCGACAACTGGTTCTCGGCGCTCTCGCCGAACGCGCCGATCATCGCAAGCGATCCGGCACTCGCGAGCGGCGGCCGCCGCGCACTGCAGTGCTGGGGCGGCAGCCCCGAGCTCGAGTCCACCGGCGGGTTGCTCGACGGCGCTTGGGCGCAGCCAGTCGCGTTCGACCCACCGTGGGCACAGCAGGCGCTCGTGCGCGTGCAGTGCGACGTGCGTCTCGACGGCCCGGACACAGGCACCGGCCCCAACGACGACCTCGTCAGCGCCAACCTGATTGCGCGCAACGGCGTCGGCCAGTCGGCGAGCATGTTCCTTTCGTCGACCGGCCAGGTGTTCTGCAACTCGAGCGGCGAGGCGGGCTCGTTTGGCTACCAGTTCGCCACGCCGGTGGCGCTAGGCGAGTACTCGCGGCTCGCGATCATCTACGACTACAGCACGCACCTCGCAGCGTTCGAGGTGAACGGAGTCATCGTCGGCGTGCTGCCGTTCGGCGGTGGCGCGGCCGAGGGGTTCCGTGGCGTGTTCCTCGAGTTCGCGGCATTCGACGATCCTCTGATCGTCGACCCGTCGCTCTACACGGGTTACTGGGACAAGGTCATGATCGTGGCCGCGCCGGCCAACTGACGAACCAGGAGGATCGGAAGCGCGTTGGATCGCCCCCCGGCAGTCGCGGCGACATTGCCGCCAGCGGCCGGGAGGAGCGGGCGCGCGTGCGCCAGGGCGTCCGGGTGGGGGACGGCTGTCGCGCTGTCGCGGCACGGGTCTTTCGCGAGATCCGACGCTCTGCGAGACTGCGGCGATGCTGCTCGCGTTCACCGTGGCGATCCTCGCCACCTGCCAGGATCCCAAACCCACGCAGACACCCGTGCCGGCGCCGCAGGCACCCGTGGCGACTGCCGAGGAGCGCACCGCCGCGGTCGAGGCCGCGACGCGCGCACTCGCGAAGCTCGCGCCGCGCCGCGCGGAGCTCGAAGAGGGTGAGTGGAAGGCCGCCGAAGAACGCATGGGCACAGCGGTGAGGGCGTTCACGGCGAATGCCGAGGGCCTCGAGTTCGAGCACTACGCGCGCTGCATCGAGGCGACGTGGAGCACGCAGTGCTTCGGCGCGTGCGCGCTGCTCTGCGAGTTTGCGCTGCAGCACAACAAACCGACTGCGGCGCTCCACTGCCAGCTCGGGATGGCGAAGTCCGCGCTCATGCAGGAGCACACGGTGCCGTTCCTGCAACGCGGCTGGGCAGCGTCCGCAGCTGCCGCGTTCGCCGCCGCGCGCGAGCTCGCCAAGGACGATGCCCCCGAACCGGCGTTCCTGTTCCGCGCGGACGCGCTGTTCATCGCGCTCGACTTCGCCGCCGCGATCACAGAGCTCGACGCGCAGCTCGCGCACCCCAAGTTCGGCGACAACGTCAAGGACCGGCACTTTCTGCGCGCGTGGTTCCTCCTCGTCGGCGATCGGGCCGCGGACGCGGTCGCGGAGTTGGAGGCGGCGAAGGAGCGCGACGAAGGTCTGTTCCTGACCGTGCGCGCCCTGGCACTCGCCGGCCGCACCGAGCCTGCGCTCGCGAAGGCGCGCGCGGCGTGGCGCGACGACGCGAAGGCCGAGCACCTCACGCTGCTCGTCGACGTGCTGGCCTACGCGGGCGAGTTCGACGAGGCGCTCGAGCTGCT
>DASRJH010000133.1:0-2112 GCA_035649575.1 Planctomycetota bacterium
GTGGCCTGGGGCAACATCGCCAACGGGCGGTGCAACGTGCCGGCGCTGCCGGCGGGCCTCATCTACGTCGACGTGGCGGCGGGCGACTACCACTCCGTGGCGCGTCGCAGCGACGGCAGCGTCGTCGCCTGGGGCGCCAACTGGTCTGGCCAGTGCAACGTGCCGGTACTGCCGCCGGGCCTCACCTACGTCGAGGTGGCGGCAGGCGGCGAACACACCGTAGCGCGCCGCAGCGACGGCAGCGTCGTGGCCTGGGGCGCCAACTGGCGTGGCCAGTGCAACGTGCCGGCACTGCCGCCGGGGCTCACGTACGTCCAGATCGGAGCGGGCGGCGCATGTTCCCTGGCGAGACGCAGCGACGGCAGCGTCGTGGCCTGGGGTTCGAACTTCTATGGCCAGCGCAACACACCGGCACTGCCGTCCGGCATGACCTTCTCGCAGATAGAGGCCGACGCAGACCATTCGGCCGCCATCATCCAGCCCGGCGGCTTCAACACGTTCGCAGCGGGCTGTCCCGGCAGCACCGGCGTGACCCGGCTCGACGCCGCTCCGCCGCGCGTTGGCACCACGACCCAGATCGCGATGCAACCGCTGCCGCAGAACGCGGCCGTTCTCGTTTTCGGCTTCAGCAACGTCACCTCCGGGTTCGGGCCGCTGCCGCTGGACCTGACTGCTTTCGGTATGCCCGGCTGCTTCGCGCGCGTGTCGCTGGACGTCACGGCGCTCGTCCTCGGCGCCGGCGGTTCTGCCACCTACGCGTTGGTGGTCCCGAGCCTGCCCGCGCTCGCGGGAACGATCTTGCACAGCCAGGCGATCGTGTTCGACGGCAGCGCGGGCAATCCCGCCGGTCTCGTGATGTCCGACGCGGCAACGCTGGTCGTGGGGCCGTAGCGGCGAGGGGGCATCGTTCGTCCTTCTACCGGAACGCTGCGCGAGCGGAGCCGCCCGTGCATCCAGGCCAGCGTTCGGGCAACATGCAGAGCCGCATGTCGAACAGCACGCCCGCACCAGCCAGCGGCAGCCTGAATCCCCTCGGCGACGAACTGCGCGGCGCGCGCACCGCGAAGCCCTGCGCGCTCGTGATCTTCGGCGCCACGGGCGACCTGACGAAGCGCAAGCTCGTGCCCTCGCTGATGGGGCTCGCGAAGGACGGCCTGCTGCCGCCGGGGTTCGCGGTCGTCGGCTTCGCGCGACGCGCGTGGACCGACGCGGCGTTTCGCGCCGAGCTCGCGGACGGCGTGCGCCAGTTCGCCCGGTCCGAAGCGCAGGCCTCGTTCGAAGCGCTGGCCGAGTCGTTCACCTTCCACCAGGCGGACTTCGCCGACGCGGCGGGCTACCGCGACCTCAAGACGAAGCTCGAGCAGATCGACCGCCAGCGCGGCACGGCGGGCAACCGCGTCTTCTACCTCGCGACGCCGCCGAGCGCGTATTCGAGCATCCTGCAGAACCTCGCGGCTGCGGGCCTCTCGAAACAGGGAGACGGCCGCTTCGCGCGCGTCATCGTCGAGAAGCCGTTCGGCCGCGACTTGCAGACCGCGGTGGCGCTGAACGACCAGCTGCGCGAGGGCTTCTACGAGCGCCAGGTCTTCCGCATCGACCACTACCTCGGCAAGGAGACCGTACAGAACATCCTCGCGCTGCGCTTCAGCAACCACATCTTCGAACCGCTCTGGAACGAGAAGTTCGTCGACCACGTGCAGCTCACGGTCGCCGAATCGATCGGCGTCGGCTCGCGCGCCGGCTACTTCGAAGAGTCCGGCATCGTCCGCGACATGATCCAGAACCACCTGATGCAGGTCCTGACGCTCGTCGCGATGGAGCCTCCGGTGGCGCTGACGGCGGATGCGGTGCGCGACGAGAAGGTCAAGGTGCTGCGCGCGATCCGCTCGTTCAAGCCCGAGGAGGTCGAGCGCGCGACGGTGCGCGCGCAGTACACGCGAGGATCTTTCGGCGGCGAGATGGTGAACGGCTACCGCGAAGAGGAAGGCGTGTCACCGACCTCGGTGACCGAGACCTACGCGGCCGTGCGACTGCACCTCGAGAACTGGCGCTGGGCGGGCACGCCGTTCTTCCTGCGCTCGGGCAAGCGCATGCCGCGGCGCGTCACCGAGG
>DASRJH010000134.1:0-39517 GCA_035649575.1 Planctomycetota bacterium
CGTCCGCCCGTCGGCAGCGTGTACCGAGATATCGGGCGAGGAGCCCCCGCCGACTGCGAGCCGGCCGTCGGCGAGCCAGGTGGCGCTGACGCCACCTAGATGCACATGCATATGCAGTCCTGGTGCAGGCGCGGAGAACAGAGGCCTGCCGGTCGCAACGTCGTAGACGCGTGCGATGCCGCCGCTGGCCACGGCCAGCCGCTGTCTGGTGTCGTCCAGGGCAAAGCCCCACCCTTGACCGCAGTCTCCGGTATCCAGGCTGCGGAGCTGCTGTCCGTGCAGGTCCCAGATCCTCGTGCCGTCACTGGAGGTACTGAGGATCGAGCCATCGGCGAGCTTCGCGAGACCGGACACGCGGGAGCGGTGGCCGATCAGACGCGGCATGTCGGGGTCGATCACGCTCCAGAGACGCGCCGTCATGTCCTGGCTGATCGAGACCATCTGGCGGCCGTCGGGCGACAGGGCCACGTGCGAACACAGATGCGTGTGCCCGACGCAGACTTGCACCTCGCGCAGCTCGTCGTCCAGCCGCAGCACGGCGTTGGCGAAGCAGGTGCCGAGGATCTGGTCGCCGGCAGCGAAGCGGAGCCACGGGGTGCGATCGAAGTTCCGGCGCTGAAGCAGTTCGCCGGTGCGGGACCACAGCCCGGCCACGCCGTTCGTCGAGCAGGCGAGGAGGCGCTCGCCATCGGCGGAGAAGTCGGCTTGCATGACCATGCCGCCGAGTTCGATCTCGGTCTCGACCTGGCCGGTCGACAGCTCGAAGACACGCAGGTGGCCGTCGCCGCAGGCCGTCAGCAGGCGGCTGCCATCCGGAGCGAAGGCGACCGAGTAGACGGCCCGCGGGTGCATCAGCGGGGGTACGGCCAGCGCGTGCGGGGCATCCGTGCGCCAGACCAGGACCTGGGCCGGCGCGAGGCCGATGTCCAACCCCGCATCGGACTCGGCGCTCGCCAGCAGGGTGCTGTCGCGCGACCACGCGTGCCGCATCGGCGGGCCGCGGTGCAGGGTGAGCTCGGCGCCGACGCGTTCCCCAGTGGCAGGATCCCAGAACAGCACTCGGCGATCGGAACACCCGGTCGCGATCCGCCTGCCGTCAGGGGAGTAGTCCGCCCACACCACGCAGTGCAACTGCGGGTCGGTCCAGCCCACCTCTCCGTAACCGAGGCCGTGCGGCAGCGTGAACAGGCGCTGGCCCGAGCGGTCCCATACCGCGGCCGTGCCGTCCATCCCCGCGGTCAGCACACGGTCGCCGCTCGGCGAGAACACGGCGCCGTTGACCAAGCCCTCATGGAACATCACTGCGACGCGCTGGCCCGCGCGATTCCACAAGCGCGCGCTACCGTCGTAGCACGCCGTCAGCACGAGGTCGCCCTGCGGCGAGAACTGGACGGCATTTCCCAACAATGCGGTCGGTAAGTGGTCGTGCTCT
Source organism: Planctomycetota bacterium (assembly GCA_035649575.1). Lineage (GTDB taxonomy): Bacteria > Planctomycetota > UBA1135 > UBA1135 > UBA2386 > DASVAL01. Next base: position 1,433 of record DASRJH010000134.1, read on the forward strand.
AGCCGAGCGGCCTCGTGGCTGCGAAGGGTCGCCGCGTAGAGAGCCGACAGCGTGTCGACATTCTGCTCCTTCTCGACTGCTTCGATCGCCGCTGCGAGGGATGGCACCGGGCCCATGCGGCCGTCGTTTGCGCGCAGCGCCAGCTCGACCGCGCGCGCCGAACCGAGCGCCGCCTCGCGCTGTTGCAGCGCATCGCCGCGCTGCTTCCACATCCAGGTGAGCACGCCGGCGGCGAGCAGCAGCCCGACGAGCAGCGTCGCGATCACCGGGTTGCGCTGCGCGAAGCGCTGCATGCGGACCAGCGGTCCCGGCCGCCGTGCGAGGATCGGCAGGCTCTCGCGCAGGCGCCGCAGGTCTTCGGCGAGATCCGCTGCGGTGCGGTAGCGATGGTCGGGGTCCCGGTCGAGCGCGGTCGCGAGCACGATCTCGAGATCGCGCGGCACCGCGCGGTTGTGGCGCGAGGCCCGCGACACGTCGCCGACGAGGATGCGCCGGTAGAGCGCTTCGCGCGTCGGCGCGCTGTACGGGGCCTGCAGCGTCACCGCTTCGTAGAGCGTCGCGCCGAGTGCGTAGACGTCGGTGCGCCGGTCCACGCTCAACCCCGCGACCAGCTCCGGCGCCATGTAGGCCGGCGTGCCGAGCCGATCGCCCGAGAGCGTCAGGTTCGGCGCGTCGGTGCCATCGTCGAACCGCGCGAGTCCGAAGTCGAGCAGCACCGGCTCGCCGCGCGTCGTAACCATCAGGTTGCCGGGCTTCACGTCGCGGTGCACGAGACCCGCTTCGTGCGCGGTGTGCAGTGCTTGCGCGGCTTGCTCGAAGTAGCGCAGGATCGCCGGCAGCAAAGGCCCGTCATCGGTCAGCGCCACCATGGTCTGGCTGCGCGCGCGGGCTTCGGCGAGGCACTCGGCCAGGTCGCGACCCGGGACGTAGCGCAAGGCGAGGAACGGCTGCTCGCCGTCGGTGCCGACCTCGTAGATCGTGCAGATGCCCGGATGGTCGAGCCGCGACGCCGCGAGCGCCTCGCGCCGGAATCGCTCCCTGGCTTTGTCCGTGGCCGCGAGATCGCGATGGATGACCTTCACCGCGACGCGGCGGCGGAGCTGCACGTGCTCGGCGAGATAGACGACACCCATGCCGCCGCTGCCGAGGTGCGCCAGGACCCGGTAGTCGCCGATCCGCTCGGGCAGCCGCGGGTCCACCGCGCCGGGCTCGTGCAGGAAGCCCACTTCGTCGAGCAACGCGAGCAGCTTGGCCGTGCGGCGCGCGTCGGGCGAGCCCCGCGCCTGCAGATCGGCGAACTGCGCGGACAGTCCGATGCCAGCGCGCAAGCATTCGAGCAGCAGCGCCTCGGCCTGGTTGGCGGGAGCAGGCGCGCCGTCTTCGTTCGCAGGGATCAACATGGCTGTCTCCGTGCTTTTGACGCCGCGATCGGCGATGATGCACCGTCATGACCGTCGCCCCGGAAGGTGAACGTCACAGCGGGGATCTGTTGCAGGCATCGCAGGCCGGCGACGGCACCGCGCTCGCGACGCTGTTGCAGCAGCACCTGCCGGCGCTGCGCGCCTTCGCGCGCCTGCGCATGAGCCCGCTGCTGCGCGGCCGCGAGTCTTCGGACGACCTCGTGCAGTCGGCGTGCTGCGCGCTGGTCCGGTCGCTCGGGAGCTTCGAGTATCGCGGCGAGGAGGCGTTCCGCGGCTGGCTCTACACCGCCGTCGCCAACAAGGTGCTCGAGCACGAGCGCGATGCGCGCGCGCAGATCCGCGACGCGCGGCGCGAGGTGCAAGGCTCGGATACGGACCGCGACGCCGCGTTGTCCGGCGTCTACGCGCAGGTGCTGTCGCCCTCGCAAGAGCTGATCGCCGACGAACGGTTGCGCGAGCTCGAGGCCGCCTTCGACGAGCTGCCGCCTCACTACCGCGAGGTGCTCACGCTGTCGCGCGTTGCGCGGATGTCGCGCGCCGCAATCGCGACACAGCTCGGCCGGACCGAGGACTCGGTGCGCAACCTGCTCACGAGGGCGCTCGCCGATCTGGCGCTCAGGCTCGAACAACTGAGGCGGGAATCGAGCGGGTGATCGCGCGGCGTCGCTGTCCAGTGGTGGCTCGCGGTTCACCGACCGGCGCAGGAGTGCTGGTATCACGGCGAGTACTCGCCTCCACAATGCTGGCCGCCGCGGGAGATCTCGCAGTTTCCTGAACGGAATCGTGGGCGCTCAGGCGCGGCGCGGGATCCAGACGTCAAAAGGCCTCCGACGCCGGATACGACCCTGCATGGATGGAACGACATGCTGCCCCTGTCGCGCGCATCATATCGCGGACACCCTGGCCGGTCGCTGCGAGGGTGGACAGGCCATTCAAGCTGGTCTCGCCGAACGTCTGCGCGCGCAGCCCAATGACGGCGCCCGGTGGAACTATCAGGGATTGTGGAACGCGGGCAGGCGCTGGAGCGCGCAGCACTTGTGCGCGGCGGACCCGGGCTGCGAAGCGCGGACCGGGTGGAGCCGCCGAGATCCTGCGAGACTTCACGGCCGAGGCTGCATTGGGGAGGGTGCGTGCCGCGATGCCGCGGCCACATGACCATCCACCTTCCCCCAGCCGAGTCATGAGCATCTACGCCCGCTGTGTCCCGCTGTTCTGCCTCGCACTAGCCGCCCACGCTCAGGTGCCGCGCGGCTGGGCTGTCGCCTCGAACTCCGCGGGCACGGCAACCCAGCTCGGGGGTCTGACGATGTTCCATCCGCTGGTGCCCGGCACGTCGGTGCCGATCACCGGCGCGCTCCCTGCACAGATCACCGGCGCCGGGGTCGCATATCCATACAGCGCGGCCTCGGTGCTCGTGGACGACGCTGGCAACCTCGTCGTGGGCACGCACACGCCGGGCGCGTGTCTCGTGCATGTGTTCCTACTGACGCTGAACGGCAGCACGGTTGTCGCATCATCCGCTTACCAGCTCGGCCTCGCCACCCCCGTCGCGTTCACAGGCTGGATCTGCGGGTCCACCGACCAGATGGCGTGGGTCGGCCGCGACATCCTGGTCAGCAACCGCGAACCGATGTTGTCGGGCCCGCTCGCAAACGCCTCGCTCGGCTGGGTCCGGCCGCAGCTCGGACCGCCGGGCACGCCAGGCACCGTGGTGCCAATCATCACGACGACGGCCATGTTGGGCACCACGAACGCGCTCGCGGTCGATCCGGATGGGCAGTTCGCGTATCTCGGCCGCTACTGGGGCACGGGCTCGGGCCCCTACACGTCGTTGATCTACAAGATCCCGCTGACCGGCACCGGTCCAGTCACGCCGACGCTGCTGGCCCTCGTGCCGGATGTGGTGGTGAACCTAGCGGTCCGCCCGGACGGATGCGTGATCGCCGCCGTCACGGGCAACGTGAACGCGCTGCACATCCTCGCTGGGGGCTCCGGCATGATAGCGGCGAGTTCGCCGATCCCGTGCCGGCCCAGCGCGCTGGCGCTGGACACGGCGACGGGCGACGTGCTGATCGGCGACGACACGAGTGGGCAGGTGCTGCGCGGCACGCCGGTCACCTACTGCGACTACTCGGCGCAAACGCTGATCACGACCTGCCCCGTCCACATCGACGGGATTGCGATCCGGCCGGCGATGAACACATTCGGCGGCGGTAGTGGTCCGAATGCTCCGAGTTGGATCACGGTGGCCACCAACTTTGGTGGCGGCGTGGGATGGCGGCCCAATCCCGGCATTCCGACCCTTGGCAACGCCAGCTTCGGGCTCTCGGTCAGCACGGAGTCGCCGTGGATGCCCTTGTGCCTGTTCATGATCTCCCTGAGCCACAGCAATCCACCGATCCCACTGCCGACGCCCTTCTTCGTCGACTTGCTCCTGGATCCGGGAACGGCGCAGTTGTTGTCGATCCAGACCGCTTTCTGGTACGGCTGGTCCTGGTGGGGTCCCCCTCCCTGCGTCTTTGCCGGCGCTGGCGCCACCGCGCCGCTGCCGATCCCGAACGTGCCAGCCCTCGCAGGCCTCGACCTGTTCGCGCAGGTCTTCGCGGTCGAGAACGGCGCATGGTCTGCATCCGCGGGCCTGCAGTTCACGCTGTTCTGATCGTGTATCGCACCGCGAGCAGCGGGCTCACTATCGCGAAAGTGACGCTGTCGCCCATCGGAGCCACTTCGCGACGCGACGTGGTGGCAACGCAGCGCGCCTGGCTGGGAACGACATGCTGCCCCTCCCGCGCATTCCATCGCGCGCACCGATCGGCAGTCGCTCGCGAGCGTGCATGAGCCATTCAGCAGAGTGCGCCGCGGTGCTGCCCCACTCAGCGGATGACGACGGGCTTGCCGAGCTTCGGCGGCTCGTTCGGACCAGCGTTCGAGGTGCCGGCGAAACGCAGCCACATCACGGTCGCCGTCGTGCGGTCCTGCGCCATCATCGTGACCCCGGGTCCGACGCGCAGCCGGAAAGCCTGGTCGCCCAGCGACCTCTTCGGCAACATGGTGCGATCCTCGGGCAGCGCGCCGCGCACGAACTGCACGGCGAACAGCGCTTCTTCGGGACCCACCGCCACCGCTTCGCCGCGCAGCCGCAGGTTCGCCGCAGTCGGCGGCGGCGGCTTGTCTCCACCGGCGCGCGGCTCGGCGACGAACGGCACGAACGGCGTCGCGAGGACCTCGGGCAGGTTCAACAACACGCCCTTCGCCTTCACGACGTCCTTCATGAGCGCGGTGATCGCGACCATGTCCGTCTCCTGCGCCCGATTCGCCACGAGCCCATGTTTCCTGGCCAGCTCGACCGGCATCACGAGCACCGTGCACATCACGTGCAGCCGCGGCAGCGACTGGCCTTGCATCTGGTCGATCAAGGACTGCACGAGGTCGACCACTTCCTTGTCACCCTGCACCATCAACATCTGGTCGCCACCGCGACCGCCAACTCGCACGAGCGTTCTCGTGGCCTGCGGGCGCGCGCCTGCCTGGGCTTCCTTCTTCAACACTGCATCGACGAGGCGCTGAAAACGCGTGATCGGCTGCACGTCGCCCGGCACGACTCCGGTCTTGTCCTCGAGCGCGGCAAGAGCTTCCTTGATCGGGAAGACCTGTTGCCGCTGTTGACCGGCCACCGTGCCGCAGCAACTCAGCAGCAACACGAGAGCGAGGCGAGCCATTCCATAACGATACCGCGGTCGCGGTTGGCAATGGTCCGGCGCGCAGAGCCACCGACCCGGGCAGAAACCCGATCCACTGCGGCATCGCCGGGCACAGCGTGCAGCCAGGCGATCGTCCTCGTTGCAGCTATAGACACTTGCAACCGATTCGCAACCAACGGGCGAGCAGTGAACGCGCACCGCCGCGCGCCACACTGTCTGGAATGTCTCCAGTCTCGGAAAGGACCTGTCAGGGATGTCGCTGGGCTGGAGTGCCGGGGATGGTCGCGCGCTGCGTCAGCGGCCGCCGACCTTGTCGGCCTTGTCGGCCTTCGGCGCCTCGGTCGAGGTGCCGGTGAAGCGCAGCCACAGCACGGTCGCAGTCATGTCGTTCTTCGCCGTGATCGTGACTCCAGTGCCGACGCGCAGACGGAACGCCCGATCGGACACGGCCGCCTCGGGCAACAAGGTGCGATCCTCTGGCAGGCTGCCGCGCACGAGCTGCACGCCGCACAGGACCTCCTCGGGACTCAGCGCCAGCACTTCGCCGCGAAGACGCAGATTCTCGTCGTCGTTCGGCGGCCGCTTGCCCTCCGCGGCGACGCATTGTTCGGCGACGAACGGCACGAACGGCGTCGCGATGGCCTCGGGCAGGTTCAGCAGCGTGCCCCTCTGCTTCACGACGTCCCGCATGAGCTTGGTCATCGCGGCCATGTCGGCCTCCTGCACCTCGATCGTCGAGAGCCCGTGAGACGCTGCGATCTCCGCTGGCATCACGAGCACCGTGCACGTCAGGTGGAACAGCGGCAGCGGCTCGCGGCGCATCTCGTCGAAGACCGACTGCACGAGATCGAGCAGTTTCTTGTCGCCATGCACGAGCAGCACTGGTCTGCGTGGGCCGATCATTGCCTTCTGCAACACACCCTCCACGGCGTCCATGGCATCGCGCTGCAGCGCGTCCGTGAGGAGGCGTTCCAGGCGGTCCACCGGCTGCACGTCGCCGGGCACGGCCCCGACCTTGTCCTCGAGTGCACCGAGTGCGGCGCCGACATCGAAGACCTGCTGCCGCCGCCCCTGGCCGGGCAGCGCGCCGCAGATGCCGAGCAAGGACACCAGTGCGCAGCAGAGCCTCATTCCGTAACGATACTCCGGCGACCCCGGCGCGGACGCCGCGCCACGTTTTGGCTAGGATCCACGCCGCCACCGAGGATCGAATGAACGAGAGGCTCTCACTGCTCGCCGTGCTCCTACTGCTGGGCGGCGCGGTCGTTGCAGCAATGCTGTGGCTGTCGGGCGCCGCGGAAACCCTGCATCCGACCGCGGCCATCGAAGAGCCACTGGCCGCCGTCGCGGCATCGCCGGCGGCCCCGCATGCGGCAGTGGTCGAGGCAACCACGCCGGCGAGCGCGGCGGTGATGCGCGACGCCGCGGCTGCAGGCGCGGCCACGCCGATCCCGCTCCCCGAGGACGCGTTGTGGATCGCGATCACGGTCGTCGACAAGGCGACCGGAACGCCCGTTCCGGGTGCGACCGTGCACTGGTTCGACTACGAGACGGCACATCGGCTCGCGCAGGACGCGTCGCTGAGTCAACAGCAGCGCAGCATCGTCGAGAACGACGCGGAACGGTGGGCCGAGCAGTACGGTTGGCACACGACGGCGGACAACCTCGGTGTCGCGCGCGTGGCCATCGGCGACGCGGCAACCGTCGTGGCCCGCTGCGACTCGCGCTACGGCACGCTCGACCTGCAGCGGAACACCATAGCACCGCGAGAGGGATATCGCCTGCTCCTCGCTGCGGACGTCGAGGTTCTCGTGCAGGTGCTCGACGATCGCGGCGCGCCGGCAGCCGACGTGATGATCGCCCTCGCCGTGTATGCCAGCAATGGCGACTTCGAGAACATGTGGAACTGGGCGCCGATCGCCGCGACCGCTGCCCCCGACGGCATCGCGCGCGTGCGACACCTGCAGACGATCGCGTCGTCGCGCGACGCACCGGCAGACAAGCAGTGGCGCGTGCGGACCGTGCTGCCGGGGCATCCCGACCCCGGCGTGTCGTTGTCGCTCACCGAGCCACCCGCCGAACCGATCGTGCTGCGCTTGCCACCGTGTGGCCGCGTGCGCGCGCGCGCCGAATTCGCGGGGCAGCCGATGTTCGGCATGAAGTCCGCCTACCTCGACAACGGGGAAGGCGAAGCCGCGGGCCAGGGTTGGGCCATCGAGCGCCTCGCCGATGCCGATGGCTGGGTGCGTTTCCCGCGCGTGCCGCTCGGGCGTCGCTACCTCGCGGTCACGGATTCCATCGGCACCATGCGCGCGAACTTCGCCGGTCCGCTCACGACCGACCAGGAGGTCGTGGTCGTGCTGACCCCGGACCGCAACGACATCCTGCTGCGCGGTCGCATCGTCGACGAAGAACGGCACCCGGTCGCCGCGCAGCGCTTCCAGGTCCAGGCCCGCGGGCAGCAGTTCCGTTCGAACTCGGTCTTCGCGACCGACGCGTCGGGCGCCTTCCTCGTGCTGCTCGGACCGGCCCGCGCCGACAACCGCGTCGACCAGCTCGGGTTCATGCCGATCGGACGCGAGGGCGTGCAGAAGCGCGCCGACGCGCCACCGCGCGAACTGCGCAGCGGCGTCGAGGATCTCGGCGAGTTGGTCTTGAGCGGAGGCACGCTGCTCGCCGCAGGTCACTTCCGCAGCGGCGGCTCGCCGCACCAGAAGCGCGTCTCGTTCTGGATGGAACGGCGCGACACAGCCACCGGCCGCGGCGAACGTTGGCGGCGCCAACAAGGCACGCTGAACAACCAGAGCGAAGATCGCTTCGAGGTGCGCGGCACCGTGCCGCCGGCCACCTACCGGTTGCGCTTCCACGCCGAAGGCTGCCTGCCGATCGACCCGCTCCCGTTCACCGTGGGAGCCACCGATCTGACCGTGGACATCGGTGTCGGTCATGCGCTCGCCGCGAGCGTGCTGCTGCCCGACCAGACTCCCGAGACCGACCTCGAGGCCGTGCTCGTGCCAGCAGATCTCGCCGGCAAGGTTGCGACCGCGCGCGAGAACGCCGGTCGCCAAGGCCAGGCGCACCCGTGGGGCGGCGAGGGTGGGCGCTACAACCTGCAGTGGAACGCGCTGCCCGCCGGCAGCTACGCGCTCGAGCTGCGGCTCTGGACGCAGACATCGCCGCTGCTCACGGTGCCGGACGTGCAGGTGCCCGCACCCGCGGGCGGCGACCCGCGTCTCGTCGACCTCGATCTGCGCGCGCTCGTACGCGTGCTGCGGGTCGATCTGCTCGACGCTGACGGCAAGCCGCTCGAGCACGTCGATGGTGTCGTCTTCCCCGCGGGGCAGAACCCACAGGCCGAATGGCTCGGCTACCGCATCGACGATGCGTCGTCGCGACTGCTCGTGAAGCCCGGCCCGATCGAGTTGATCGTCGCCGTGGAAGGTCATCGTCCGACGCCGGCACTCGCCGCGGGCGACCTGCTGCAAGTGCGGCTCGATGCCTGGCCGACCATCGCGCTCACGTTCGCCGACGTGCCGCCATTGCCGCCGAAGGTGAGCCTCGTCGCCTCGTTCGAGCCAACCGAGAAGAGCGACCTCGCCTGGCGATCACAAGGGGACTCGGGCAACCGGCACGAGCTGCTGCACAGCCGCGGCTACGTGACGGTCACTGATGGCAAGGCCGACGTGCCGATCGGCGACGGCCCGCACACGCTGCGGCTGCGCCTGCAAGGCAACCGCCGCTCCATTGCGCTCGAGCTTCCCGCGCGGCAGTTCCTTTCGACCGACGGGCAAGCACGGGTCGTCGTGCCCCCCGAGCAGTGGCCGAAGGCGCTCGAGGCCATGAAGCAACCGCCGAAGTAGCACGCGGCGCTCGGCGCAGCAGCTCCACGAGCGCATCGATTCGCGGTCCCCGCGCTGTACTACTCGTCCGCTCCTTCCTCTCCTTCCTCCCAGGCTTCGAGCAGTTCCTTCGTCACGACCTGCACTCCGACGCTCCTCGCCGCCGCGCAGAGGTCGCCGTCGAGGCTCCCCAAGGGCACACCAAGCCTCTTGGCCAACTCGAGGTAGAGGGCGTCGTAGTGGTGAGCCCGGACTCTCGGGCGAGCTTGGCAACTGCGCCGAAGGTTGTCTCCTGGGTCGTCCAGTCGATGACCACGGGGAGCCTTCCGACGAAGGCGAGAAACGCCGATGTCTCGTCGGCGGTGAGTTTGTGCTCGCGCCGCCCAGTTCTTTCCTTCGCCACGAACGCGTTCGCCACCTCGCCGAGCCACACGCCCGGCACGACCGCGACGCCCTCGTGCAGTAGCTCCAGCACGGCATCCGAAAGCTCAGCTGCCTCTTCTTCTCCAACGCAGCTCGCGACCGTGATGCTTGCGTCGAGGACGACGCGCTTCACCTACGGCCTGCCTTGATCGCCGCGCGAATGTCCTTGCGGCTCATCGAAGCTCCTCGCGAGGCGACCACGCCGCGCAGCCGTCGAATGCCGTCGATGGCCTCTCTCACCTCTGAGCGGTCGAAGCTCTCGTTCTCGAGCCTCTTCACGAGCGCAGCTTCCGTCTGCTCGGCTGCCGCGCGGCGCTCGTCCTCGCGAACGAGCTCGCGGATGTATTCGCTGACTGAGCTGTAGCGCGCCTTCGCTCGCGCCTCGACGAAGCGCCGGAGCGCCTCGGGGAGCGAGATGTTCATGGTCGCCATGCGGTCGTGGCTCGCGTCCATGAGGACAGTCTACTGCGATGGCAACTGGATGGCAAGTCATGCCATCGCAGGAAGTCTCGGACGGAGGCCATCTCGACATCTTGACCGCCGATCAGGGCCCAAAGTTCGGAGTCAAGGCATCGAACATATCCGCCTCTTCGGAGCGCTGCACGCGTGAGCAGAGGCCTCGCAGGTCGAGGACGACTGGGTCCTCGGGTGCAAAGACCGAGGGGTCACGACTCGGGATGACTCGGGAAGCACGCCCTTGCGCGACCTCGGACCGGCACCCACGATGCGGCGCCAGCAAGCCTTGTGAACCCGTCTCCCATCAAGAAGGTCTGGATCGAGGCCGGCTGCATTTCGTGCAAGCTCTGCCAGGACATCGCGCCGCAGGTCTTCCTCGTCGCCGATGACAAGGACTGTGTCGTGATCGCGGATGCGGCGAGGCATTTCGTCGCGCTGCGCGAGGACATCGAACAGGCTGCCCGCGACTGCCCGGTCGAGGTCATCAAGGTCGCGACCTAGGTTGCCGGCCCCCGGCGTCCATCTATAGTCGCGCGGCCATGCCCGCTGCCGACCTCGACCGCCTGTTCGAAGAGATCCGCCGAACGCGCGATCCCGAGTTGCTCGCCACGCTGTTCGAGCGCACGGCGCCGTGGCTGCTGCACCGCGCGCGGCTGTTGCTGCGCCCCGCGAACCTCGCCGAGGACGTGGTGCAGGATCTGTTCCTCGGCCTGCTCGAGAACGGTCACGGCTGCGAGCCCGGCCCGCCGTGCCTGCCCTACCTGGTCGGAATGCTGCATCGCCGCGCGGCGCGCGTGCGGCGGCAGGAGACACGCACGCTGGCGCAGAGCCTGCGCGAGGCGGCTGGTTCCGAGGGCGGGCCGGTCGACGCCGCGATCGGCGCCGAGGGTCGAGTCACGGTGCGCCACGCGATCGACTCGCTGCCGGAGCCCTACCGCCAGGTCGTGCGCCGGTTCCTCGCGCAACAGTCGCCTGCGCAGATCGGCCGCGAGCTCGGCCGCACGCCGAATGCCGTGCGCGTACAGCTGCACCGCGGTCTGCGCCTGTTGCGCTCCACGCTGCCGCCCGGCCTCGCGATGGTGCTGTGGACCGTTCCGGCTTCGCCTCTTCCCGCGCAGGCGCCCTGGCGGCGGCCCGTGCAACTCGGCGCCGCCGCGATGCTCGCCGTCGGTGCACTCGCAATCTGGTTCGGCACCGCCGCGAGTTCCGCCGACGCCGTTGCCGCGAGCACCGTCGCGGCAGCAGGCCCGGTTTCCGCGGCAGCGAAGCCTGCCGGCTCTCAGGACGGAACGGCCCCGCCCGCAGCGCGCGCGGAGGCCGCGACCGCAGGCAATGGGGTGCTCGTGCTCGAACTGCGGTACGCCGACGGCACGCCGGCCGCGTCGGTCGGCGTGCTTGCGCATCCGGCCGGCCGCGATCCCGACTTCGGCGCCACGTGCGTTGTCAGCGAGACCGACGGCCGTGTGATCCTGCGCGACCTGCCCGCGGGACCGATTGCGGTCCTGATCGATCGCGGTCTGCAGCTCTGCTGCTCGGTGCCAGGAGCCACGCCAACGCCGCAGGTCGTCACGCTGCCCGAAGGCGTCGACGTGACCGGCATCGTGCGCGATGCAGCAGGCCAGCCGGCCGCGGGTGCCGGCATCTGGTTGTGCCGCGACCGGCGTTGTCCGTCGGAAGGCTGTGTCGTCGCTCACGCGGGCGACGACGGCCGCTTCGTGTTGCGCGGCGTGCAGGAGATGGCGCTGCTGGGCGCGGTGCGCGAGGGGTCGATCCCGTCGCTGCTGCACGCGATCGGTTCGCGCCCCGGCGAAGCGGAGCTCGTGCTCGGCGGCGAGGGCGCCCGCATGAGCGGGCGCGTGCTCGGGCCGAACGGCGCTCCGGTCGCCGGCGCCTGCGTTCGCATCGCGCGCCATCCACGCGCGGTCTTCGAGATGCCGAGCGGCCGTGAGACGGTGCCCGTGCACCCGTGTGCCATCGCGTGCACCGACGCCGCCGGCGTCTTCAAGGTCGCGGACCTGCCGCCAGGGCCGATGCAGGTGCTCGTCCGCGCGCCACGGCACCGCACGGGGCTCGAATCGATCGTGCTCGCGCCCGGCAAAGAGCAGCGGGTCGAGCTGCGCCTGCACGCAGGAATGGACCTCGACGGCGAGGTCCGCGACCAGGACGGCTTGCCGATCGGCAATGCGAGCGTGCTCGCGCGCGGGCTCGCGCGCAGCGCGTGGGCCAGCGTGTCCACGGCTCCCGACGGGTCGTTCGCGCTTGCGGGTCTGGATCCGTTCCGCGTGCTGCTCGAGGTCGACGCGCCGGGCTTCGTTCCGGCCTCCGTGCCGGTCGCGCGCGACGCGGGCCGGGTCTCGGTCGTGCTGCACGCGGAGGCACGCGTCGTGCTGCGCCTGCAGGACGCTTCGGGTAGAGCAGCCAGAGCACCCGAATGGGAGCTCGCTGCCCGCCCGAGGCACGCGGCGCAGGGTCAGATTCCGGAGCCCTTCGAGTCCGATGGCGACGGCTTCGTCGCCGCCGGCGAGTCGGCCAACGGCCCGTTCGTGGTGCGCAGACAAGGCACCCAGGTCTGGCTGCGCGCGGAACCAGTGGCCACGCCGAACCTGCTGCGCATCCCCGCTGCCGCCGAAACCGGAGGCGCTCTCTTGTTGTCGCTTGCAGGAGCGACGCCGGAGCAGCGGGCCGACGTGCTGCTCGTGATCGTGCGCGACGGCGTGCTGCAGACGATCGCCCCCGCGGACGCGTCGCCCGAGCTGCTGGACTTCGGCCGCGTGCCGTTCGGCGACAACCGCGCGGTGCTCTTCTCGCGCACAGGGCTGCTGCCGACTGTCGACCTCGGAGTCATTGCAGTCACAGCGAATGCCGCACCGCTCACGGTCACCCTGCCCGAGTACGGCTGGCTGCGCTACCGCCTGCAGCGCACCGACCGGGAGCCCGTGATGCAGTGCCAGGCCTTCGTCGCCGACGAGCGCGGCATGCAGGTGCCGCTGCGTGGGCCGGACGGGCGTTTGGCGCTCGCCGCGGGTCGCTACCAGCTCTGGGCCAGCAGCCTGTCGTTCCCGACTTTCGGCCACGCATTCGAAGTCGTGGCATCGCAGGAGACCGTGCTCGACCTCGAAGTGAACCCCGGCAAGGTACGGCACGTGGCCTTCCGGCTGCCGGCCGACGCGGACCCGCAGCAGAGCCGCGCGCGCGTGCGTGGAGCCGGCGACCGCGGCGGCGAGGAGGACTTCCCGATCGCGAACCGCGGCTTCGACACGACGGCCGATGGCCTCTGCTACACGACGCTCGTGCTCGGCGAGGGCGAGTATCTGCTCGACGTGCGGTGCGGGGACCGTGCGTTCCGCAGCCGGTTCGGCGTGGCCGGGGAGGACGGCGTGGCGGAACCGATCGAAGTCGAGCTGCGCGCGGAACGCTGACCGGCGGCGGGCAGGGGATTGCGTAATGCCGGGCCCCGCTGCGGCAAACCAAGGCCGCAGCAACTCTCTGCTCACGCGACCCTGGCCATGCACGTGATATCCGCCTTCCACCACAGCAGCTTCTCGTTCGTACTGGCAACGTGCCTAGGAGCGGTCTCGTCGACCGCACAGTCTCAGTCAACCGTAGTGATTCCGAACGGAGCGGCCACCACCGAGGGCAACGACTTCAACAATTTCCCCTGGGGCCGCGGGGGCAGCGGGTTGCTGCACCAATGCATCTACGACGCGGTGAACTTCACGGCGCAGGGCATCAACCACCCGATCACGATCACGCGTCTGCGCTGGCGACCCGACGACATGCGCTCGTCGGCCGCGTCGAGCTACTCGGTCGGCGGCACGGTGAAGCTGTCGACGTGCCCGCTCGCTTCGACTGCGGTGACGCAGACGTTCGCGAACCAGCGCGGCCCCGACGTCACGACCGTGTTCTCGGGCCCCGTGTCGTGGCCGGCGTTCGCGGCTACGCCGGGTCCTTGCCCGTTCCACATCGACATCCCGCTGACCTCGCCGTTCACCTACGACCCGACCCTCGGCGGCCTGAACATCGAAGCCGATCCAGGGCTTCACGGGTTCGGCGGCGAGTTCCTGCTGGACGCCTCGCAGCCGCTGGTCGCCTTCACGGGGGCTGTGAACTACTCGTTCGCGATCCCCCCGGATTCCTCGTTTGCGGGCACCAGGCTCGCGCTCCAGGCCGTGCGCCTCGACCTGATCGGCGGCTCGCCGACCTTCGTGCCGATGAACGCGGTGATGCTGTGGCTGGGCCTGTGATCGCGGCGCGCCGGTTCACCGGTTCGCGCCAGGCCCCACGACCGAGACGTTGAAATACTTGGCGGCCGCGTGGTGGCAGATGACGGCCGACGTACTCTGTTCGGGCTCGAGCTGGAACTCCTCGCTGAGCGTGACGCCGATGCGCGACGCCTCGAGTAGCCCGAGCAGCTTCGTCTGGTCCTCGAGATTCGGGCAGGCCGGGTAGCCGAACGAGTACCTGCTGCCCTGGTACTTCTGCTTGAACAGATCGTCGATCGCGTCCGCATCGTGGTGCGCGATGCCGAGCTGCTGCCGCATGCGCTTGTGCCAGTACTCGGCGAGCGCCTCGGCTCCTTCGACCGACAACCCGTGGAAGTGCAGGTACTCGTCGTACCGGTTCTCGCTGAACAACCGTTCGCTGTACCGCGTGGCGACCGCCCCCATGGTCACGAGGCAGAACCCGACGACGTCGAGCTGGCCGCGGTCCTTCTTCGCGAAGAAGTCCGCGAGGCCCAGCCGCCGCCCGCCTGGCTGGCGCGGGAAGTCGAACTTGCAGATCTCGCGCGCAGGGTTCTTGTAGTCGCAGACGACGAGTGAGTTGCGCTCGCCGTAGCACGGCCAGTAGCCGTAGACGACGCGCGGCTCGAGCAACCTCTCGGCGATGATGCGCCCGACCCATTCCTTGAGCCGGGGCTCGACGTACTCGGCGACGAAACTCGTGTAGTCGGCTTCGCTGCGCTTGGCCTGCCGATACTGCCACTGCAGGCGGAACAGCGACTTCTTGTTCACGTACTGCAGCACGGTGCCGAGGTCGAGCTCGGCAGGTCCGACGACGGCCGGCCCCCAGAACGGCGGTTTCGGGATCACTTCGGCGGGCGGCACTCCGCTGTCCGCGTATTCGGCGAACGCGTGATCGAGCAGCTTCTCCTTGTCGGCGCGCGACATGCGCCGCGGGTTCGCGACGCGTTTGTTCGGCTCGGCGACCTTCGTGAGCGTCTTCGCTTTGGCGCGCCCGGTCAGCTCGTCCATGATGTGCAGCCCCGAGAACGCGTCGGCTCCGTAGTAGACCGGGCCGCTCGTATACGCGGCGCGCAGGTCGTCTTCGACGTAGTGGCGGTTCAGCGCCGCGCCGCCGCAGATCACGGGCGTCTTGATGCCGCGCTGGCTCATCAACTCGAGGTTCTCCTTCATCACGACGGTCGACTTCACGAGCAGGCCGCTCATGCCGATCGCGTCGGCGTTCTTCTCGCGCGCGGCATCGAGGATGCGTTCGACGGGCACCTTGATGCCGAGGTTCACGACGCTGTAGCCATTGTTGCTGACGACGATGTCGACGAGGTTCTTGCCGATGTCGTGTACGTCGCCGCGCACGGTGGCGATCACGAGCGTGCCCTTGGTCTCGCCCTCGACCTTCTCCATGAACGGTTGCAAGTAGGCGACCGCGGCCTTCATCGCCTCGGCGCTCTGCAACACGAACGGCAGCTGCATCTCGCCGCTGCCGAACAGCTCGCCGACGACCTTCATGCCGTCGAGCAGGATGTCGTTGATGACGTCGAGCGGCTTGTACTTGAGCATCGCCTCGTCGAGGTGCCGGCTGATGCCGATCTTGTTGCCGTCGATGATGCGCTTCTTGAGGCGTTCTTCGACCGGCAGCGAGGACTCGTCGGCGCCAGTGCCCGTGTCGATGCGCTTCTTGCCGGCGAACCGCGCGAGGAACGCGAACAGCGGGTCGTAGCCCTCGCGACGCCGGTCGTAGATCAGGTCGAGCGTGACCTTCTTGTCCTCTTCGTCGAGCTTGTGCGTCGGGATGATCTTGCTGGCGTGCACGATCGCCGCACTGAGCCCGTGTTTTCGCGCCTCGGCCAGGTACACGGAGTTGAGGATCTGGCGCGGATACGGATCGAGACCGAAGCTGATGTTCGAGAGCCCGAGGATCGTGCGCACGCCGGGCATGTGCTTCGTGATCAACTCGATGCCCAGCAGCGTCTGCGCCCCCGCGTCGCGCGAGGCTTCGTCGCCCGAGCCGATCGTGAACGTCAGCGGGTCGAAGATCAGATCGCCCGGCCTCATGCCGTGGCGGTTCACGACGATGTCGTAGATGCGCCGCGCGACCGCGAGCTTGCGGTCGGCGGTCTTCGCCATGCCCTCCTCGTCGATCGTCAACGCGACGAACATCGCGCCGTAGCGCCGCGCGAGCTCGCAGAGCTTGTCGGCCTTGCCCTCGCCGTCCTCGAGGTTGATCGAGTTGATGATGGAGCGGCCCGGCACGGCCTGCAGCGCCTTCTCGACGACGTCGATCTGCGTGCTGTCGATCATGAGCGGCGCCGTGACCTGCTGGACCATCGGCCGCAGCAGCTTCAGCATGTCGCCGGCTTCGTCGCGGCCGACATACGCGGTGCAGACGTCGAGCACGTGCGAGCCCTCGTGCACCTGCTCCTTGCCCATCTGCAGCATGCCCTCGACGTCGCCCGTGAGCATCAGCTCCTTGAACTTCTTGCTGCCGTTCGCATTCGTGCGTTCGCCGATGATCAGCGGCCCCGAGTCCTGGTCGAGCGGCACCGAGTGGAACAGCGACGCGAGCTGCGGCTGGTAGTCGGTGGGCCGTGCCTTCGGGCGCTTGCCCGCGACGGCCGCGCGCATCGCGGCGACGTGCTCTGGTGTGGTGCCGCAACAGCCACCGACGACCGCGACGCCGAACTCGTCGATGAACCGCGACTGGAAGCGCGCGAGCTCGGCCGGCGTGAGGTCGTAGACGGCCTTGCCGCCGACGTTGCGCGGCAGCCCTGCGTTGGGCATCACCATGATCGAACGCGTCGTCGTCTTGCCGAGGTGACGCACCGATTCCTGCATGAGGTCGGGCCCCGTCGCGCAGTTGAGCCCGACGACGTCGACGGGCAGCGCTTCGAGCGTCGTCACGGCCGCCGCGATGTCGCTGCCGACCAGCATCGTGCCCGTCGTCTCGATCGTGACCGTGCAGAAGATCGGCACCTCGCGCCCGAGCTCGGCCATCGCGTCGCGCGCCGCGAGGATCGCGAGCTTGACCTGCAGCAGGTCCTGGCACGTCTCGATGTTCAGGCAGTCGACGCCGCCCGCGACGAGACCCTTCGCGTAGACCTTGTAGGCGTCGAACAGCTCCTGGCCCGAGATGTGGCCGAGCGTCACGAGCTTCGTGCCGGGCCCCATGCTGCCCGACACGAAGCGCGGCCGGTCCTTCGTCGTGAACTTCGCGGCGGCCTTGCGCGCGATCTCCGCCGCGAGCTTGTTCAGCTCGAACGCACGGTGGCCGAGGTCGAACTCGGCGAGCACGTAGGGCATGCCGCCGAACGAGTCGGTCTCGACGACGTCCGCGCCGGCCGCGAAGTAGCGTTCGTGGATGCCCTCGATCACGTCGGGCCGCGTCTCGACGAGCAGCTCGTTGCAGCCCTCGAGACCGCGGAAGTCGTCGAGCGTCAGGTCCGCGACCTGGATCTGCGTGCCCATGCCGCCGTCGAACACGAGCACCCTGTCGCGAAGGACGCGCAGGATCGGGAACTGTTCGATGCGCGCGTGTGGGTCGAAACGGGGTGTCATGGACCGTTTGGGGGCGAGGAGCATAGCCTGCCGTACGGCGGCCCATGCCATGGTTTCCCGGAGCCGGTGACGTGCCTGCAGGGGTGCGTTCCGAGGCGGCCGCGATCGCAGCCACGAGAGCCGTTCTTGGACTGGTGCCGGTGAGGGAGCGGCCGACTACCGTGTCGACGATGGCGGTATGGCGCACCGGACGCGCGAATCCGGTTCGACGTCGAGCGGCGGCGGCAGCAGCACGCCGGCCATCAGCAAC
This sequence comes from Planctomycetota bacterium, assembly GCA_035649575.1. Classification (GTDB taxonomy): domain Bacteria; phylum Planctomycetota; class UBA1135; order UBA1135; family UBA2386; genus DASVAL01. Next base: position 19,316 of record DASRJH010000134.1, read on the forward strand.
CCCGCGACGACGGCGCCGCCGACGAGCATCATCTGGACGAGGAACGGCACGCTCGCCGAGGTGTCGCCGACCGCCGGCGTGAGAGCGCGGAAGCCCAGGCTGCCGGGTACGAGCAGCAGCAGGCCCGGCGTGCGCACGACGGCCGCGGGTCGCCGCCGCCACCGCGCGAACAGGTTGCCCCCCGACGCGACGAACACGGCGCCGAGGAACGCGCCGAGTTCGCGGCCGAGCAGGTCGCCACCGAGGCGTGCGCCGCCATAACCGAGGCCAACCGCAAGCAGCACCCAGACGACCTGATTGCGCGAGGCGCGCAGCAGCACGACGAACGCGAGCCACAAGCACAGGAGGCCCAGCACGTGCCATTCCCAGGGCAAGGCGACGGGGTCCACCGGTGAGAGCGGCCGGGTCAGCAGCTCGCCGCAGCGGTCGCCGATGCCGGCACCGACGCCCATCGTCAACAACACTGCCAGCGTGCCGAGCAGGCGTGCACTGCCCGCGGAGAGGTGCCGCATCGCCAGCTCGGCGAGGGCTGTCGTGAACGACAGCCCTGGGAGCAGCACGACGATGGCGCCGATCGTCGTGATCGCCGTGTTGAGTGCCAGGCCGGAAGCCGCCACGAGGTGCACGAGGAAAGCGACGACGGCACACGACAACGGCGGCAGCACGTCGACGAGACCTGCACGAAGCCGGGCCGAGAGGCCCATGAGACCAACGAGCAGGCCCGAGGCGGCGGCAACCCCCGCTTCGAAGAAGCACCCGCCGAGCAGCACGGCGGCCCCCGCGCCGGCCAGCGCGTGCGCCACGGGATCCGCGGCGAGATACGGCCGCGGCGGCCGGTCCAGCACGTCGTGCAGGCGTTCGAGCCCCTGATCAGGCGTCGCTTCACGGCGCACCACGGCGTCGCGGATCGCATAGAGCTCGGCAAGTCGACCGAGGTCGTGCTCGCCCGGCACGACTCGCAGCAGCGTCGTCTTCGGCTCGCTGCCCGGCTCGCCCAGCGCGGCGAAGATCGCGGTCGGCGTCGAGAAGAAACTGCCCTCGAGGCCGAGCGCGCGGCAACAGGCGTCCATCGTGTCCTCGACGCGGTACGAAGGACTGCCGAGCGCGTGCATCGCGCGGCCGAGCTCGAGCACGAATTGCTGCGCGGTCACCCGCCGCAGCGTAGCCGCGAGCGGGCCATCCCGGTAAGACAACCACATGGACCGCCGCTACGAGTTCATGCGGGCGAGCACGAGCCGCGTCGTGATCGACGAAGGCGTCGAGCCCCTGCTAAAGCACCTCGTGCGCGAGCTCGAGCCCGACGGCGTAGTCGTGCTGCACGACGCGCAGCTGCCCGAGCTCGCGGGCCGCATCGCGCGCAGCCTCGAAGCCAGTGCACGGCTGTCGATCCCGGGTGGCGAAGCGAGCAAACGGCTCGCCGTCGTCGGCGACCTCGCGCGCAACGTGCGGCTGGCCGGGGCCACGCGCAACACCGTGCTCGTCGCCGTCGGCGGCGGCACGATCACGGACCTCGTCGGCATGCTCGCCGCGATCCTGCTGCGCGGCGTGCCGTTCGTGTCGTGTCCGACGACGACGCTCGCGATGTGCGACGCGGCCCTCGGCGGCAGGACCGGCGTCGACCACTGCGGGCAACAGAACGACCTCGGCGCGGTCCACCACGCGCACCTGATCGCGGCCGACGTGGAATGGCTGCGCACGCTGCCGGACGAACAGTTTCGCGAGGGTCTGATCGGCGCCGTCGTCAAGGCAGCGGCGCTCGACCCCGACCGCTTCGCGCGTCTCGAACAGTTGGCACCCGACCTCGGCGCGCGGCGCCCGAAGGCCGTCGTCGAAGCGATTGACATGGCCGTCGCGATGACGATGGCGCTCGCGCAGAAGGGCGAGGGGAACGCGCAGCGCGGGCTCGACTTCGGCCACACGGTCGGCCAGGCGCTCGAGAGTCTCGCGAGTGGACGCCTGCGCCGCGGAACGTGTATCGGCCTCGGCATGCTCGTCGAGTGCCGCGCCGCCGGAGTGCCCGAGGACGTCACGCGGCGGCTCGCCACGTTGCTCGGCGCGCTCGGCCTGCCGAAGACCATCCCGCCCGCCTGGGCGAACGCGTCGAGCCTGTGGCGTCTCGCGCGCAGCGACAGGAAGGCGAAACACGGCAGCGCCGTGATGTGTGTGCCGCGCGCGTTCGGCGATTGCGTCGACGTCGAGCTGACCGAAGAGGCGCTGTCGACGGCGCTGCGCACGCTCGGACAGCAGTCGGCAGTGCAGTGACGCGAGCTGGGTGAACGCAGACCGAGGGAACGGCTAGCGCAGACTGTCGATCCGTCCCGCCCGGTCGACGATCTGCGTGATGCGAAGCCCGTAGGCGTCGTCGAGCTGCACGATCTCACCGCGCGCGACGAGCTTGCCGTTCACGCGCAGATCGACGGGTTCTTCGGCCTTCTTGTCGAGCGCGATCACGCTGCCCGGCACGAGCCGCAACACTTCGTCGAGCGTCATCTGCGCGCGTCCGACCTCGACCGAGATCGGGATGTCGATGTCGAGCAGCAGGTCCAGGTTCCTCTTGGCCTCGCCCTGCGCGCCCGCACCGAGCTGCCCGAAGCTGACTGCCTGCGCGGCAGTGGCCGCGAGGTCCGCCCCCGCACGGGCAATCCCTGCCGCGTTCCAATCCGCATCGGGGAAGGGTTGATTCTCGGCCATCGCTCTAGGTCCCCATCACATCGACCACCTGCGCTCCGAACCTGTTGCCGATCCGGCCGAGCTCGGCAGTGAACTTGGGCTTGCCCATGACCGGCACGATCGCGGGTTGGCCGACCCGCGTGGCGAGCGGCAGCACGTCGCCGGCCTGCAGGTCGAGCAGGTGGCCGAGCCGGATGCGATTGTCGCCGCCGAGCTGGACGGCGAGCTCCACGGGCATGTCGCGCACGATCGTGCCCACCTGCGCGCGCATCGCTCCGGGCTCGAGCCGGTGCACCGAGTCGCGGCCGAACCGGTCGAGCAGCGGCTCGAGCGACTCGTACGGGATCACGAGCCGCAGATCGCCCATCAGCAGGTCGCCGGCGGCCTGGAAGTAGATCGACACGACGACATCCTGCGCGGGCAGGACCTGGGCCATGGCCGGGTTGCAGAAGCGGTTCAGGATCTTCCACTTGAGCTTCACCACTTCCCTGAGGCTCTCGGCGATGCGATCGAGGCACGGGCCCACCAACGAATCGGCGACGGCGTGCTCGGCAGGCGTGAAGTCCTTCGGCACTTTCGTCACTTTGCCGGACCCGCCGAAGATGCGGTCGACGGCGCCATAGAGCAGGCTCGTGCTGGCCGTGAACAACACCGGCAGGCGGAACGGCGACATGCGCACCACGTAGATCGACACCGGTCCGGGCAGGTGGTCGAGCCAGGTGCCGAAGCGCTGTTGTTCGACGGCGACGCAGTCACACCGCGTGTCGAGCCGCAGCTTGTCGCTGATCGTGCCCGACAACAGCTTCGCGGCATTGCCGAAACAGCGTTCGAGACCTCGCAGCTGCTCGCGACCGAGCCGGTTCGGCTTCAACAAGTCGACTGCGTGCGCGATGGTGCTCGCGGGAGCCAGGGGGATCGGCGGAACTCCGGCCGCCGGCGCTTCGGGAACGGCGCCCTCGCTGCGGAACATCTCGAGCAGCGTGTCGATCTCTTCGTTGGTGAGGATCTCGCTCACGGGGCTTGGTTCACCGGTTCGTTTGCTGGTCTCGCTTCACTCGTCTCGCTGCACTGGGTCTCTCGTTTCACTGCAGCAGCCACTTGCTCCACATCACGCGCGTGACGCGAGCGACCTTCTGGTCGCCCTTGCCGGGGAACAGTGTGCGGTCGAGGTCGTCGATGAGCTCCTTCTCGAGCATCGCGACGCCGACCTCCGACCGCAGCTCTTCCATGCTGCGCGACTTCAGCAGGACCAGCACGTTCGAGATGACCTGCTCCCACTGCTGTTCGATGCGCGCGAACGCTTTGCTCTCGCGGTCTTCGCGCACGGTATAGACGAACTTGAGCTGCACGCGAGCGATGCCCTTCCCCACCTTCGATCGCGGGTTGAACTCGTGCAGGATCGGGTCGGGATGCACCACGTCGACGAACTCGTAGACCGGCTCGCGGACCTGGACCGGGACGGTCTTCGCCGGCACTGCCACGACCACGGCCGCGCCACCGGCGACCGCGCCGAGGGCGAGCACGATGAGCGAGACCAGGGTCTTCCGCCGGCCAGCTCTGGCATCAGTCGGTTGTCTCTTCTCTTCGGCCACGTCACTTCCTCGAGCCCGATGGCGCCGCTTCCTTGCCGACGCGCAGGCGTTTGCTCATGAGGTCCTGGACGATGGCCGTCGGCAACTGCTCGAGGATCCCGGCGAGGTCGTCCTCGTCCATGAACTCGAGCAGCTTGAGCACTTCTTCCTGACCGCGGTCCGTCTTCCACTGGTCGGAGATCAGCTCGGCTGCCTTGTTCGATCCGAGTGCCGACAGCGTCATCGCGTTGCGCTTGTAGGCCGAGGCCTCGTCCTTGCGCACGAGCTTGACCTGCTCCTCGAACTTCTGGATGCGCGCGTCGAGCCGCAGGTGCTCTTCGGCGATCCTGGTCCGCTCGTGACCGAGCTCCTTCTGCCGGCGCGTGACGTCGGCGGCGAGCTCCTGCAGTTCCTGCTCGCGCAGGTCGAGCTGGGTCTTCCTGCGCGCGATCTCCTCGAGCTCGCTCTGGACCCGCTGCCAGGCCTCGTTGATCTGCTCCGGCGTGAGACCGGCCGGCATGCCTTCGAACTCGAACAACTTGCCGGGCGTGTATCGGTTGTCGGGCTCCTGCGCGAGCGGCTGCTGTAGCTGCCCCGCATCGTGTTCCGGCGCGGCCGCGGCCGTCGTCTCGGCCGGCTTCCCCTTGTCCCCGGTTCCGGTGACGGACGGGCCGGCGCCCTGGGCCAGCTCGCGCGGCGTCTCGTGGCGCACGACCGAACGCCCGGTCTTCTGCTTGCGCGACGTTGCCTGAGGCTCCTGCGCCTGCCTCGACTGCGTCGCGTCCGCGGCCGAGCCCGGCTCACCGCGCTTTGAGGCAGCAGCCGTCTCGCCGATCGGCGTCGCCCCACACTCGGGCAACGCTGGTGCCGGGAAGAACCGAGCCAGCAACGGGATGTTGGCGGTGCCGGCGTGGTTCAGCCGGCCGGTCGCGGCGAGGCCCACGACGAGCGAACCCGCGAAGAGCACGACCGCGATCGCCAGTTTCCCGAGGAGTGACTTCATGCTTTTGCTGCTCGTCTTGCAGGCTCTATCAGGCTCTATCGGCCGTGGCATGGGCGCATGCTGAGCAGAACCGGCAAAGGCGGGCAGCCAGGAGCCGCCGACTCGGATCAGACCATTTGCTCGGTGGCGCCGCCGGCCTTGATGTCGCCCTTGTCCATCATGTCGCGGATCAGCTTGAGGATCTCGGCCTGGGCCTGCAGCACGTCCGACAGCGGCGTCGGCCCGAGGATGTCGCGCTCCTCGCGCACCATGTCTGCGGCGCGCTTGCTGAGGTTCGCGAAGACGTTGCGCTCGACGCCCGGAACGGCTGCCTTGAGCGCGACCGCGAGCTGCCGCGAATCGATGGAAGCGAGGACCTTCTGCATGGCCTTCCGGTCGAGCTTCTGCACGTCGTCGAACGTGAACAACTGCTCGCGGATCGCCGACGCGACGGTGGCGTCCGTGGCCTCTATCCTCTTGAGCACACCCTGCTCCTTGCCACCCAGGTTGTTCAGCAGCGAGGCAGCCGCCTTGACCCACGTATTCGGCGCGCTCGGCAGCGTCGCGAGACCGAGGCTCTTCACCTTGTTGCGCAGCACGTCGAGCACCTTCTGCACGACCTTTGCCGGCGTGCGATCGAGCGTGGCGACGCGGTGCAACAGGTCCGCGCGCACCTCGTCGTCGAGATGGCCCAGCACCTCGGCCCCCTTCTTGCGATCGAGATGCGCGAGGAACACGGCGGCGATCTGCGGGTGTTCCTCGGCCAGCAGGTCAGCCAGATCGCCGGGGGCCAGCGCTTCGAACAGCGCGAACGGATGCTGCGCGAGCATGTTGCCGCTGGCGCGCTTCGTCACGTCGCCGCTGCGCTCCTCGCCGAACGCGCGCGACAGCACGCTGCGCATGAGACTGCCGACATCGCCGAGCGCCATGCTGCCCTGCCGCATGCGCTGCACGGCTGCCTGGTAAACAGCCCGCACGGTCTCGCGGTTCACGGCGATCGCCTGCAGCTGCTGCATGGCCCGCGTGACCTTGTCGACGGTATCGTCGGAGAAGTGGCGCAGCAGCGTGGCCGCGTGCTCCTGATCGATCGAGAGCAGGAGCATGGCGATGGCCTTGTCCGTACCGAGGTCCTGCTGCGCTTCTTCGGTCACGATCGTTCCCCGTTATGCCTTCTGTTCGCCGAGCCACGACTCGAGCATCTTTGCCAGTGCTTTGGGGTCGGTCGCGATCGACCGCTCGATCTCTGCCCGCATGTGCTCCTGCTGCTGTTCGGGCGTCATGTCCTCTTCCTTGACCTTCTCCGCGGCGGGCGCGCCGCCGTTGACTGCGGGCGGGCGGGCCCGAGGGAACAGTCCACGCAGGAACAGGACCACGACGAGCAGGCCGAGGATCGGCCCGATCGTCGGTCCCCATTGTTGCAGCACTTCCGCGATCCCCGGTGGCGCAGCGATCGACGCGGGACCGATCGACGCGAAGTCGCCGGCGAGCGTGCGGAACGCCTCGGGCTCGTCGCGCGCAGGATCCCAGCCGACGATCGCCTTCACGGCGTTGACGAGGTCCTGCTCGACGAAGCCCGGCGCGTGTTCGAGCGAGCGGTCGTAGAGCACCGCGACCGTCAGGCGCTTCACCTCGGGCGCCATCTTGCCGGTGCGCCGCTCGCCGATATCCGTCACGAACTCGCGCTCGCGCTTCTGGGTCTTGCTCGTGCTCCTTTGCCCGCTGTCCGCCGTGCTGCCGCTCGACGAATCCGTGAAGTCCCTGGTCTCGGACTTCACGATCGCCCCCTCGGGCAGCACCTTCTCGCTTCTCGTCTCCCAGGTCGGGTCGAGCTCGACGTTCACCGCGACCGAGGTCTTGCCGGGCCACAACTGGTCGAGTCGCTGTTGCGCGAGGCGCGTTCGCTCTTCGCCGAGCGAACGCTGCAGGCGCAGGAACTCCGCCGAGCCGCCGGTCACGTTCACGGCGAGCACGCCGTCGAGCGCAGCAATGGCCGCAATGGCTTGCGCGCGCGAGGCCGCATCGAGCCTCCGCTCGCTCGTCTCGGCATCGTCGACCTGCTCGACGTGCGTGGAAACGTTGCCTTTCAGCGCGGTTGCGGGCTCGTGGCCCGGTCCGGCGAACCAGACGATGCCGCCGAGACCTGCCAAGGTCGCGAACAGGACCGCCGCGACGACGAGCCTCTGGCCACCGTGAAGGCGACTCCAGCTGCCCTTCAACAGCACCAGAACGTCACGCAGGGTTCGCATCGAGTAGGCAGCTCCGGCCAGGACTGCCCTTCGAGCATCGGCGCCTCGTGATGGCGGCCTTGAGACGGGCACTTGGTGACAGCACGCGTCGTGACCGGCCGCGCCGTGTCGCGTTTTCGAGCAGCGCCGCCACTTCCTGCTGGGCGGCTACACGAATCGCCCGGTCACGGCCCCTGCAGGTATCTGCCCGAACCGCGAGGACCGGTGGGAAACCGAGGGGTCGAGGTATGCTCCGCGCCCGTGATGGCCCCCCACCCCTCGCAAGACGCCCCATCACCTCACGGCCCACGGCGGCCGGCGGTGGTCCGCGGCGCGTCGAAGCCGGTTGCCGAGTCCCAGCAGCTCCTGCGCCGCGCGCTGATGGCCCCGCACCCGTCGATCCCGCCGAAGTACTTCTACGACGATCTCGGGTCGCGCCTGTTCGCCGCGATCACGGCCCTCGACGAGTACTACCCGACGCGCACGGAGGCCGAGCTGCTGCGCACGCATCTGCCCGCGATCGCTGCGGCAGCACCCGTGACCGGCTGCACGTTCATCGATCTCGGCGCCGGCAACTGCGAGAAGGCCGCGAGTCTGTTTCAGGCCGTACAGCCGTCGTGCTACGTGGCGGTCGACATCTCGAGCGACTACCTGCGGGTCTCGCTCGAACACATGCAACGGCAGTTCCCCGACATCGGCATGCTCGGCGTCGGCACGGACTTCTCGGAACAGTTCGAGCTGCCCGCCGCGGTGCCTCTCCAGCGGCGGCTGTTCTTCTATCCGGGCTCCTCGATCGGCAACTTCACGCCGCGCGAAGCCGTCCCGTTCCTCGAAGCGCTGCGGCGCCAGATGCACGGCGATGGCGCGCTCTGGATCGGCGTCGACCTGCAGAAGCCGAAGGACCGCCTCGAACGCGCCTACGACGACGAGCTCGGCGTCACCGCGGCCTTCAACCGCAACCTGCTGCGCCACGTGAACCGCCTCGCGGGCACGGACTTCGTGCTGGCCGATTGGCAGCACGTCGCGTTCTTCAACGAAGCCGAGAGCCGCATCGAGATGCACCTGCAGGCCGTGCGCGATGTCGAGGTGAGCTGGCCCGGGGGTCGCCGCCGGTTCGGCGCCGGCGCCCGCCTCCACACCGAGAACTCCTACAAGCACAGCATCGAGGGGTTCCGTTCGCTGCTCGCGGCGGCTGGCCTGCGCAGCGCGGGGCACTGGACGGACGCGGCCGGCTGGTTCGCGTTCTTCGTGGCGGTGCCCGACGGAAGGTCGTGAAGGACTGGCGACACCTGACGCAGGAGCAGTTGCCCGCCGCGCTCGACGAGGCGCGCGCCGCGACGTTCGCGGCCACGCTCGATCTCACGGACGAGCAGTGGCGCGTGCCCTACCACCGCGGCATCCAGCCTGTGGCCTGGGACCTCGCCCACATCGCCTGGTTCGCCGAGTTCTGGTGCCTGCGCGGTCCGCATCGCATCGGAGTCGATGCGCACGTGCGCGCCGATCAGCCCGTCCGTTTCATCGGCACCGACGACCAGTACGACTCGGCGCGCATCTCGCACCGCGCGAGGTGGCAGATGCCGTTGTTCCCGCGCGGCGAACTGCTCGAGCGCATGCAGGACCAGCTCGCCGCCTGCAAGCACGCGGTCGCGTCTGGCGGCGACAGCGACGACGACCTCTACCACACGCGGTTCTCGGTGTATCACGAGTTCATGCACGTCGAGGCGTTGGTCTGGACGCGCGGGATCCTCGCTCATGCAGCGCCGGCGGGACTCGCGTTGCCCGATCTCGAACGTCGGCCCGAGGTCGCCATTCCGGGTGGCGAGTACGAGATCGGCTGCCGCAGCGATGGAGGGGGTTTCGCGTTCGACAACGAACTGCCGGGCCGCACGGTGCGCCTGCAGCCGTTCGCGATCGACGCCACGCCGGTTGCGAACGAGCAGTTCTTGGCGTTCGTCGAGGCCGATGGCTACCGACGCGAGGAGTTCTGGCCCGGGGCGGCCGGCGCGTGGCTCGCTGCGAAGGGGCGCGATGCCCCCGAACGCTGGCGCCGGTCCGCGGCAGGTGGGTTCGAGCAGCGCTGGTTCGACGCGTGGTTGCCGCTGCCGCCGCGGCAGCCCGTGATCCACGTCAACGCGTACGAGGCCGAGGCCTACTGCCGCTTCGCGGGCCGTCGCCTGCCGACTGCGGCCGAGTGGGAGGTCGCGGCGCCGCAGATGCTGTGGGGCAAGATGGTCTGGGAGTGGACCGCGGATCCGTTCGCGCCGTACGCGGGTTTCCGCCCCGGGCCCTACCACACGTACTCGGCGCCGTGGTTCCACCACCAGCGCGAGATGCGCGGGGGCGCGTTCGCCACGCACCGGCTCATGCACGACCCGCGGTATCGCAACTTCTTCCTGCCGCAGCGCACCGACGTGTTCGCGGGCTTCCGCACCGCAGCGCTGTAGCGCACTTCGCCTGCCCTAAGCCCTGACCACGGCGACGCGGAAACCGATGTGCTCCGAGCGGCGCGGCGGTTCGAACCGCACCCGCATTGCGGAACGACAGTACTGAGCGTCATCCATCCATGCTCCGCCGCGGCGCACGCGCGAATACGTGCCGTCGCGGTTCGGCACGCCCTGCACTTCGCGCAAGTCCGGGTCGACGCCGCCGGGCAGCTTCGGGTGATACCAATCGCGGCACCACTCGAACTCGTTCCCGTGCATGTCGTGCAGGCCCCACGCATTCGCGGCGTAGCTGCCGACCTTGGTCGCGGCCGTGCCGGGCGCTCCGTCCGGCTTGCCGTTGTAGGGCTTGCCGATGTTCGCCTGTCGATCGGTCAACGTGTCGCCGAACGCGAAGGCGGTGGTGGTCCCGGCGCGGCAGGCATACTCCCATTGCGCTTCGGTCGGCACCCGGAACTCCCAGCCCGGTGGCAACTCGTTCGCGGCGCGCGCGCGTTCCGTCGATCGGCGGCAGAACTCCTCCGCCTCGATGAAGTTGATCCAGTAGACCGGGAAGTCGTCGCCCTCGCCCGCGATGAGCTTGCCGGGGATCGCGCCCATCACGCGTCTCCATTCACGCTGCGTCACTTCGTACTTGCCCATCCAGAAGCCCGACAGCGTGACGTCGACCTGCGATTCGTCGCTGCGTCGGTAGGGTTCGTCGGGCGGGCTCCCCATGCGGAACGTCCCGGCCGGACACCAGCAGAGCTTGATACCGCCGACCTCGCACTCGTCTCCGGACCTGGCACCAGCTGAGAAGGCAATCCGCGTCGCAGCCAGAATGTCGTCGGACGTGCCCGTCGAGGTGCGCGTGTAATGGCATGCGACCACGAGGCACACACAGCAGAGAAGCAGAGTCAGCTGAGCGTGCATGGGTCGGCCGCTTCCGGACGGGAACGTCTCTTGCCGCTCAGCCGCGCGCGGCTTGGCGCGCGTCGGCTGCTGCGGCTGGTGGTGCGGCCCTGCGGGGCCGTAGACGTACGAAGCCAACAAACGCACTGACCCAAGCTATCACTCCAGCTGCAAGTCTGCCGTGCCATGGATCTGGACCAATCGCGCTGGCGACTAGGAACCCCAGTGACCCGATGAAGAGCAAGCTGCTGCTGAGCCAAATTCGATTCGCGTGTCCTGGAGTCGGTTTCATGAGGCTTGGTCCGCACAACGTACTTGCCGTCTTGGACGGCCATCACACTACCACCGCTCTCCATGCGCAACCTTACGCAGCCGATGGTCCAGTCTCCATCCACTCCCATGTCTCCAGCAGATCGTCGAATGAGGAGCAATGCAGCACTCGGTCTGCAAGCTCGTCATGCGCAACGTTCTGGGTCAAGACGTCATCGTCCGCGTCGATGGCATCGACGTAGGCGCCTTGGAGCTCGCCGAGCTCGTAGGGACGGAGTGGCTTCCACGTCACCGGAACGAAGAACTCGAGAGGGTCGTAGATCCTCCGCGCTAGAAGCCTCCTGATCGGCCCAAACTGCCTAATCGGAGGGGCAGGAGTAGGAGTCCACACAAGCCCCTTGGAGTCATAGGCAACCGGCTCCGAGACGCATCCCCGGATAAGGTCGGAACGCAAGACGTCAGCAGTGCGCACATCGCTCTCGAGGGTGATCCATCGCCTGCTTGCGAACACCCGGAAGTAGGGAGCTGAGAGATCGCTCACAGGACTAAAGGCGCCTAACGTCTTTGACGATCAGGCGCGAGCCGCGTGCCTTGTGCGTTGATTCGCCCTTGGCGTTGTCACGCGGCTCGTCGCTTGCTTCGTCTTGTTGGCTGGCGAGCATGGTCGCAGATCCAGCCCGCGACACAAGCCGATGACCTCGGGCGCAGCCGCTGAACGGGGCCACAGGCGAGTCAGTCCGAACGCCGGCCCTCATGCGGGCGTCGCGCAGCAGGCAGTCCGGCGGGCGTCGCGCACTTGCGCAACTTGCCGGCATCGCGCATCCGCGCATCAACGGCACCAACGGGCGTCGCGCATCATCGAGTCCGGCAGGCGTCGCGCAACCAAGGTGCTTGGTTGCTTCGGAACTGCGAGGGCAACAGCCGAGTCCAGCCAACTTGGTGTTCGACGGAAGTGCCGAACTACGGTACTCCCGCTTCCCCCGACAGCCTATCCGCGCACGCCAAGAGCGCCATCCGCCGGCACCTCTCGACTTCAGCTGCCCTCGCGACCGCCGAACTCACACTCACGTGTTGCGGCAGGATCTCGAGTTGCACGCCTCCCTACGGGAGCGGCAGCGGCCCGACTCCGAACAGCCGTTCCCCGCACTCCGCGCCCTGCCGCATCAACGTCGGGAAGTCCCGCGCCGCGAAGTTGAGCACGGCGTAGCGGTGCGAACCGTACCACCGATACTCGCGCCGCAGCACGCGTCCGTTGCTGTGCTCGAGCCAGAGCCGCGCTCGCGGATGAGTCGCCGCCAGCCACTGCTCGGCACCTGGAGCCGGCATCGGCCCGTGCGTGCCGTCGAACCGGCGGAACACGAAGCTCGCGGCCGCGCCGGCCGTGGGCGTGCTCCGCTTCACCGACGCGATGTCCCTGCCGACGGCGAGCGCGATCCCGATCCCTTCCACGTCGATGCCGTCGACCTCGCGGTACATCGTCGCGAACTGCGCTGCCGAACGCGGGTTGATCTCGATCACTCGCACCGAACCATCGCGCAGCACGAACATCTCGATGTTGAAGAGCCCGCGCGTGAAGCCGACCGCGCGGATCGCGGCCACAGCGGCCGCGCGGATGCGCTGCTGCACGACCTCGGGATGCCGGCTCGGATACGTGAAGCCCGCGAAGTGCCGGGCCCGCGCCACCTCCTTCTCGTACATCCACTCGTCGACGATGCCGAGCAGGTGCACCTCGCCGTCTTCGACATAGCCGTCGACGTTCACCTGATCGCCCTCCATCGGCTGTTCGAGCAGCGCCCGATCGACCGAACACGGCAGCTCGACCCACTCGCGCGCGAGCTGCTCGAACGGCCGCATGAGCCTGCGCAGCAGGAAGCGGTCCACCAGCGGCAACCGCATATGCTCGACGAGCTCGCCGGCAGACTGCACGCGGGCCGCCAGCGCCGAGAACGTGCCCTTCACGGGCTTCGCGAAGAGCGGCCAGCTCCGCCCCGCTGCCCGCACGGCCGCGTCGAGCGCGTTCGCATCGCGGCAGCGCCGATCGCCGAGCGCGAACGGCAACGCGAAAGCAGGCACCGTGGCCTCGGGCACTGCCTGGGCCAGGAGCCCGCGCAGGATGAGCTTGTGCTGCGCACGCACCACGGCTCGCGGATCGTTGCCGGGCAGACCGAGCCGCGCTGCGAGGATCGCCGCGAGCAGACAGCCGAACGCGTCGTCGTTGGACCAGACCGCGTCGATGCGGCCGCGGTAGGCGGCGCAGAGGCGTTCGGCGTAGCGCCGTGCGTCGAACCACAACAGGCGCAGACAATGCGGAAAGTGCAGCAGCTCGAACCCTTCTCGCTCGAGCAGCAACTCCCCCCTGCGCTTCTTGTCGAACAGCGCCTCCTCCTCCCATGAACCATGGAAGAGGACCAGCAGACGAGGAGTGGAGGTCGAAGCCATCGCGCGGTTGCGAACACCGCGGCGGCGACTCGCCTCCGCGTCGCCACCAAGCATCGCCGCGCACCAGGCTCACGACAACAGCGACCTGCGCGGGCACCGCAGCGAAACCTCGGACACGGCTGTGGCGACGCAGACCAGACGGCGCCAAGATCGCGGCGATGCCCTCCGAGCCGATGTCGCACCCCGATCGCGTGGCGGCGACGCTTGCCAACCTCGCCGACGCGCGCGCGACTCGCAACGGCATGCCGTTCGCTCCGCACGGCGCCGGCGCGGCAGACTGCCGCATCGACCTCAAGCTGCTGCAGTGGCGCGCGATCGCGGCGGCGCAACGCGCAGGACGCGCGAAGGCGCACCTGATGCCGTTCGACAGCAAGTTGCACCCCGAGCTGTGGGCGGGCACGGTCCAGGACGGCGTCGCGCGCGGCTTCGCGGCGGCGCTCGAAGAAGCGATTGCACTGGCCCCCGCGGAGCCGCCGCTCGTGCTGCCCGACGATCCGCTGCATTCGCGCGTGTTCGAGGGCAAGGATCTGCGCAAGAAGAAGGACCTGCTCGTCGCGAGCGGCGGGCCGCGCGTGCGCTTCTCGCGCAAGGAAGGGCTCCTGTTCGTCGATCGCGAGGGCGGGGTGCACTCGGCGAACTGCCTGCGCTTCGAGGCGCGGCGCGATCTCGGCACGCTCGATGGTTTCGCGGGCGACGAGGGCGAACGACCCCGCCTCCATTCCGCGCAGTTCCTGAAGCCGCGGCACTACGCGCAGGGCACCGGCGTAGCACGGCTCGAGCTCGCGGGCCGTCTGGGGCGCGGGCCGATCGGTTGGCCATGCGAGGTCGTGATCACGGGGCTCGAAGCCGAGCCGACGCTGCGCTTACTGGTGCGCATCGAGAACCGCCTGTCGGGCTGGCGGCTGCGCGCGCGCTTCCTCGGCATCGCTCCGGCCGCGATCGAGCACGAGTGCATGCCCGTGCGCGAAGTCGTGCAGCACAGCGGTGGCAGCTTCGTCGCGTACACGCTGGTGCGTGCCTGCGAGCGCCTGCTCGTCGACGGCAAGGCTGTCGCGGTGCGCGGTGCGGCCTGTCTCGGCGTCATCGAGCACCACTTCCGCCTCGGCAGCATCACCCCTTCTTGAACACGAACGACTGGGCGCGCGAGCCGTCGAGCTGGCTGATCGTCGCCGTGATGCCGTCCGCGGTCTTCTCGTAGCGGATGCGCTGCGGGTGGTCGTGTTCGGGGTTCTCGAACTCGACGAGTCCTGCTTCGTTCTTCGTCATCGTGAACACCGTGGGTTTGGCCCCGCCAGGCATCGCCACGTAGGCGATCGTGCCGCGCATCGCCGTGATGCGCAGGTGTTCGAAGAAGTGCGTCTTCGTCTCGTCGAACGTGTGCGACGAACCGAGCAGCGTCGTTCCCTGCAGCGGCCGCCAGTGTTCTTCGGTGGTCTTGCCGCCATTCTGCACCACCCATGTGCCGGAGATCCACGCGAGCTTCTGGAGCTCCGCCCGATCGACCTTCGGCTCGGCCGCGGGTGGGAGCTTGTGGGGTTCCTGTGGGACACCGGGGAGCAGCACGAGGCCGGCGAACAGAGCGAGCTGGAGCAGAGTCATGCGGTTCTCCGAGGACGTCATGAGAGGTGGGCGAGTAGACCACGCGTCGAACGCGCTGCAATGCGCGCGGTCGATCGAGGGCGATGTTCCCGGTGCACGACACGCTGTGGGGCGTTCTCAACACACGTTGCGCGCGCTCGACAGGTGTCGGCGCGGAAGCTAGGTTGTCGGGCTCGTCCTCACCTCTCTCGCCCCTCGATCCGCTTGTACGAACTAGCCTGGTTCGTTGCTGGCGCTGCTGCCGCGTATGCCCTCGTGCGCCGGCCAGCCGTGCGCAAGCACGCGCAGCCGGCCAGGAGACTGGCAGCGCCCAAGCCGGCGCCCAAACCTGCGCCCAAACCTGCGCCCAAGCCACCGGCACCACCGCCGGCGCGCGCGCCACACCTGATCAACGCGCGACGCGTCGCGTTGACGCTCGCGGAGGATCTGGCCACGCTGGTCTCGGGCATCGAGGGCCGCGCGCACGCGCTGATCGAATCAGCACCGCAACGCGAACTGCTGCCGGCTGCCGCGGAAGGCTTGTGCACGGCGGTACAGCGGCTGCGCACGCTGCAACGCAAGCTCGTTGCATTCGGGCGGGCCCGAACCGCGGTGCCTGGATCGACCGAGGTCCGCGCGCTCGTTGCGGGTCTCACCGACGAACTGCTGCAGATGCAACTCGGACTCGAATTGAGCTGGGAGCCGCCGCAGGCATTGCCCCCGATCGCCGCCGATCCGGAGATCGTGCGCGATTCGCTGTTGTTCCTCTGCACGGCCCTGCTGCGGGCCGAACGCGGCGCCACGCATCTGACCATCGAAGCCGGACACGGATTCGCGGGTGACACCCAGAACATCCGCCTCCAAGTGACGCTCGAGTGGATCACGGAGACGGTCGCAGGTGAGGACAGCGGGCTGAACGACGCCAACCTGACGCTCGATCTCGAGGCTGCCAACCACCTCATCGCGTGCCAGGGAGGCACCGTTGCGATCTCGCATCTGCCGGGGCGGTCGGTGCGTGCCATCGTGCACTGGCCTGCGGCGCTCGCGGCAACCACGCCGCCGGCGGACCGGGAACCGAGCTCGATCGCCGCGAGCCCGATCGCGCCGCCGGCACCGCAACCGAAGGCCGTCGCCGAACAACGCGAGTTCCGCTACCGCGGCGCGCTCGTGCTCGAGGCCGATCCGGCGGTTCGCGAGATGGTCTCGGACGCGTTGAAGGCATCGGGCTATGCCGTGTTGGTCTGCTCCGATGGCGCCGCAGCGTGCGCCTTCCTGAAGAGGACGCCCAACCGCTTCGAGGTCATCATCCTCGACCACGAACACCGCCTCGACGGCGGGGACGCGCTCGGCGAGACGATCCGGACGCTGGTGCCCAACCTCAAGATCTGCGTGCTGGTCCCGGGCCCGACGCATCCGGCGACGACGAGGCCGCACCTGCACTGCATCGAGAAGCCTTTCGGCGTGCACGAACTGCGCAGGGCTCTCGCCTCCTTGCTCACGGGCTGATAGCTTGCGCGGCCCTTCGAGGAACGAACCCTGGCTCGCAAGAACAACCGATTGCCGGATCAGTCCCGGCCGCTGCAATTCACCCGCTCCTACACGGACCAGCCCGGCTCCGTGCTCGCCGAGTGCGGCAAGACCAAGGTACTCTGCACGGTCAGCGTGCAGGATCAGGTGCCGCAGTGGATGTACAACCGCCACGCCGGTGGCTGGCTCACGGCCGAGTACTCGATGCTGCCGGGCGCCGGCCAGCCGCGCAAACCGCGCGAGGGCCGCACGGGCCGCCCGCTCGACGGCCGTAGCTTCGAGATCCAGCGGCTCATCGGCCGCGCGCTGCGTTGCGCGATCGATCTCGGCGTGCTGCCGGAGGTGACGCTGTGGGTCGATTGCGACGTGCTCGCGGCTGATGGCGGCACGCGCACGACCGCGATCAACGGCGCGGTGGTGGCGATCTACGACGCGTTGCTCTGGATGGAGGAGCAGAAGCAGCTGCCGAAGTGGCCGCTGCGCGGCCTCGTGTCGGCCGTGTCCGTCGGCCTCGTCGCCGGCGCCCCGATGCTGGATCTCGACTACCAGGAGGACAGCGCTGCCGACGTCGACCTCAACGTCGTCTGCGCGAGCGACGGCCGCCTGATCGAGGTCCAGGGTGCTGCCGAGAAGAAGCCGTTCGGGCTGGACCAGTTCCAGGCGATGCTCGCGATGGCGCAGACTGCCTGCACGAGCATCCGCGACCTGCAGTCGAAGACGCTGGGGCTGTGATGGCCTCCCTGCGCGGACTCTGGATCGCATCGAACAACAGGAAGAAGCTCGCCGAGTTCAGGCGCCTGCTCGAGCCGCTCGGTCTCGACCTGCGCACGCCCGACCAGCTCGGACAACCGTTCGAACCGGTGGAAGACCAGCCCGACTTCCGCGGCAATGCGCGCAAGAAGGCGACGCTGCTGGCCTCCCTGGCCAAGGGTCTGGCACTCGCCGACGACAGCGGCCTCTGCGTCGACGTCCTCGGCGGTGCTCCTGGCGTGCTGTCGGCGCGCTACGGGGGACCGGGCCTGGACGACCGCGGGCGCCTGGAGCGATTGCTCTCGCAGATCGCAAGAGTGCCGGGCCCCCAGCGCACGGCCCACTTCACGTGCAGCCTGTGCCTCTGCAGCGCCGAGGGCCGCGTGCTCGCCATGATCGAAGAAAAGTGCCATGGATCGCTGCTCACCGCGCCGTCGGGCGAAGGCGGGTTCGGATACGACCCGATCTTCGTGCCGCGCGAATTCGCAGGCGATCCGAGCAAGACGTTCGCGCAGCTCGACGGGCCGACGAAAGACCGGCTCAGCCACCGCGGCAAGGCACTGCGCAAGCTCGCGCGCGATCTGCCCGCGCTGCTCGCGCGCTGAGAAGCACGCCGTTCCGCAGCGACGGCGAGGACCTCACGGCACCTCGGGCGCGGGCGCCGCGGGCGTTTTCATGCCCAGCAGACCGATGCCGTAGACCACGATCGAAAGGAGCAGCACGTTCGTGAAGCCGACCGACATGCTCATCACGATGCAGAAGATCGAGCCGAACACCGAGAAGAACGCGTTCACGGCCCAACCCCACGGCAAGAGGTGCGGGCACTGCGCTTCGACCACGCGCATGCCGGAAGGGAACGGCATGCCGAGCACGAGGCCGGTCGGAATCAGCAGCAGGACCACGACGAGCACGCGCAGTCCGAGCGGCTCGCCGAGCAGCAGCGGCAGCAGCACGTCGATGGCGACGAGGTCGAAGACTACGACCGCGACGATCGCGAGCAGGATCCAACGCAGATGCCGCCGCTCCACGGCCTTGATGCGCCCGGCCAGCAGCGAGCCCGTGCCCGCGGAGGCGAGCAGGCTCACGAGCACGACCGAAAGTGCATAGGTCGGGTGCCCGAGGAAGATCACGAGCTTCTGCATCAGCGCGATCTCGATCAGCATGAAGCCGAGACCGAGCGCCGCGAAGTAACCGAAATAGCGCCACGCTCCCGGGGTCTCGAGACCGTCGTATGCAAGCTTGCGCAGCGGCAGCAGGATGAAGAGCCCGGCCAACAACATGATCTGCAGCAGCGATGCGGACAGCACCATGTGCCCGACCGGGAAGTCCGTGTGATACGCGAACAGGCTCGGGTCGTGCACGCGGCGCTGCCCGCCCCACAAGCTCGACCACCGGTAGTAGTTGAAGAAGAACGGCCGGTCGTCCGTCGCCGGCGAGATGTCGTAGTCGTACTCGGCGATGAAGCGAGCACGTTCGCCGTCGCTGCCGCGCAGCACGGTGCTGAAGTCCGCGATGGCCTGCCGGATGTAGTGCGCTTGCTGCAGGATGTCCTCGCGCATCGAGCCGAGGACCTCGAGCGCGCGCGGCGCGAGCCCGGCCATGAGCAAGGCCGGGGGCAACAGCGCCTCGGCGATCGCTTCGCCCTTGCCGACGCGCACGGCCGCCTGCATCAGCGCGAAGACCTGCTCGTTGTGGACCGCCGGTTCGGCCGCGAAGCCCGTGACCTTCGCCATCGCCGCGACGAACCGCGGCCGCAGACTCGCGAAGTGCGTCACCTCGGGTTCGCCCGCGCCGGCCCGCATCGGGTCGAAGACGAGACCGACGAACCCCTGCCGGCACGCGAACTCGCGCAGCGCCGCGATCTCCACGGCCGTGAACGGTTGCTTCTTGACCATCGTCGACGCCCACACGAGCCCCTGGAACACGACGATGTGCGCTGCCGGATCGGGCACCGCGAGCTCGCGCAGCGCCGTGCACGCGATGTTGGCGAGGCGCAGCGTTTCGCGCGGCTTCGTCGGCGCACTCTCGATGAACCGCGAATAGGTGACGATGCCGTCGTCGTTCAGGTGGTGATAGAAGTCCTGGACGGCCTCGGTCGTGTAGAGGTAGCTCTCCGAGAGCGTGTAGGCACCCGTGCTGAGCGCCGTGTAGGAGTCGACGCCGCTCATCTGGATGACGTCGTAGGTGTCGTCGTGCGAGCGCAGCCACGCGCGTCCCTCGCTGTTCACGAGCTCGATGCGATCCGCGAGCGCGTGCGCGCCGGGCCGGAACAGCCCGCCCAGGTAGTCGTCGTACCGCTGCTTCACCATCTCGATCATCGCCGTGTTCAGCTCGACGGCGGTGACCTCGAGCGAGCCGTTCGCGAGCGCGGTCATCACGTCGACGCCGCCGCCGACGCCGATCACCATGACCTTCTGGTCAGCGCGGCCCGAGGCCCGGTGCACGACGTAGGCCGAGGCCGCCTGCGTGTCGTCGAGGAACGGGAACCGCGACAGGTCGGCCGCGTGCTTGAACAGCATCGTCGGAGCCGTGCCGTCCTGCCCGACGGCGCGCCCTTCGACCAGGCGTTGGTCGAGGAGGCCCATGTCGCCGCCGATCATCGGCGGAGCCTCGACGCTCGCGGCCACCTCGACCTCGGCCGTCGCGCTGTAGATCTTCGTGAGCTCGGGGCTCTGGTCGCCGAGCAGACCCTGCATGGCCACTTCGCGCAGCAGCGCCTCCGCGACGAGCGCCTCCTTGCCCGGCGCATACGGCACGCGCCAGTGGGCTGCAGCAATGCCGACAACCGGCGCACCGCCCGTGAACGCCAGGGCGACGATCAAAGCGAGCACGAGACCCGGCACACTGAGCGCGAGGTA
>DASRJH010000135.1:0-3732 GCA_035649575.1 Planctomycetota bacterium
CGTCCGGCCGCCGCGCCCGGCCAGCCCTGGCTGCACGACAACTCTGCGGTGTGCCTGACGGGGACCGGCGCGGCCGCGTTCGACGCGCGCATCGGCACGTTCGTGCCGCTCGCGGACGCTGGCTTCGTGCGTCACAACGGATTCGTGGTCAGCTGCCCGAGCGACCTGCAGGTGTTCGACGCGCGCACCGGGCGGTGGCTGTCGCACCCGAGCCAATCCGCCCAGAACCCGGTGCTCGGTGAGCGCACCGTGATCGCGACCGATCCCGTGCGCGCGGTGGGCTACGGCATCCGCGGCGGCCAGCTCGCCGAGCAGCTCTTGTCGCAGCCAGCGGGCGGACGGCACCTTCCATTCGCGCGGCAGGGTGTGCTGTAGGAGCTCGTACCTGACATGAAATGTCAGTCGCCATACAGAGAATGTATAGCTGCGTCTTGGGCTCCAGGGCCGGGTCCGGAGGGCGCCATGGCGTAAGTGCCGGCAGAGCAATGGCAAGCGGTTCCTGGCAGGGACGGCACGCGTTTCGCCCAGCCGGGCGCCGACGCGCGCAGACACCTCGTCTGCGGCGTTACCCACACAAAGCCGGAGTCACACCATGTCAAACCTCGCTCTCTGCCTGCTGCTCTGCGCCGGCTGCGCCGGACCGACGATCAGCACGGCCCGCACTATGTCTTCGATCACGCCGGTGACGGCCGCGAGCGAGGAAGGGAGCTCGGCCTCCACGAGCCCGCGGCCGGTCCAGCCGACGAGCCTGCCCGTGCCGGCGCGCATCGCGCTGGCCTTCGTGCCCGAGGTCAACGCCCGAGGCACGTCCTCGGAGGGTATCTCCTCGTGGGCCACGGGCCCGCTGCCCGAAGCCTTCAAGGCCAAGGTCCTCGAGAACCTCGCCGACGCGTTCCGCAAGGAGTCCTTCATCGGCCCGATCGAGGTCGTGCCGTCCTTCTATCTCGGCGGCCGCACGGCGCCGGAGATCGTGGCCAGCGTGCGCGCGACCTTTGACGTGGAGGCGGTCGCGCTCGTGACCTACGACCTGCAGCACTTCAACCGCATCAACGGCTGGTCGCTCACGTACGTCGCGCTGGTCACGATGATGTTCGTGCCGGGGAACGAGCTCAGCAGCCACCTCTACCTCGACACCGCGGTGTATTGGTCGAACGGCGCGCTGCTCTTCCGCGCGTCGGGCTCGGCCGGGAACAAAGAGGCCTTCGCCCTGCCCTACTACGACGACAGCGCGCAGGTCCAGACCGAGCGCTGCTTCGCGGACGCGACCGCTGATCTGGTGCCGAAGCTCCGGCGTGAGATCGAGAAGTTCGCGCAGCGGATCAAGGCGGAGCCGCGCGCGCCGTAGGCGCCGAGCCACGGGCACGTCTCGGCAGGACTGCACGAGCAGCGGCGACACGCCGGCTGCCAACGCCGGCTCGCGTCACCAGCCCCTGGCCCGCCGCAGCTGCGTGATGTGTGCGATGTGGTGCGTGCCGTGCCAGGCGTAGAGCGCGGTGAGGTCGTCGAGCGTCATCTTGCCGCGTTCGCTGTGCACACACGTGCGCGCGAACGCCTGCTCGGGCAGCGCACGCAGGCAGTGCACCCAGCGATCGTGCAGGGACAGCACGAGCAGCAGCGACGGGCCGATCGGCCCCTGCGCATCGGTGAGCTTCGCCCACAGGTTCTCGTCGTAGGCCTTGATCGGCGGATCCTGCTCCGTCATCGCGAGCTTGCTGCGCACATACGCATTGATGTGGCTGTCGGCGACATGGTGCACGACCTGGCGCACGGTCCAGCCGCCGTCGCGATACGGAGTGTCGAGCTGCGCGACATCGAGATCGCGCACGGCTTCGTGCAGCTCGTTCGGCACGGCGCCGAGCCGGCTGATGGCGGCCGCGCGCGCCGCTGGCGTCAGCGAGCCCGTGAGCTCGATCACGCCGATCGGGTAGCGAGGATCATTCATGGTTCGTTTGCTTTGGTTCGACGACGACGAGCACTGCGCCCTGGTCCACCGTGCCGCCCTTCTTCGCGGCGACGGATTGCACGACGCCTGTGAGGCCTGCCGTCAACTTGTGTTCCATCTTCATCGCCGACAGCACGACGAGGGTCTGGTCGGCGGCCACGGTGTCCCCCGACTTGCAGTGCACGTCGAGAACGGTGCCCGACATCGGCGCGCGGATCGTTCCGTCGGCGCCTGGAGCATCGCGGCCACGACGCGGGCCAGGCGGGGCGAGCGTGTGCGTGCGGCCGTTCACGCGGACCATGTACTCCTTGCCCGCCGGTGCGCCATACGCGACGAACGAACGGTCGAACTCCTGGCCGACCGGCGCGAGCCAGACGCCGCCGTCGCCGAGAGCCACCGCGTGATACTCCCAGGTCTGGTCGCCGACGCGCACGCGCCAGCGATCGCCTTCGATCCACTCCGCGCTGACCGCGACCGACTTGCCGTCGCACAGGTACTCGCGGCTGATCTTCATCGCCGGCCCTCGAACAGCCGGAAGCCCTCGAGCTCGCGCCAGACCGAGTCCGAACGCGCGCCGGCCGCAGCGGGGCCGCCGTTGCCACCGGTTGCAGGTTCGACGGCCTGGCACAGCACGGCCGCAGCGAGCGCGAGCGCCTCGGGTCCCTGCTGCGGACCCGCCGCGAGCTCGGGCCGCAGGCGCAGCATGTCGGTGCGCAGACGCGCGCCGCGGAACGCAGCGTCGTCGACGACGCGCCGCAGGAAGTCCACGTTGGTCGGCACACCGAGATACGCGGTCGAGCTCAGCGCCTGGCTCAGGCGCGCACACGCCATCGCGCGGTCGGGCGCCCAGACGATGATCTTGCTCAACATCGAGTCGTACCAGGGCGGCACTTCGGCCCCCGTGTAGACGCCGCTGTCGACGCGGATGCCAGGACCTTCGGGTTCCTTGACGAGCCGCAGCAGGCCGGACGCAGGCAGGTAACCGTTCTCGGGCGCTTCGGCGCAGATGCGCGCTTCGATCGCGTGACCACGCGGGCGCAGGTCCTTGCCGGCGAGCATCTGTTCGAGCCGGCCGCCGGCGGCCACGTGGACCTGCAGATGCACGAGGTCGAGGCCCGTGACGAGCTCGGTGACCGGGTGCTCGACCTGCAACCGCGTGTTCACTTCGAGGAAGTGGAAGCTGCCGTGCTCGTCGAGCAGGAACTCGACGGTCCCTGCGTTGTCGTAGCCGACGCGCTGCGCGAGTGCTGTCGCCGCAGCACCCATCTTCTGCCGCAGCGCTTCGCTGACGACGGCCGAAGGCGCCTCTTCGAGCACCTTCTGGTGGCGGCGCTGCACCGAGCACTCGCGCTCGTGCAGCGAGACGACGTGGCCGTGCATGTCGCCGAGGATCTGGATCTCGATGTGGCGCGCCGGGAATACGGCGCGCTCGAGGATCATGCGGTCGTCGCCGAACGACGCTTTCGCCTCGCGGCGCGCCGCGACCAGCGCTTCGGCGAGGTCTTGCTGGCGCTCGACGAGACGCATGCCACGCCCGCCGCCGCCCGCGCTGGCCTTCAGCATCACAGGCATGCCGATCTTGCGCGCGACCTCGATCATGCTCGCGTCGCCGTGGTCCTGCTCGGTGCCCGGGATCACGGGCACGCCAACCGCGAGCGCTTCCTCGCGCGCGGCCTTCTTGCCGCCGAGCCGATCCATCGCCTCGGGCCTCGGCCCGATGAACACGAAGCCCGCGTCGATCACGGCGCGCGCGAACGTGCTGTTCTCGCTCAGGAAGCCGTAGCCCGGAT
>DASRJH010000136.1:0-29826 GCA_035649575.1 Planctomycetota bacterium
ACAATGCCTCCCATCCCTTCGTCGTCGTATCGAGCTCGACGTCGCCGACTCGCGGCTGCCACCGCAGAATGACGAGACGCGGTCCGTCGTCCAGGGGGTCCGCAACCACCTTCGCCCCCTCGGGTGCGTCGAGCACCACGAGCGTCTGCGCTTCCGCCGACCGGCCGAGCTCGAGCGTGCGCGTGACAACGCGCGCGGGACCTTCGATGCCGTAGCCCTCGCGCACGTCCATGTCGCCCGTGCGGTATCCGACCACCACGGTGTTCCCATGCAGCCACATGCCGCGGAAGAAGCCCCACTCGCGTGGCAACGGACCATGTGGAATCGGGCGCGGATCGCCGCAGTCGCCGTTGCGCGCCCAACCAGGACCAACCTTCACCTCGGCGATCTTGCGACCGCGCAGCGACGGCATCGGCCCGTGGGCACCGTCGTAGGCCGTTCCACGCAGTCTCAACCATCCGTCCGCCCAGGCCGCCGACAAGCGCAGCAGTTCGGTGTCGAACGCAACCGCACCTGCGTCCCCGAGCCGGACGACGAGGCCCTTCTCCGTGACGCCGGCCAGTCCGCCCGCCTCGAACGTCGTCATCAGGCCGGGGCCATAGTCCATCGCATAGGGATCCTCGGGATCCTGCGCGAGCAGAGGTCCGAGCAGGAGCACAGGAACGACGAAGGTGGATGCGTACCGCATGGGATGCGGCCGATCTTACGGAACCACAACGCAGCAGCGCGAACGTTCCGGTCTCTTCCTCATGGCGCCCGGCGCGCCACCCCTGCCGTCACGCAGAACCGCAGCGCATCCTCGACGGACATCGCGATCTCCCTGACCCGTTCCCGTGGCACGATCACCGTGAAGCCGCCGATCTGGTAGCTCATCGGCAGGAACACCGCGACCTGGCCGGAGCCGATCCCCTGCAGATCGGAGAAGTCGTCGCGCGTGAGGAACCCGAGCTGAGCGATGCCCTCGACCCGCGTCACGAGCACGACCTTGCGAAACGGGCGCTCTTCGGCGCTCGCGAACAGCCGCACGACGTCGGCGAGCATGCCGTAGACGGACTTGACAACCGGGATCCGTTCGAGCAGGGCCGTCGCGAACGAGTAGATCCGGCGCACGACGAACGAGTACATGAGCAGTCCGATCACCATCAGCAGGGCGACGGACAGCACGAACCCCATTCCGGTCCTGTAGCGCTCCACGGGCAGAAACAGCAGAACCAGGCTCCGCAGCAGCGCTTCGCCCGCCACGACCGCGGAGCCGACGAGGTAGCCAGTGAGGGCCAACGGGAGGATGGCGGCGAGCCCGCGGAAGAACAGCTTCACCAGGAACCTCATGCGCACAATGTTGCCACCCGGTGCACCGGAACAAACAACTGAGTGCTCTGATGGAGGTCCGCGGCTTTCGACCACCGCAACCGCCCGGACGAGGCACCCATTCGCGCTGTGCGGCAAGCACTCCCGCGTAGCCCGCCGAAGGTCGCGGTGAGTGGCCACTTCGGGAGAGTCACCTCCATCAGGGTACTCAGTTCCTGGTGTCTCCCGCCTCCGTTGCGCATTGCAGCTCCGCTCGCATGGGTGGATCGGGCCGCGGCCCCCTGGCGGCGAGTGATTCGCGAACCGCCTGTGTCTTGGGGACGAGACAATCTCTGCCCTTCAGGATGTCGACACATTGCTGGGACGCGCGCAATCGCCTGGTACGCAGCCACATGAAGGCACCTGCTTCCGGTATCCTTGTTGCTGGCGCAAATCGCCCGCAACGACGCTGAGGATTCATGTTCGCACGATCCCTGTTTGCTATTGCCGCCCTCCTCTTGCTCGCAGTCCCCATAACAGCGCAACGCGGTGGCTCCACCGGCCGGTCCTCCGGTTCCAGCGCACGTTCCGCACCAGCACCCCGCGCATCGTCGCCGGCACCGAGGGCATCGGCGCCAGCACCTCGCGCCTCCGCGCCCGCGCCGCGAGTCACTTCAGCCCCCGCACCTCGGCCCTCGTCGGCACCGGCGCGCCAGTCCGCGCCGGCCAGATCGGCCCCGGCGCCGCGTTCCGCGCCGACGACCCGGTCGATCCCGCCGGCCCGTTCCGCCCCGACGTCGCGTTCCGCCCCCGCACCTGGTTCGCAGCCATACACCCAGACGCCAGCGCCGCGCGCAACCGCACCGAATCCCAGCGGCCAGCCGCGCACCATCACGCGAAGCGAACCGGCGGCGAGCCCGAAACCCTCCATGGCGCCGCGATACCAGCCCAGCGATACGAGTCCGAATCCCGCGTCGGACAACCTCAAGCGGCCGTCCTACGAGTCACCGTCATACAAGTCGCCGTCCGGGAACATCGGTCGCAGCTCGGACCAGAGCACCGCACCCGGGCGCGTTCGCGCGACGAGCCCCGCGAATCCGGTGACGAAACCCCGCACCTCGTCCGTCGACACACGATCCGGCCCGATCGACACTCGCTATCGCGCAACGAAGCCTTCGACCAGCAAGCGCCCCGATGCCTCGGCAGCTGGCGATCGTCCCGTCGCAACGAAGCCTTCGATGGGGACCAAGAAGAGCAGCCCGCCCGCAGCTGACCGCTATTCACCACGCGACACAGGCAACCAGAAGGGTCGCAAGGGCGCCGTCGCGTCCTCGAAGGCGGCGACGGGGACCTCGAAGGTAGCGCCATCGGACACGGCGATTTCGAAGAGCCCGCGTCTCGTTCCGCGTTCGGACTCGCCTCGACTGCAGCCGCGCACGAACGCGCCGATATCGTCCGGGGCGGTCGGCAGGGTGTCGAGTAGTTCCTGCTTCAGCTCCTCGTGGAACTGCTGGTGGGACCCGTGCCACCACCACTGGGGATGGCCGCACTGCGGCTGGAACTGGTACGGCGGCTGCGGTTCGTTCTGCTGGGGCTTCAACTGGTGGTACCCCTGGTGCTGGTACTGCTCGTGTTACTGGAACAGCTGCTACTCGGGTTGGTGGTGGCACACGTATTCGTACCCATACTGCGTCTCGAGCAGCTACTGGTGGTACCCGAGCTCGACCTACTGCCCGGCCTACCTCTACGTGCCCAACACCACCGTCGTCGTCGAAGGAGAAGCAGCGGTGTCGAGCGACGAGCCTGCGCAGGCCGAGCCGATCGCAGCCGGTGGTCGCGAGAGCGCGCAGCCCAGCGAGGTCAAGAGCAGCGAGGTCAACCCCGAGAGCCTGGCCCGCAAGTACGTGGAGCTCGGCGATTACTACTTCAAAGCGGGGCGCTTCGCCGAGGCCGTCGAGGCCTACAGCAAGGCTCGCAGCTATGCGCCGGACGATGCTTCGGTGCATTTCGTGCTCGCCGACGCCGTGTTTGCCACGGGCGACTACCACTTCGCCGCCTTCCTGATCGCGGAGGCACTGCGCCTGGAGCCAGGCCTCGCCTCGGCCGAGACCGACAAGCGTCTGTTCTACGGCGATCCGAAGGTCTTCGACGA
Source organism: Planctomycetota bacterium (assembly GCA_035649575.1). Lineage (GTDB taxonomy): Bacteria > Planctomycetota > UBA1135 > UBA1135 > UBA2386 > DASVAL01. The sequence goes on from DASRJH010000136.1 coordinate 3,440, forward strand.
GCAGATGGCAGCGCTCGACCGCTACCTGGACATCAAGCTCTACGACGCACAGGCGCATCTCGTCCGCGGCTACAACCTCCGCTTCTCGGACAAGAAGGAAGCCGCGATCGCCGCGTTCCGGCGCGTGCTCGAGATCGCCCCCGAGAATCGCGCGGCCCAGGTCTTCCTCGATGCGCTCGCGCCCAAGGCACCTGAAGCACCGCCGAAGGTCTGAGCGAACCCGCCGAACCCGCCCGCAAGGGTCGCCTGCGAGCGGTAGCCGCGCTACGCTCGCGAGATGGCCCGCCGAATCGACACCTACCTCAAGGACCTGGTCAGCGACGACAAGTTCGCCTTCTACGAGACCGTACGGGACTTCGGCGACACCGAGATCGCCCCGCACCTGCTGCAGTGGGAACGCAGCCACGCTCTCGTGCCCGACGAGTGCCTGCGCGCCATGGGCGAGCTCGGGCTGTTCGGGCTGCCGATCGCCGAGCAGTACGGTGGCCAGGGTGGTGACCACACCGACCTCGTGTTGATGGGTCTCGCGCTCGGCTACCACAGCCAGTCCGTTGCGATCACGCCCGGGGCCGCGATCTCGCTGGGCGCGAAGCCCCTGCAACTCTGTGGCACCGAAGCCCAGAAGAAGGCCCACCTGCCCGCTCTCGCGCGCGGCGAACGCATGTTCGTGTTCGGCCTGTCCGAGCCTGGCCGCGGCAGCGACGCGGCAAACCCGCTGGTCACGGCCGTGCGCAAGGGTGGCTCCTGGGTCATCAATGGCGAGAAGTGCTGGTCGACGAATGCCCGCTGGGCGAGCCACGTAGTCGTGCACGCGCTGACGAACCCGGCGGGACCCAACGGCAAGCGCTCGACGTGCTTCATCGTGCCCATGAAGCAGCAAGGGGTCTTCTACCAGGAGATGCAGGGCAAGAAGGTCTGGGAGCAGTCGTCGACGGGCTCGATCATGTTCGAGAACGTGACCGTGCCCGGCGACGCGATCCTCGGCGTCGAGAACGAGGGCTTCAAGGTGATGGTGACCACTCTGAACGGTGGCCGGCTGTTCATCGCCGCGCTCGCGTTGGCCTCGCTGGCTTTCGCGCTCGAAAAGTCGCGCACCTACGCCGAAGAACGGATCCAGTTCGACGATCTCCCGATCGGCCGCTTCCAGCGCGTGCAGGACGTCATCATCGACATGGACATCGCACTCGAGCGCGGGCTCACGTGGCTCATGCACTGCTGCCGTCTCTACGACGAGAACCGGCTGTCGCGCGAGCAGGCGGCGAAGGTCAAGGTCGACTGCAGCCGCACGGCGAGCGACCTGCTCGTGCTCGCGATGGAGATCTGCGGCGGCGTGTCGTGCTTCGACGAGTTCGGACTGATCCGCCACCACAACGACCTGTTCGTGACGCGCGTCGGCGAAGGCAGCAACTTCGCTCTCAAGGACCTGATCGTGCGGCCGCTGCGCGCCAAGTGAGCCGGCTCGAGACTGGGAGTCAGAACTCGACCTGCACGCCGAGCTCGACGACGCGGTTCGCAGGCAGACCGAAGAAGGCGGTCGCCGGCTGCGCGTTTCGCGACAAGAACGCGAACAGCAGGCCACGCCAGGCGGACATGTGACGGCGTTTGGCCGGCACGATCGTCTCGCGGCTCAGGAAGAACGTCGTGTCGCTGATGCGGACTTCGACATCCATCTCCTTCCACAGCTTCACGAGCTCGAGCACGCGCGGCCGTTGCATGAACCCGTACTTGGCCACCATGCGGTGGAAGCCGAGCGGCATCTCTTCGTAGCTCACGCGCTGGTCTTCCGGCACGTGCGGGTCCTCGGAGACGACGATGGTCAGCAGCAGCACCTGTTCGTGCAGGACCTTGTTGTGCTTGAGATTGTGCAGCAAGGCCAACGGCGTGCCCTGGGCACTTCCCGCCATGTAGACCGCGGTGCCCGGCACGCGCAGCGGCGGTTGGCGGCGAAGCCCTTCGAGGAACGAGTCGATCGAGAGAGCGCGCGTGCTGTATCGCTCGTAGAGCAGACGCCGCCCCGCCTTCCACGTGTACATCACGGTGAAGATGCACAGCGCGACGAGCAACGGGAACCAACCGCCGTGTGCGATCTTGGCCAGATTGGCGCCGAAGAACACGAGCTCGAGCAGCGCGAACGCCGTGCACAACACGACCGAGCGCCAGGCGGACCAGCCGAACACGCGCCTCGCCGCGAAATAGAACAGCGCCGTCGTGATCAGCATCGTCAGCGTGACCGCCATGCCATAGGCGTTGGCCAACGCGCTCGACGAGCCGAACCCGAGGCACACCCCGATGCAACTCACGGCCAAGAACCAGTTGACGTGTGGCAGGTAGATCTGGCCGCGTTCGTCCGGGGAAGTGTGCCGGACCTCCATGCGCGGCAGGTAACCGAGTTGGATCGCATGCATCGTGATCGAGAACGTGCCCGCGATGAGCGCCTGCGAAGCGATGCCCGACGCGATCACGGACAGCGCCACGAGCGGGTACAGCGCGTATCGCGGCGCCAGCAGGAAGAACGGGTTCTCGGCGCTCGCGGGGTTGCTGAGCAGGAGCCCACCTTGCCCGAGGTAGTTGAGCAGCAAGGCCGGGAACGCGACGAGGAACCACGCGAGCTGGATCGGCCTCCTCCCGAAGTGCCCGAGATCGGCATACAGCGCCTCGGCGCCGGTCACGACCAGGAACACCGTGCCCATGACGAGGAACGCATTGAAGCCGTGGTCGATGACGAAAGTGAACGCGTGCCACGGCAGCAGCGACAGCAACACTTCGGGCGCCATGGCGATGCCGCGCACGCCGAGCACCGCGAGGGTCGCGAACCAGACGACCATGATCGGACCGAGCACCGCTCCGACCCGCCCCGTGCCGGCGTTCTGGAAACCGAACAGCACGAGCAGCACGGCGATGCTGATCGGCACGAGGTAGGGCGTGAACATCGGCGTCGCGACCTCGAGACCCTCGATCGCCCCCATCACCGTGATGCACGGCGTGATGATGCCGTCGCCGTAGAGCAGCGCTGCGCCGAACACACCGAGCGCCATCAGCGCAGCGCGCCGCCGGCTCGTGCTCTTGGGCGCGCCGAAGGCCAGCGAGAGCAGCGCCAGGATGCCGCCTTCGCCGCGGTTGTCGGCCCGCAGCACGACGGTCACGTACTTGCCGCAGACGATGAGCACGAGCGTCCACACGATCATCGACAACACGCCGAGCACGGTGTCGCGGTCGACGCCGACGCCGTGCGAGCTCGCGAAGCACTCCTTCAGCGCATACAGCGGACTCGTGCCGATGTCGCCGTAGACGATGCCCAACGCGCCGAGCATCAGTCCCGCCAGGCGGCGATCCGCCGATGGCACGCTCATCGGGCGTCACGCCTGACAGCGAAGAACATGGGCGGACAATCAGACGCCGCTGGCCTGGAGTGTCAAGCGAACTCGCGCGCGATCACACGACGCGCTCTCCGTCAACTGCCGTTCGAGGAGGCGCGTTCGTTGCGCGAGCGCGCGAACCCGCGCTTGCCCCCCACGAAGAACTCGAGGAAGCACCTGCCTTCTGGTTCGGTGCCGAGTCGAGCTTCGTTCAGCGCGTGCTCGGCGCGGCGGCGCAGGTCGCCGGGACCACAATACACGGCGTGGTAGCACCGCTTGAGGTCGGCCACGACTCCCGCAGGCATCTTGCTCCGTCGCATGCCGACGAGGTTGAGACCACAGACCTCGTTGCGTTCCACGGCGATGGCGAAAGGTGGCACGTCGTACGAGATCGAGGCGTTGCCGCCGATCATCGCGCCGCGGCCGATGCGCACGAACTGATGCACTCCAGCACCACCACCGAGGAACACGCCATCGCCGACCTGCACGTGTCCAGCGAGCATCACGTTGTTGGCCAGCGTGACGGAGTTCCCGACGGTCGAGTCGTGGCCCACATGGCTATGGGCCATGAGGAAGCAGTCATCCCCGATCGACGTCAGTCCGTTCGGTGAGGTCGCGCGGTTGATGGTGACCCCCTCGCGCAGGACGCTGCGTGCGCCAATGCGCACGCGCCCCGTCAGCACACCCTCGACTCGCATCTGCGGCAGGCCGCCGACCACGGCATGGCTGTCGATCAGAGTATTTGGGCCGATGTCGGAGCCCGTGCGTACCACGGCGTGGTCCGCCACATGACAGCCGTCGCCGAGGGTCACCCCCGGCTCGACGAGCGCGAACGCTCCGATCCGCACATTGCTGCCGAGGTGCACCGAGGCATCGACGACGGCAGTTGGATGGATCATGGTCGATCCTTTGGGCCGCGGTGCGTCAGCCCGCTCCGCGGCACGGCGTCATGTGCAGGGTACCGCTACCAGCGCTCGCGGCCACCGCCGCCGCCGCCACCGCGACGATCGCCGCCGTAGCCGCCGCCACCACCGCCGCCGCTGCGGGGCTTGCGCTCCTCGGCTTCGTTGACGCGCAGCTGGCGGCCGTCGATGTCGACTCCGTTCATGGCCTTGATCGCGGCCTGTGCGTCGCTGTCGGTCGCCATCTCGACGAACGCAAAGCCGCGCGAACGGCCGGTGTCGCGATCCTGCACGACGCTCACGCTCGCGACCTTGCGGCCGTCCTGCCCGAATGCGGCCTGGAGAGAGGCCTCGGTGGTTTGGAAGGAGAGATTGCCCACGAAAAGGCGCTTGCCCATAGAGTAGTTCGGACCCGGAGTCGTCGTTCGTCGTGGGCTGGGTGACGCTTGTCGGCGTCACCTTTCGCTCGGGTCCGGGGTTGCCTATGCGAGCCATCGGCTCGGCCAGGGGTCAGGAGCGCGGGCGGTTGCTCAAGCCGCGCAACGGCGCGGGTCCATCCAGTCGACACAAGTAGAAGTCGTCGCCCGCAGCGACTGCCTGCGGTGACGACACGCCGGGAATCCTACCGGGAAGCGCGATCGGCTCCTAGAACCTTCGGTACTTCGCACCGTTCGGCACGACTCCCCTAGGGCTTCCTCTTGGCCACGAACACGATGCGGCTGGCCAGATCCGTCTGAGCGGCCAGCGGGACCGCGAACGCGCAGAGGCAAAAACAACGTGGTGACGGGTCGGTTCATGGGCCCGCAGTCTCGCAAACTGTCCCGCTGCGCGACAGCTTGCGCAGCGTAGGGGCCCCGAACAACAACCGATGAGCAGACGACGAGGCCGCGTGCGAGCTACAGGTGGTAGAGCATCACGTACACGACGACACCCGTGATCGACACGTAGAGCCAGATCGGCGCGGTCACCTTCGCCCACTTCTTGTGCTGTTCGCGGCGGTCCTTCAGTCCGAGGTAGATCGTGCGCAGGATCAGCGGCACCTGCACGACCGCGAGCACGATGTGCGAGATCAGCAACGTGAAGTAGATCGGCCTGATCCAGCCTTCGCGCTTGAACGGGACCTTCGGCGCGTTGAGGTGATACGTGAGGTAGCTGCACAGGAACAGCGCCGACACCCAGGCCGCTCCGAGCATGAGCCTCTTGTGCAACCGGACGTTGCCGCGCTTGATGGCCACGAGCCCCGCACAGATCAGCGTGAACGCGAGCGCGTTGAGCGCTGCGTCGACGTCGGCGAGCACCCGGAAATCGAATTCGGCGAGCATGAGACCTCAGGCGGCGTCGCGCACGCTGCGTCGCGTCACGACGAACGTGCCGAGCAGGAACGTGGCGACCGCGAACACCACGGTGACCAGCAGGCAGAGCGCGAACGGCGGCACTCCGGCGACTTCGCCCTGGAACGCGTGCCGCAGCGCACCGACGCCGTAGGTCATCGGGTTCACGAAGCGCACCCAGCTTAGCAGCGGGTGCGCTGCTTCCATCGGGAAGAAGGCTCCCGACAGCAGCAGCATCGGCATCAAGAACAACATCATGATGCCGTGGTAGGCAGCCGTGCTGTCCAGGACCCAGGCCAGCGAGAAGCCGAGCCCCGTCACGGCGACGGCCAGCAGCGCGAGCACGCCGAGCCCGGCCAGCACGCGCTCGGGTGCGAGCGAAACACCTGCGAACGGCGCCGCGAGCAGGAACAGCATCGCGAGCAGCATGCCGAGCGTGGCGCCCCCGAGGATCTTGCCGAGCGCGATCGCGCTGCGTGGCACCGGTGACACGAGCACACCCTGCAGGAACCCTTCCTTGCGATCCTCGATGACCGTGATCGTCGCGAAGATCGCCGTGAACAACGTGATCATCGCGAGCGTGCCGACGAAGAAATACTCGCCGTAGTCCATGCCGCCCGGTTTGAACGAGCCGTGCAGCGCGCCGCTGAACAGCACCCAGAACACGACCGGCTGCAACAGCGAGCCGACGAGCCGCGGCCGATCGCGCAGGAAGCGCACGATCTCGCGGTGCCACAGGGCCACGGCCGCGCGCATCATTGTCGTTTCCTCCTGCCCTGCGCGGGTGGCTCGGGTTCGGTGACGACGAAACGCTTGCCGGTCCGCTGCAAGAACACGTCGAGCAGCGACGGGTGCGCCAGCTGCAGGCGCTGTACGCGTCCAGGAAAGCGCTGCATGACCTTGCTGACGAGCTCGTGCACGGCATCGCCTTCGATGCGCAGCGTTCCGTCGACGACGCGCGCATTCACGCCGAACACCGCCGCGAGGTCGTTCGCGAGCACCTGCGCCTCCGGTGCTTCGATCTCCAGCACCTGGCCGCCGACCTCGCGCATCAGATCCGCAGGCCGACCCGCCGCGACGATGCGGCCCTGGTCGAGCAGAACCAGACTGTCGGCCTGTGCGGCTTCGTCCATCAGATGCGTCGTGAACACGACCGTCAGCCCCGGCTGCGCGCGCAGCACGGCCCACATGTCCAACCGCGCGGCCGGATCGAGCCCCGTGCTAGCTTCGTCGAGCAGCACGAGATCGGGCGCGCCGAGCAGGCTCTTGCCGATCTCGACGCGCCGCCGCATGCCGCCCGAGAGCTCGCCGACGCGGTCGCGCGCGCGATCGCCGAGGTTCGTGGCCTCGAGCATCCGGTCGATGCGCACGGCAAGCTCGCGGCCCGCCAGTCCGAGCAGCATGCCGCCGTAGTGCAGGTTCTCTCGCACCGTGAGCTTCTTGTCGACGGCCGGCGACTGGAAGACGACGCCGATGCGGCGCCGGATCGCAACGGCCTGCGTGGCCAGGTCGAGGCCGAGCATCGAGACGCGCCCCTGCTGCAGCGGCACGATCGTCGACAGCAGCTTGAACAGCGTCGACTTGCCGGAGCCATTGGGTCCGAGGAATCCGTGCGCCTGGCCTCTGGCCACCTCGAACGCGACGGCTTGCAGCGCAGTTCGCTGCCCGTAGGTGAACGCGACGTCCACGGCCGAGATCGCGGTAGCTTCGGTCACAGGCGATCCCACACCATGGCCACCAGCAAGAGCGGCAGATAGACGATGGAGGTCAGGAAGGTCATGCGCATCGCGAGGTCGGAGCGCGTGAGCGCTGCGAAGATGGTCGGCACGATGAACAGGATGTCGAGCAGCACGGCGCTCACGGCATAGCGGTCGCCGGCCATGCGCGTCACGAACGGCACCATGCTCGCGATGCCGAGACACGCGACATAGAGCACCATCACGATCGCCGTGCGGTGACCGGTAGGATCGACGACAGGAAGCATGCGCATGCCTGCGCGCGCGTAGTCTTCTCGGTAGCGCCATGCGATCGCGAGAAAGTGCGGAATCTGCCAGCAGAAGAGGATCGCGAACAGCACGAGCTGCGGCAACGCCAGCTCGCCGACGATCGCAGCGTGGCCCACGACGGGTGGCAGGCCGCCCGGGATCGCCCCGACGAGCGTATTGAGCGGCGACTTCAGCTTCATCGGCGTGTAGACGACCACGTAGCTCACGACGATCGCGGCACACAGGCACGCCGCGGTCCAGTTCAGGTCGCCGGCCACACGCGAGCCGTCGTCGCGCAGCGGCGAGGCCCCGAACAGCACGAGCAGCACGCCGAGCACCGACATCGTGCAACCGAACACGAACACCTCGCGCGACGACAGCCGGCCCGTCGGCAGCGGCCGGCCCTGCGTGCGGCGCATCAGGGAGTCGAGCTCGCGTTCGCGATGCATGTTCAGCGCGGCCGCGCCGACGGCAGCCAGGAACGTGCCGAGCGTCGTCGCGACGAGCACGTCGATCGGCGGGTGCGAACGCTTGGACGGCCAGCCCATGTAGGCGCCCGCGACGACGGCGAACACCGCGAGCGCCGACAGCCTGGGCTTGCCACATTCCCAGTAGGCCCGCAGCTTGGCGCCGAGCGAGTTCGTCATGCGACGACGTCTCGCGATGCAGGCGCACGGCTCGCACGGAACACGTGCGCCGCGAGTGTCGCCATGAGCGTCGTCAACAAGGCTCCGAACAGCACGTGCACCGAGATCACGATCGCGGTGCCGAGGTTGGCGACGTTCTCGGGAGTCTTGCCGGTATCGTTGCGGATCACGAGCGCCACGAACCCGAGCGCGATCTGGAGGATGAGCAGGCCGATGATGCTGCGCGAGACACCGACGATGCCCTGCACCTCGCGGAACTTGCCGGTCGCGAACGCGGTCGCGACCGTCGCCATCACGAAGACCACGAGTGCGTTGCCGACGTGCGTCCACAGCGCGCGTTCGTCGTTGGTATGTCTGGCCAGCGCGCCGATCACCGTCTGCGCGACCAGCACGAGCAACGCGACCGTGACGATCGCGCGGCCGCTTCCGGGGCGAACCGTCCTGACGGGCGCCGTCGTGCGATAACGGCGCGAGTTCTGATACGCGATGCAGGAGAACGTCGCGAGCGTGAGCTGGGCCAGCGTGCCATGCGTCACCGAGGTGGGCGCAGGCAGCTTCTTCAGCACGCCGACGCCGCCGATCACGCCCTGCACGATGATCAGGCAGAGACCGAACCACGCGGTGCGGCGCGCCATCCGGTCGAAGCGCTGGCCCGCGACGTCGCGGCCCAGGTGCAGCCAGAGCGCCAGCGACAGCGACAACAGCCCGGCCAGCGCCCCGAAGATCCGATGGAAGTGTTCGAGAAAACCGGGCAGCGTCGTGTAGCTGCTCTCGGGCATCAGCTCGCCATTGCTGAGTGGCCAGCTCAAGTAGACGAGCCCCGAGCCGGTGCTCGTGGTCATCGCACCCCAGAGGATCGTGACCGTCGTCACGACCAGCATCGCGACTGCCAGCCGGAACGGGCCGCGTGCAGTCGCGGAGCCAGGCGTCGGCAGGGCTGGGGTCGAGCTCATGGCGCGGGGGACCTGACACAATGCCCCCGCGGCAGGCGATTTTCAGCCGCGCTCTCCCCGATACCCGCGAGCCGCTATGGCTCAGCGCATCGGCTTGCTGGAGGGCCGGCGAGCCTTGTCGCCGTCGAACGCTTCCCACATCGGGCGTTCGTGGTCACGCAGGTTGCCCGAATCCACGGCGCGGTCGAGACCCGCCGACGGGCTGCTCTTGGCAATGGCCAGCATGCTCTCGAGCTCGGGGTCGACCGGCCCGCCCATGTCGGCCGCGGCCTGCAGATACGAGATCGCGCTCGAAGCCTCGCCCAGGCGCAAGAAGCACGTGCCGAGGTTGCGCCGCACGGCGCGCAGCGCCGTGTCGGTCACTCCGACTCCGGGCACCAGCTCCAGCTCGGCGACCGCGCGCTGCCAGGCGCGTTGCTCCATGAACTTCTCGCCGCGATACAGGTGCGCGAGCACCGGCGTGTCGAGCTGCCCCGGGAGCAGATGGAAGTCGGTGACCTCGATCCACGGGCTGCTCTGGAACGTGTTGCGCACGACGCCCGTGACCGCGACGCGCTGGTAGGCGCGAAGCCTGTAGAGCTGCTCGAGCTTGTCGTGCGACTTGCTGAGGAACAGCATGCCGAACACGTCGTGGTAGTCCTTCTGGCGCCAGATCGGCTGCTCGTCCGGCCACGCATAGAAGTTCGTGTACTCCGAGGGAGTGAACTTCGTGAAGAACGGATTGTAGATCTTGCCCAGCGAAGCGAACTGGATCGTGAACTTCACCTGCACGCTCTTGTAGGCCTCCGCATCCGACCGCACTTGGGTAAGCGTCGTGTCGACGGCGATGCCCAAGTCGCTGTCTTGCGCAGGAAGGGCGGAGGCGCCCATCAGAAACGAAACGAACAACGCGGTTCTCATGGCTGTTCCGGCCTTGGTCAGGATTCTAAGGGTTGCGATCATCGGTGATCCTCTCCATCAACTTGCGCAGCGCCTTGTCCATCAATTCGTCCGGCACGTTCTCCCCCGACCGCGCCAAGTCTCGCAGACGTTGGATGCGCTCTGCCTTCGACAGCTCGCCATCCATCAGCTCCTCGACAATTCGCTCGACGGCTTCGGAAGTACGTTTCGGCACGATGCTGGACCCGGGTGCGTAACTGCGCGCGGTTGCCCGCGGCGCAATCCGCTATCGGCGTGTTGTGCCCGATGCCTTGACGGACCTTGTCATGATCCCCCCGCATCGTCTCTCTGCTGGACGGACCGTCGGCCAAGACACGTCGCCAAAGCACCGTCCCGCGGCTGCGCGAACGATCAATCACCACACTGTCGACTACTGCGACAGTTGCGAGCCCGGCCGGCTCTGCCCCGGACGGCTCTGCCCCGGCCGGCGTGCTGCTCAGTCCCCCTCCTCGCCACGCGACCGTTCCTTCGCCCAGCGTTGTTGGAGCCGGTCGGGCGCCTCCGACTTGCGCCACAGGAATGCGATCGCCGTCGATCCCCACTCACGCAGATCGAGATCGAGGTTCGCGTCGAAGTCGTCCTCGTCGAGCACACCAGCCTCAAAATGGAACACCACGCACCCGTGCTTTGCCGTGCGATCGAGCAGCCGCCGCGCGCGCGCCATGCACTTCACGGGATCCTCGGCCACCATCGCGTAGGGCGGATCGAGGAAGATGATGTCGGGCGCCACCTCGGCGCTTTCCTGCGCTTCCTCGGCGCTGTCGTCACTGTCGCGGCCGAACGCTCCCGCCGTCATCACGGGTGGATCCCAGGCATCCCCGCGGATCACGACCGACCGCTCGACGGCATCCTGCCCGAGCATCTGCAGGTTGCCGCGCAGCACGTCGATCGCGCGGCCGTTCTTCTCGCAGAACATCGCGGCCCTGGCGCCGTGCGACAAGGCTTCGATGCCCGTGGCTCCCGTGCCGGCGAACAGGTCCCAGACGATCGCCCCAGGCACCTGCTCGGCCAGGATGTTGAACAGGGCCGCGCGAACCTGCCCTAGCAACGGGCGCGTGCCGAGCCCACGCACGGATCGGAGGACGCGGCCACTATAGACACCGGCGAGAATCTTCAGGCTCATGGGCAAAAGGCATGGTCGCCGCCAGGGGCCCAGGAAGCAACTTCGCCACGGGAGCGCCCCGCGGCGATACAAACACGGCGTGGACCCACCTCCTGTCGCCATTGCTCTCAGGTTGTCGGGCCAGGACCATGCGCTCGAACCGGGACGCGACTACCTGCTCGGCAGTGCTCCGTACTGCGACCTGCGTCTCGACGGCACGGCAGCTGCCCACCAGGCGCGCGTGCACGTCGATGCCACGGCCGCAGAGATCGAAGATCTCGGCAGCGGCAGCCACACGCTGCGCAACGGCGCGCGCGTCGAACACGCCAACCTCGCGGTCGGCGATGTGCTGCGATTCGGCGACTGTGAGGCAGTCGTGGTCGCCGACACCGGTCAGGCACTCATCGTACCGGTGCCCACGCTGCGCGCCGCCGCCAGAGCACGCCGCTACGAGGCGCTTCGTGTGGCCGCGGGTTCGCTGCGACACGTCGATGCGCGCGGCTTCCAGGCGCTCGTCATACGGGAACTGTGGCGCGCACCATGGCTCGCGGTCTCGCTCACGCTGCATGGCCTGCTGCTGCTGTTCTGCTTGCTCTTCGTGGACTGGCAGCCTCCCGGCGACGACGACACCGTGGAGACAGCGCGCTTCGAGCTCGTCCTCCGGCCGCCAGCGCGCGACGACGGCGCGGATCGCGAGCCCGCCGTGGAAGTCGAGCGCGGGGATCTGACCTTCGAGGCGCCGCGCGACATCGAGCCCGTCGCTCCGAAAAAGCCCGAGGTCATATCCGAACCGGGCCACGAGCCGATGCCGCTGCCCCTGCCGCCGAACAACGCGCGCGTCACCGTGAAACGTTCGTCGTCAGGCGATCAGCGCGGCACAGGTGGTGCCGACGAGGTGCGCGGCCTCGGTTCGGCGCCGTTCCGCAAGACGGTCGCCGAACTGCGCAAGAGCGGCCTCGAAATCGTGTTCGTGTTCGACAGCACTGGTTCGATGTCGCGCACGATAGCCGACACGAAGACGACCATCGTGCAGATGCTCGCCGTGCTGCGTGCGCTCGTACCCGATGCGCGCTTCGGCCTCGTCACCTACCGCGATCGCGGCCCGCGCGAACGCTACCTCGTGCAGCAGGTGTCGCTCGGCACCGACTTCTGGCGCGCCTGCAACTTCGTGCAGTTCGTCGCCGCCGACGGCGGCGGTGACCGGGCCGAGGACGTGCGCGCCGGCCTCGGCGCCGCTTTCCAGCAACAATGGCGCGCGAACGCGCGCCGCGTGGTCGTGCTGGCCGGCGATGCTCCGCCGCACAACAACGACTGGCAGCGGCTGCTCAGCGAAGTCCGGCGCTTCGTCGCGGACGGCCGTTCGTTCGTACACACGATCGTGACGACGCCCGACATGGCCGGCGAAGACACCCACGAGCGGTTCGGCGAGATCGCGAAGGCAGGCAAGGGAACCTGCACGAGCCTCGAGGCACACGCGAAGATCCTGCAGCAGGTGCTGACGCTCGCGTTCGGCCGCGAGTTCGATCAGGATCTCACGACCGTGACGCGCGCGGTCGAGGAAGCCGACCAGCGCGTCGATGTCCAAGCACTCGCTCTCGCGCGCGGCGGCGGTCCGCAGCTTGCCAGCGAGCTGAAGAAGAACCCCGTGCCGAGGACTCTGCTCAATGCGCTCGTCCGCCGCCCGCGCCAGGCGGTCGTCCTCGAACTGATCGACCTGCTCGCCGACAAGGAAACGCCGCCCCACAGCCGGCACGCGATCGCGGCGGCGCTGCAACGCGTGCTCGAGTTGTCGGTGCCGCCGATCGATCCGATGTCGGACGAGAGCCCGCTGGCGCGCGAGCTCGACCGGCTGCGCCGCGCGGCAAAGAACTTGCGCGACTGAGGTCCTGCGCGCGGGATTGTCGCGGCCCGTGTTCACCTGATGCCGAATGCGGCATCGGTGCGGGTAAGCTCGGGGCTTCGATGGCACACCTCCCCGACCGCTTCGGCCGCCCGCTGCGCAACCTGCGCCTGTCGGTCACCGATCGATGCAATCTGCGCTGCCAGTATTGCATGCCCGAGCAGGACTACGTCTGGCTGCCCAAGACGAACGTGCTGTCGTTCGAGGAGATCGTGCGCACTGTCGGCGTGTTCGTCTCGCTCGGCGTCGACAAGGTCCGGCTGACCGGCGGCGAACCGCTGCTGCGCGCCGACCTGCCGGTGCTCGTGCGTCTGCTCGCAGCCAACAGCGGGATCCGCGACCTCGCGATGACGACCAACGGCGTGTTGCTGCGCGAACACGCGGCCCCCCTGCGCGCGGCCGGGCTGCACCGGCTCAACGTGAGCCTCGACACGCTCGACGAGGCGACGTTCCTGATGTTGTCGCGGCGCCCGGATCTCGGCCGCGTGCTCGACGGCATCGCGGCAGCGCGCGCCGCCGGCTTCAGCGATATCAAGCTCGACACCGTCGTGATCGCGGGCGTCAACGACGGCGAGCTGGCGGACCTGCTCGACTATGCGCGCGGCGTCGGCGCAGAGGTGCGATTCATCGAATACATGGACGTCGGGGGTGCGACGCACTGGAGTCCCGACCGCGTCGTGAGCCGCGCGCGCATGCTGGCGCTGCTGCAGGCGTGCCTGGGCAGGATCCGCGAGCTGCCACGCACCGACAGCGCTCCCGCGGACCGGTTCGAGCTCGGCGACGGCACGACGTTCGGCATCATCAGCTCGGTCACGCAGCCGTTCTGCGCGAGCTGCGACCGCGCCCGCCTCACTGCCGACGGCGTGTGGCTCCTCTGCCTCTATGCGACCACCGGCACCGACCTGCGCGAGCTGCTGCGCAGCGGCAGGAGCGACGCCGAGCTGCGTTCGCGCATCGCCGAGGTCTGGGCAGCGCGACAGGATCGCGGCGCCGAAGAGCGCGCGCGCACCGCGGATCGCAAGCCGCTCGTCGAAGCGCAGCACCTGCGGCGCGACCCGCACCTCGAGATGCACACCCGCGGCGGCTAGCAGGTTGGTCTAGGCTGGCCGCGGAGTCCGCCAGCGATCGGCGAGCACGTGGCAACAGGTCACGATCGCGATGATCGTCAGCGCGGGGAACAACCACAGATGCCAGGCGCCGAGATACGCGAGCTGGCTGCCCTGGCGCAACATGGCGCCCCACGAAACGGATCCGGGTCCGAGGTTCAGGAACGAGAGCGTCGACTCGGTCGTGATGGCACTGGCCATGCTGAAGGCCGCAGTCACGGCGATCTGACCCTTGGCGAGCGGCAGCAGATGGCGTCGCAGCAAACGCCCCTCGCTGACGCCGAGCCCGCGCGCAACGAGTACGAACTCGCGTTCGCGCAGCGACAACAGTTCGCCGCGCACGATGCGCGCGAAGCTGATCCAGAACATCGACGCCATCATGAGGATCAAGGCCCCGCGCGAGTCGCCGAAGAACGCGGCTGCAAAGAGCAGGAACAGCAGCGTCGGGAAACACAGGAACAACTCGACGAGGCGCAGCACGACCAGGTCGACCCACCCGCGGAAGAAACCGGCCAACGCACCGAGCAGCGTGCCCAACAAGCCCGCGAGCAACACGGCAGGAGCGGCGATCGCAACCGCGGTTCTTGCCCCGTGCACGAGGCGCGACAGCACGTCGCGACCCGTGTCGTCGTTGCCGAGCGGGTGCGCCACCGATGGCGCCGCCCGGAACAGCGCGGAGTCGGTCTCGATCGGACCGTAGGGCCACGGCGGCATGATCGCGAAGTCCGGCGAGTCCGCGGCCAGGCGCGACCACCATTGCTTCCACGCGAGGTCGCCCGGTCCGGCCGAGGGTTGTCCGAAGCAGTCGGCCACCGCCGGGAAGTACCAGCGTCCGCCGACGCGGGCCACGATCGGCACCTCGTTGGCGAGCAGCGGTGCCAGCAATCCGACGAGCAGCACGAACCCCGCGAACACGAGGGGTATCGACGAATCCCGCATGCGATGCACGGGCGTCTCGGCGTTCACGACGACAACCTCACGCGCGGATCGACGAGCCGGTACAACAGGTCGGACGCGAGCAACCCGAACAACGTCGCCACCGAGCTGATGATCACGAGCGCCATGACCATGGCCTGGTCCTGGCGTGTCACGGCCGAGTAGAGCAGGTGGCCGAGACCGTCGAGCGCGAACAGGTTCTCGACCACGATCGAGCCCCCGACGAGCATCAGCAGCAGCGAACCCGCGAGCGTCACCACGGGCGCGCACGCGTTGACCAAGAGGCGCCGCCGCACGATCGAGGGCTCGATGCCGAGCGCACGCAGGTTGACCGCGAACGGCGTCTCGAGCGTGCGCGCCACCGAAGCGCGCAGAAAGCGCGTGACGAGCACGAGCGGGCCCACCGACATGACGGCGACCGGCAAGCAGAGGTGCAGGCCGAAGTCCACGACCTGCTCGACGAACGTCCAGTGCTCGGATCCGTTGGACCGCAGGCCGTTGGCGGGGAGCCACTGCAGATACGCACCGCTGAACGCGAGCAACAGCAACGTGGCCAGCAGGAACTCGGGCACGCCCCCGACTGCGAACAGCAGCGGCGAGACGAGCCGGTCACAGCGCCCACCGGGATGCATACCCATCTGCACGCCGAGCGGCATTCCGACCAGGAACGCGACGAGCAGACTCAGAAAGCCGAGCAACGCGGTGACGGGCAGCGCCTCGCCGAGTCGGTGCCAGAGTGCCGCGTGGTCCTCGTTCGGACCCGCAAAGCGTCCCGTCGCGGCTCTGCCGAGCCACGCGAGGTAGCGATCGAGAACGGGAGCCGGCCGCAGCGTCGCTTCATCGACCATGCCGTAGCGGATCCGCAGCCGCAGGATCGCAGCATCGCGCGACTGCGCGTCCGGCATCGGGTTCGTCTGCGCGGCACGCGCCACTTCGAGCGCCGCACGGTCGACCGGAGCGAGGTCGAGCACGACGAAGGTCACGAAAGTGATGCCGAGCAGCATCAACACGAGCCAGCAGAGGCGCATGGCCAACCAGCGCCGCATGCGTTCAACCCTCGAGCACGACCGAGAGGATCGCGGCGCGCGTCTCGCGCCACGCCGTGCGCGCCTCCTTGCCGCGGTGATACTCGAGCGTCAGGATCGGCGTGCCCAACGTGCCGCCGACCCACGACCCCAGGGATCCCGGCGTGGGCGCGATGTTGCTCGACGGTTGCACGCGGTAGCCGGACAGCTCCGAGAAGCGCCGGGCCAGTTGTTCGGCCGGGCCATCGAAGTTGATGAAGTGGTCGTCGTGCCAGCTGTGCGCGACGATCACGAGGTGGGGCCGGAAGTCGAGCACGAGGTCGTGCAGGGCCCTGGCCTCCGGCTGGTCGAGCGGACGCAGACCGAACAGACGGCTAGGCTTGAAGTTCTTCGCCGGATAGTTGCGGTTCAGGTCGACGCCCTTGCTGTTGCCGCGCGTGTTCTGCGCCGTGCCGTCGGGATTGCAGTCCTCGAGGATCCTGAGCGTCACCTTCTCGGTCGCGCCCGGTGTGGCGGCCAGCACGCGCGGCAGCTCTTGCGTGCTGATGCGGCCCTCGCGCTCGTTGCCGTGGATGCCGCCGATCCACAGGACCCGCCTCGGTCCGCGTCCTACGCTCGTCACGCGCAGCGGCCGGCCCAGATGACTCGTGCCGATCTGCTGCCATTGCGGCTGCCACTCCGGTTCGAGGGCGGCCGTCGCATCGGTTGCTCCGGTTGCACCGGTCGCATCGGCACTCACTTTCAGGTCCGCGCGTGGATTCGGACCGAGCGGATGGAACCCGATGCAGCTGACCCACAACGGGGCCAGGAGGAACAGTGCACGCATGCGGTCGGCACGATAGCCGACGGCGCGCGCGCCGCCGTGCGGATTGCCGGAACTGATGGTTTGGGTGGGCCGGGGCGTAACCACGCTGCTTATCCGCCGTACGAGCAGTTCTCGTTGGCCACTCGGCGCGAAAAGGACGCCTAGTGGCAGCCTGCCGGCTCGCTCCCGGGACGGTCCACCGAATCCGGGCTCGTAGCCAGCAACATTGCAGCACCACCCCAAGAGAACAGAAATGAACCCCAACTCCACGAGCTGCGTGCGCACGCTGCTCCTCCTCTCCATCGTCTCCACGACTGCCGCAGCGCAGAGCATCCTGAGCCAGCATGCGCAGATCCTGCAAGGCGCCGGCGACTCGGTTGCCGCCATTCCCGGGGCAACGATCCACACCTCGAGCAACTTCGATTCGCCGTGCATGGACCAGAACGGCACGATCGTCTACCGCGCGCGCCTGGCCGGCGCCGTCACGCCGCTCGACGACCGCGCCTACTTCATGGGCCGCGGCAACGGCGACCTGCGCATGGTCTTGCGCGCCGGGGACCAGGCTCCCGGCCTGCCTGCGGGCATCTTCCTGCGCTCGGACACGACCGGGGCGCAGGGCCCGGGCTCCGCGGTGCGCATCAGCCCGTTCGGCGAGATCCTCTACTTCGCGAGCAGCCTCAGTGACGACGCGAACCCCGCTGTCACGACCGCGAACGACACGGCCCTGTTCTGGGGCCCGTCGAACGGCCTGCTGTTGCTCGCTCGCGAAGGCGATCAGGTGCCGTTCCTCGGCGCCGGGATCAACTACGGCCCGCTGAGCATGACGCTGCAGAACAACGGCATCAATGCCACGGGCCAGGTGCTCTTCTCGACCACGCTGCTCGGGGCCGTGACGACGGCGAACGACGCCGTGGTCGTCACGGGCACGCCGGGCAACCTCGTCTCGGTCAGCCGCGAAGGCGACGTGTTGCCGGGCGGCGAAGTCGTTATCCCGGTGTCGGGCACGACCATGTCCTTCATCAACCAGATCAACGAGTTCGGGCAGGTGCTGCACGAGCAGCGCTTCGACGTGATCGCGCCGAGCACAGCGACCACGGCGAACGACCGCGCGCTGGCCATCTGGACCGCTGGCACCGACGTCATCATCGCGCGCGAGGGACAGCAAGCGCCGGGTCTGCCGGCCGGTGTGTTGCTCGCCACGCCGACGCTGGGCTGGTCGGTCGACATGGGCGGTGCTGCGTTCACCAAGTCGGGCAAGACGGTGATCAACGCCGCACTCGACGGCGGTGGTACGGTGCCAGGCGTCAACGACCGCGCCGTCTACTACGGCGGCATCGGCGGCATGAACCTCGTGATGCGCAAGGGTGATGCAGCTCCGGGCCTGCCCGGAATCACCTTCGGCAACGTCGGCACCACGAGCCTGACCTGCAACGAGACCGAGGTCGTGTTCGTCGGGTTCCTGGTCGGTGGCACGGCTGCCGACGACAGCAGCCTCTGGCGCGGCAGCAACCTCGGCAACCTGACCATGATCGCTCGCGAGGGCGACCTCGTGCCAACCACGGTCCTTCAGCCTTCGGTCAACGGGCCCTGGCGATACAACCAGTTCAACAACGGCACGAACAACCCGCTGCTGAACGGGCGCGGGGACGTGATTTTCCAGGCGTCCGTCACCGACACCGTCGTGACCCAGAACGTGTTGATCTGCTCGACCGCGGCGCACGGACTGCGCTTGCTGCTCGACGCAACCGACACCTTCACGACCGCCCTCGGTACCGCGACCTGGTTCGTGATCAGCTCGAGCGCGGGCTTCAACAGCGGTGACGGTGGCCAGTCGCACTTCAACAACCAGGGCGACTTCGTCTTCAGGCCCGGCATCAACGGCGCCCCGACCGCAGCCATCGTGCGCGGCCACGTCGGATCGCTGCAGGCGGAGCCGTCCTCGATCTCGGCCACCGCCGGTGGCACGCAGAACTGGACCATCGACTGTGGCACGGCCGAGGCCTCCAACATCTACGTGGTGCTGGGCTCGACCAGCGGCCACCGGCCAGGCCTGCCTTCGCCGTTCGGTCCGCAGCTGATCCCGCTCAACTTCGATGCGTGGACGCAGCTCTCGCTCAGCCTCGCCAACACGGCCGTCTACTCGAACTCGCTCGGGTTCCTCGACGCGCAGGGCAAGGCCACGGCGAGCTTCAACCTGCCGCCGGCAATTCCTGGCGCGCAGGGTCTGAACCTCCACCACGCAGTCGTGGTGCTGAACTACAGCCTCGCCTCGACGTTTGCCAGCGAGCCGGCTTCGCTGAAGTTCTACTGATCGCTGTCGTGAGCCAAGGCGCGCGCAGGGCGCCTTGCTCAGCAGCGATCACGGGTTGCCCGCGGCGCTCGGCGCCGCGGGCGAGTCGGGTCAGATCCCGTACCGGCACGGATCCTCGGGATCCAACACGAAGGTCGGGAAGCCCGTGATCCACGCCGAGCCTTCGACCTCGGGCACGATCGCGTCGAGCCCTCCGACCTTCGTCTCGCGCACCACACGCGCGCGGAACCGCGTGCCGATCACGCTCTCCGAGACGAACCACTGCCCCGTCGCCAGTTCCCCCTTCGCGTGCAGCACCGCGAGCTTGGCCGACGTTCCGGTGCCGCACGGGGAACGGTCGTAGGCAGCGCCCGGGCACAACGTCATCGCGCGCGAACCGGGCTCGTCCCCCTCGAGGTTCGCGAACAGCTTGACGTGGTCGACGATCTCCTCCTCGGTCCGTTCGGGATGCCGGCCGCGCACGCCCTCGCGCACGAGCGATTCGCGGATCGCGACCGCGGCCTGCAGCAACACCGGCAGGTGCAGCTTCTCGACCGCGAGGCCGAGCTGCTCCGCCTCGACGAACGCGAACCAGTTGCCGCCGTAGGCGATGTCGGCGGCGACCTTGCCGAAGCCGTGCACGGGCACGATGACGCGCTGGCGGAACAGGAACGACGGCACGTTCGTGATCAGGACGCTGCGCGGCCTGCCTTCCTGCACGGCCACGCGGCACGTGACGAGACCTGCCGGCGTATCGAGCGCCACGGTCGTGACCGGCTCCACGGCGGCCACCATGCCCATCGCGACCGCGGCCGTCGCGACGCCGATCGCGCCATGACCGCACATGCCGAGGTAGCCCGCATCGTTGCCGAACACGACGCCGAAGTGCGCTTCGGGCCGGCACGGCGGCAGGAGCAAGGCGATCACGATCGCATCGTGCCCACGCGGCTCGAGCACGAGCGCGCGGCGCAGGTGATCGAACGACCGCTGCAGCTCGGCGCGCTTCTCTGCCATGGTGCTGCCCGGAATGGGCGGCAATCCACCGGTCACGATCCGCGTCGGTTCGCCGGCGGTGTGTGAGTCGATGGCCGAGATCACCTGCGAGAACTGCAGCATGTGCGCATCATGCCGGTTCGGCCTGGCAACGCCCACAGGGCGCGGGCTCACTGCACGCGGATCGAAGACGAGAACAGCCACGGGGAGCCGCCCTTCGTGGCGACTTCGACGCGGTAGACGCCGGGCCCCGGCGCGTGCACGGCGAGCGTCATGCTGTCGCGTTGGTGCACGACCTTGCCGTCGCAGAACAGCCGGATCCGTCCCGGCTCTGGCGCGAGGACCCGCAAGACGAGGTCCGCGCGCGCCGGCGCGGTAGCACCGGGCAGGTACACGTTGCCCGCGCCATCCTCGGCGCGGAAGTCGAAGCCCGCGCCCTCGCCGAACACGTCGAACGACACGTAGGTGCGGCCCGCAGCGAACGCCGCGACGAGACTCTTCTCGTCGAGCTGTTCGGCGAGCACGTGCGTGCTCAGCGTCAAGAAGATCTCCTGGTAGGTGCCGATCGTGCCGCCGAGCGGACCGAACAGCTGCACGTTCGCGTGCGCGTCGTTGCCGCCGATCGGAGTGAACGGATGTTGTCGCGCGAGGCCCTGATCCCACTGCGCGAGCACGCTTTCGTCGCGGTAGCTGATCCGTTCGAGCAGGAAGCGCATGGGCAGGAACAGCACCGTGAGCAGCGTGCCGAGCTTGTTCACGGTCATCGCGGCCGCGTGCAGGTTGACGATCTCGGCGCCCGCGAGGCCGGGCACGTCCCAGGGGACCTTCCACATCTCGCCGTGGCACACGAACGCGAGCCCACCCTGTGCTTGCGCCTCCTTGGCGAGCAGCGCGGCGTGCTGGAAGTGGCGCAGCGGTTTCGTGAGCGGGAAACACAACAGCGTGCCCTGCGGGCTGCGCACCTCCGCGCCGACGACGAAGAGCGTCTTGCCGACGACGCCGCGCTGGCCCGCCGCGATCGACTCCTCGGTCTGGTGATCGGTCATCACGACGAAGTCGATGTGTGCTGTGTCGCAAGCCGCGGCGATCGTCTCGATGGTGCCCTCCGAGTCGTGCGACAGATGGCTGTGGCAGTGCACGATGCCCTTCCAGTCGAAGAGCCGCGTGCCGGGGACCGGCACCGGGTGGGCGAGCGGGTGCGGGCCCGGCGTATCGCTCACGGTCGTGAACGCGGCGCACGAGCCGAGCAGCGACGACAGCAGCGCGGTCGCCGTTGCACCCCACTTGCGGCAGCATCGCAGCATCGGATCGTTCACTCCTTGTCTCGGGCTCCATCGACACGCACCGGAGCATCGGTTGACCGATCCTTGTCGCCGCCGCAACGCGGCGGACGGTTGGCCGTGCTGCGCCGCCAAGTCTCGTGACAAGCATTGAGTCGCGCCATGCGCGCAGGGATACTCCCGCGCCCTCATGCCGGAAGCTCCCGATCTGTGGACCTGGATCACGATACCCGCGATCGGTGCGGTGATCGGTTGGAGCACGAACTGGCTCGCCGTGAAGATGATCTTCCGGCCGATCCGGCCGCGGCAGTTTCTCGGCCTGCGTTTCCAGGGCCTCGTGGGCCGCCGTCAGGCGGAGCTCGCGCGCGCAATCGGCCGCGTCGTCGGCACCCACCTCGTCGAACACAAGGATCTGGTCTCGAGCCTCGACCAGCTCGACTTCTCGGCCATCCTCGGCAAGGTGCTCGAGCGCGGCCTCGCGCCCAAGCTCCAGGAACTACGCGGGCTGCCGCTGATCGGCGGGTATCTGACGGAGGCGCGCGTCGCCGACCTGCGCAACGCGATCGTGCAAAGCGTCATGGTCCACAGACAGGCCATGCTCGACGAGGTCGAGAAGGGTCTGTCCAAGGGACTCGACGTGCCCCACCTCGTCGAAACGAAGGTCGCGACGTTCGCCGTCGAGAAGCTCGAGGCCTTGATCCTCGAGGTCGCGGGCCGGGAACTTCGCGCGATCGTCGTCCTGGGCGGCGTGCTCGGCGGCTTGATCGGTCTGTTGCAGGTCGGCTTCGTCTGGGTGCACGGCTGAGGCCGGCGGGCCAGGACGTTGCGACCAGGACGCCCGTTCGCTGCGGCCTACGAGGCGACGTCGGGCCGACGCGGCTTGCCCACCGCGCGTGGTTGCGACAGCGCCGGTTCCGGCGTGGTCGGCGCCTGCGCTCCGGAGGGCACCGGGACTTCGCTGCCGATCCGGATCGTGAGCCCGCCGAGGTGTGAGTCGATGTAGTCCCCGAGCCCGAACAGGAACACGAGGACGCCCGTCATCTCGAGCACTTCCTCGACCGTCTGCTCGGCCCAGTAGCTCCAATGCTTGGCGTTGCCCTGCTCGACCAGGGCGCCGCCCACCATCTCCAAGCCGATGGCTCCCATCACGAACACGGCGCCGCCGAGCACGAACAGCCAGGCAGTCTTGCGGGGCAAGCGCAACAGGAACCGAAGGAAGACGAGGCCGAAGACGATGCTCCCGATGCCGTAGGGAATGACCCAGGCGTAGTGGAAGACCCCGGAAGTGTGCAGAGAGGCCTGGACAGGCTGGTCCAGCTTCTCGTGCAGCGAGCAGGTTTCGTCGCACGCGAGGTAGACGAAGGCGAAGCAGAGCACCCACCAGTAGCCGCGGTCCGTCTTGCTGTGGCGCGCCGTGACGAAGAGCAGGCCCGCAACCACCAACAGGGCGATGGTCGAGTAGAGCGTCGGCAGGTTCTTCTCGGTCCCGAGACCGAAGATCCAGACCAACCCGCCGAGTCGTTCGTTCCCGGTCGCGACGGCGACCAGGTACAGCAGGATGTGCACGATCCACAGACATCCCGCAACGGTCACGAACAGCCTCGTGAATCGCGCAGCAGAACAATGAAGATGAATGCCACGAAGCGCTGGACGCGGCTCGGTTCGAGTCGGGGGTGGCATGTTCATCCGAGGTCCCTCGCCGCGTTCGACGCTCAGGGCCGCAGCAAGTGGACTATGCATCCTATCGCGCGGCCGGTGCGGTGCTGGTCGGCGCGGGTTCGCGGCGGCCTACGAGGCGACGTCGGTCCGGGTCTTGGCAACCGCGCGTGGTTGCGCCAGCGCTGGTTCCTGCGTTGGCGCTTGCGTGCCCGAGGGCGCATCTGCTTCGCTGCCGATCCGGATCGTGAGCCCGCCGAGGTTCGAGTTGATGTAGTCGCCGAGCCCGAACAGGAACACGAGGACACCCGTCATCTCGAACACTTCCTCGAGCGTCTGTACGCTCCAGTAGCCCCATTGCTTCGTACCGCCGTCCTCGAACAGTTTTCCGCCCACCATCTCCATGCCGATGGCTCCGGTCACGAACACGGCGCCGCCGATCACGAACCGCCAGGCAGTCCTGCGGGGCAAGCGCAACAGGAACCGGAGGAAGGCGAGACCGAAGACGAGGCTCGCGATGCCGTAGGGAATGACCCAAGCGTAGTGGAAGACTCCGGAAGTGTGCAGACGCTCCTTGAGCGGATTGATCAGCTTCTCGTGGATCTCGCAGGTCTCATCGATCGCGAGAAAGACGAATGCGAAGCCGAGCACCCACCAGTAGACGCGGTCCGTCTTGCTATGACGCGCGGTGACGAAGAGCAGACCCGCGACCACCAACAGGGCGACACTAGAATAAAGCGTCGGCAGGTTCTGCTCGGCCCCGAGGCCGAAGATGTAGACCAACCCGCCGAGTCGGTCGTTCCCGGTCGCGACGGCGACCAGGTGCAGCAGGATGTGCACGATCCACAGAGATCCCGCGACGGTCAGGAACAGACGCGTGAATCGCGCAGCAGAATAATGAAGATGAACGCCAGGAACCGCCTGGCGCGGAGTGGTGCGAATCGAGGGGGTCATGGGTCTTCGAGAGCGTCCCTCGCCGCCTTCCAGGCCCATGGCCGCGGCAAGTGGACCAAGTATTCTATCCCGCGCGAGGGCACGGGGCTTCGGGCCCCCGTGTCACAAGGACGCGCCGGCGCAAACAAACCCGCATCACGTCCAGGGCTCGTCGATCCGGGCAACGCTCCGTCCACTACGCGGGATCCGCGATCGCATGGGGATCTTGTCCAAGCGACGAAATCCCGGGCGGACCCTAGACTAGATGCCCTGTCATGTCGGTCCACCCCTCTGCCATTGCGTTCGCCTTCGCCAGCTTCTTGTTGACCAGCCTGGCCAGCTCCCAGGAACAGAAGGCCATCGCCTATCCACAGCGCGACATCCTGTCGCCGTTCCGCACCCCGGTCGACACCTGCGCGCCGCCGGACGAGTTGTTCCGGCAGCTGCGGAACATGGAAGCGATCGCCACGGCACCCAATGCTGCGAAGTCGTTCGACAAGGATGGCCGCGAAGTCGTCGACGACAAGAGCTGGCGCGCCGCGAGGGCCCAGGTGGAGCGCATCGGCATCGACGCCGCCAACCTCGCGCAGATCATGCGGCTGCACAAGAACGCGGGCGATCGCGCGACCGCTTTCTACGCGATGTTCTTCGTCGACAACCCCGACCACGTCGTCAACCTGATCGCGCACATTCCCGGCGAGCCCGAACGCAAGACGCGTGAGACGGCGATGCCGCGCGCAGTCGAGTATTTGCGCGCCAATCTGCGACGCCGGTTCGGCGATCTCACGCCCGAGCAGAAGGCCCAATTGACAGACGCGCTGCCGAAGGTCGGCACTCCCGAGGCCAAGGCCAAAGGAGTCGTGCGCGCGCCGCGCGACGAAGACCATCTGCACGACGTCCTGCTCGTGCCGTTCTTCCAGCTCCTCGACCTCGAGGTCGCGCTCGACCAGGCGCAGGGCCTCTGGTTCCTGAGTCAGGTGTTCACCGTGCGCGCCGATCTCGCGCTGCGTTGGGCCGAGCCTGCCCTGGGCCGCGTCCGCCAGCTGCTGCTCTCGGACTCGCAGCCCGTGAAGGAACAGGCCATCGCCTTCTTCCAGGCGATCGGCCCAGCGAAGCTGCGGCCGCCCCCCACCGACGATCCGCGGGCGCTGCAGCTGTGGTCGGAAGAGGCCGGCAAGGCCCTGTTCCCGCCGATCAGGAACCTCAACGACACGATCGTGCAGCTGCACCCGAGTCCGGAACGCGACGCGATCGCTGCGGCGGCGATCAAGGCGCTCGAGAACTCGGCGATCGGCGACCCGGTCTCGGGCCAGGCGAAGGACGGCAAGTACTACCGCGGCTTCCGCGTGGTCACCGTGCCCGAGGAGCTGAAGCCGCTCGCAATCCCGGCCGAATCGGTCATCACGACGGTGAACGGCGTCAGCGTCAGCGATGCGGCCACCCTGCTGAAGACGGTGAGCGACCAGTTGCGGACGCTGGGCCATCCGCGCCGGTTGTTCGTCGAGTACGTGCGGGGCGGGGTCCAGCACGCGGTCGAGTATCGCGTGATGTGAAGCCGGCCGTGGCGCTCACGGTCCTGGCGGTGGTCAGAGCCCCACACTGGCAAGAAGACGAATGAGTGGCTCGCCGATGGCGGCTACGGGAGATTCAGCGGGATCCACGCCGCAGGTGAACAAGGGGGCAAGGCTGAAACGCCAGCGGCCGGTGACCGGATCCTCGACCCAAGGCCGCTTCTCCTCGGCGACGAGCTCCGGGGTGAGATGCCGCGTGGCGTTGAAGAACTGCAGCGCCGCGCGGCCCTTGGTCCGCAGCGCGAGCGCGGTGATCCCCGTGTGGGCGCTGTGGAAGCGCGGCTTCAGCTCGTCGTCCCAGCGAATGGTCCTGCTGATGAGGTGCTTGATCAGGCCGTTGTGCGCGATGATCACCGTGAGCGGATGCGGCATGGTGACCACCTTCTCCCACACGGCATCGAGACGCGCGCGCAACGCCCCGTCCGGGGCGTCGATCTCCTTCTCGACCGTGCCGCTGGATATCTCGCGGAACACGGGATCGACGGTGCATGGGACGTCCGGGTGATGGAACGAAATCGCCGCCGCCGTCTCGCACGCCCGATACATGTCGCTGCAGAAGATGGCATCGATCTGCCAGCGCGCGGCACGGCGCGCCAACGCGTCGGCCTGTCGCTTGCCGAGCTCCGTCAGATGCCGGCCGCGGTCGAGGTCCTTGTCGCCTTCGGTCGCCTCGGCAT
>DASRJH010000137.1:0-19568 GCA_035649575.1 Planctomycetota bacterium
GGCGATCGACGCGGCGATCGCGGCCGGCCTGATCTCGCGGCAGCTGCCGGGCATCCGCAAGCTGGCGGTGGCGACGCTGCAGAAGCCGTGGTCGCGCGACCTCGCCAAGGAGCAGATCCGGCGCGACCTCGAACAGGGCTACGCGGCCGATCACGGCCTGCCGGCCGCGAAGGGCGACCTGCTGCGCGGCGCGGCCGAGGCCGTCGCCGCCATCTGGCTGCGCAACGTGCATCCGGATATGAACCTGGGCTGGGGCACCTACCCGGACTTCTCGGGGCACCGCGGCTGCATGCGGTGCCACGACGGGCAGCACCTCGATGCCGCGGGCGAGGCCATCACGGCCGACTGCGCGAAGTGCCACGCGGTGCTCGCCGAGAAGCAGAAGGATCCGGCGATCCTGCAGCAACTCGGCGTCGAACGTCGGTGACGGCCGAGACGCTGGCTGCGCCGGCATCAGGGGCGGCCCAACGCGGTTGCGTCGCGTCCCCGAGGGCTACTTGCCGCCGTCCTTCTTCTCGTCCTTCTTCTCGCCGCCGGCGGGCTTGCAGACCTTGCAGTCGGCGTGGTCGGTCTCGCGCAGCTTCTTGAGGTCCTCTTCGCTGCGCTTCTTGCGCGGGTCGAGGTGCTCGATCTTCTCCATGCGTTCCTTGAGGCAGAACGGCTTGTAGGTCGGACTCTCCTCGTTGTGGCACTTCTGGCACTTCTCCATCTTGCGACCGACCTGGATCTCGTCGGCATCCATCGGCGCCGGCGGTGTGCCCTGCTTCATCGCCTCGGCGAAGCGCTTCTTCTGGTGGTCCTCGCCGGGCCCGTGGCAGCTCTCGCACTGCACGCCGTGCTCGATCTTGAAGGTGGCCTTGATCTCCTTCTTGTCGACCCCGAAGGCGGTGACGTGGCACTTGAGGCACTTCTCGCTCTTCTGCGGATCGTCGACGCCGGCCTTCTTCGCGACCTCCTTCGCCTTGTCCGAAGCGAGGTTCTCGTAGGCCTTGGAGTGGGGGGTCGTGAGCCAGTGGTCGTAGGCATTGCCCTTGTCGGCGCCGTTGTGGCAGTTCTTGCACATCGCGGCGCCGATGTAGCGGCCGCCCGCGAACGGTGTCTCGGGTGGTGACGTAGCGGCGAACGGAAGCAGCAACAGCCCGCCGCCGAGGAGGAGGATGGTGGAGAGGTTCACGGTTCTTCGCCTTTGGAACGACTGGGGGCAGCGCGCCGGAAGGAGCGCCGACGCTATCAAGCTAAGCGGGCAGAGGGTAGGCCGGGACAGTAGCCACAGTGCGTATCCGGATCCGAGGGCCGTGCCCATCCCCGAGGCGGCATGCGCCGTGCTCCTCCCGCCGGTGCGCCCTCGCCGGCCCGCGGCTACCCACTGTACGGCATGACTCGCGCCGCGCCGGCAGTCCGGCCCCTTCTCCTCGTCGCGACGATGCGCGCCCTGCTGAAGAGCCTCGGCGACCCCCCGTGTTTCCCGCACCGGCCGGCCGACGTGCAGATCGTGCAGACGAGCGTTGGTCATGGCAGCGCTGACCGACTTGGGCGCGCCACGCGGCAGACCGAAGCGAAGCGGTTCAGGCGTCGAGCCAGTCGATTTCCGTATGGCTGCCCGCCGCCCGAATCAGACGGCGGTCCGCAGTCAAGAGTGGTGCATGCAGCGCTTCTGCGAGGGCCACGTACAGTCCATCGTAGATTGTCAGGTTCCTGCGCAATTCCCATGCACGCGGCAGCAGCATCGTGAGGGCGTGACGCTGGATCGGCAGGAGCTGAAACGCCAACAACGACGCTTCGGCCGTTTGCGCGGAGACCTGGTGATCACGTTCTCATCGCCGCAAGACCGAGGCGACCTCGGCATCCAACAGTTGCGGAGCGTGTGATCCCGCGCGAGAACTGGCGATCTCGTTCGCGACTCGTTCGCCGCGTCCGCAACACCATCTCGACGACGGCGGACGCATCGAGAACGATCATCGTGTTTCGCGCTCGTCGCGCACGATTTCGGCGATCGAAGGCCGCAGCTCGCCGTGGAACCTCGGTAGACGCGAGAGCACTTCTTCCACCGTTGGCAGTTCGAGGGTCTTCTTCAGCTCGCCGAGCAAATAGTCGGAAAGCGAAAGACCGGCCGCTGCTGCTCGAGCCTTGGCGAGACGATGCAGCCGGTCAGGAACGTTCCGGATCTGGAGCATCTTCGACATGCGTCCCAGTGTAGTGCATGCAGGCTGCGTGGCCGCCCATCGCCGCTTGCATGGCGCATGCGGAACCGAGCGCCGGTCCAGCATGCCGCGGACTATTCCGGCAGGGCAGCTGAACCCCGCGTCCGCACCTCGGTGGGACGCGTCGCCGCGGATACCATCGCCGGCCGTGTCCGGCCCCTGCTCTTCGTCGCGAACGATGACCGCCGCCCTGTTGGCCAGCCTCGGCAACCCGGCGTGCTTCCCGCACCGGCCGGCCGCTGTCGAGATCGTGCAGACGCACATGTCGATCGTGTGCCTCGCCGGCGAGCTCGTCTACAAGCTCAAGAAGGCGGTCACCTTCCCGTTCGCCG
Organism: Planctomycetota bacterium; assembly: GCA_035649575.1. Taxonomy (GTDB): domain Bacteria; phylum Planctomycetota; class UBA1135; order UBA1135; family UBA2386; genus DASVAL01. Next base: position 2,534 of record DASRJH010000137.1, read on the forward strand.
ACTTCTCGCGCCTTTCGGTGCGGCGGCGGCTGTGCCGCGAGGAGGTGCGGCTGAACCGGCGGCTCTGTCCCGACACGTATCTCGGGACCGCGGCCCTGCGGCGCACCGCGGCCGGCGGCGTCGCCTTCAGCGCTCTCGGCGACGACGAGGGCCCCGGCGATCTCGACGTTGCCGTCGTGATGCGGCGGCTGCCCGCGCAGCGCATGCTCGACGAGCTCGTGCGCCACCGCGCGGTGTGCCCGGCCGAGATCGAAGCGCTCGCGCGGCACGTCGCCGCGTTCCACGCGCGCGCCGACCGCGGTCCCGAGGTCGTGCGCCTTGCCGATCCGCACCGGCTCGCCGCGTCGCCGATGGAGGCGAGGACCTCGCCGCGCTCGTTGTGGCCGCGCTGCTGGACGGCCCGCGCGCGGTCGCACGGTGACGCCGGCGCACCCTCGGGAACATCGCCGCGCGCGCTCCTCGATCTTGCGTTCAACCGTTCTGGCAAGGTCCCGCGTGAAGGAAAGGGGAAGGACACTGCACGCGGCCGACGGGGCTTGCCCTGAGTGCACGGGTCGTGTCAGGTTGCTGCACCCTTCACTCGACTCAGGAGATTCCATGCGTCAACTTCTTTGCGTCGCCACATTGCTGGCCAGTACCACCGCACTGGTCGCCCAGCTCCCGTACTCTTCCAGCATCCTCGGCGTGATCAGCCCCATCGCACCGAGCGAGGGTCTGTACATCGCGGACCGCGCCGGTGGCAACGTCGCGGTGACCGGCCTCGTCGCCGCCGGCAGCAGCAACGCGAACGTCAACGCGATCGCCCTCGATCCGATCGACGACCGCATCTGGATCGGCAGCTCGTCGACGAACCAGCTGAACTGGATCCGCATCACCGGCACGACGGTGTCGCAGTTCTCTCTGTTCGGCACTGCGCCCCTGACCAGCATCAACGCGATCACGTTCGACGACAACAGCAACCCGATCATCTCCCAGAGCACGGCAGCCAGCGGCGGCGGCGTCTTCCGCTTCGACCGCAAGCTCGGCGGCGCGGGCGTCAGCATCGGCTCGGTCGCCACGGGCACCCACAACGGCGTCTGCCGCGATCCGGCCGGCAACCTCTACATCGGCATGTTCACCGCCGCTCAGGTGCACAAGATGCTCAAGAACCCGGACGGCTCGTTCCAGGCGCCGGTGCTGGTCGGCTCGACGGTGACGACGTCGATCAGCGGCATCGCCTTTGCGCCGAACGACGGCACGAACCCGGACGAGCTCTGGATCACGACCTTCGGGGCGGCGGGCTCCCAGATGTACCGGATGCCGGCCGCCGGCGGTCCGGGCGTCGCCGTCGCGAACACGCTCGCCGGCTGCAACTGGATCGACTACGACCGCAACTTCAACGACCTGCTCGTGTCGAGCCAGGCCGGCTCCGACCGGTTCTTCCAGGTCGACCGCACGACCGGCGCGGACACCACGCTCAGCACGATGGGGAGCGGCAGTGTCGGCACGCCGGCCTCCAACGACGTCGACGACACCGCAGCCGCCTCGACGCGCATCGCGCCGATGATCCTGAACGGCAGCCTCGGCCCGTTCGACCTCGAGCTCAGCACGACAGCGCCGGCCGGAACGCTTGCGCTCGTCGGAACCGTGGCCCCGGCCGTGAACGTGGTCGGTATCGGCATCGTCGGTGCGAACGGCCGCCTCAGCGTCAGCATCCCGAACATCACGTTGACGGGCCCGCTCGCGCCGGGCTCGCTGACGTTCATCGCCGCCTACTTCGATTTCAGTTTCAACCTCGTCATCGGTCTGCCGGTGCCCTGGCCGGTGCTCTGACCGACGGCTCGAGCTGGTGAACGCGATGGCGTCGCCAGGCAACGGGCGCGACTCGCAGGAGCCGCGCCCCCGTCGCGTACGCGGTGCGCGCATTGCGCAGTTCCGTGACCAGGTGTGAGGCTCCGGACTCGAGCGGAGCACGAACTCGGCGGTCGGTCGCCGATAGCACACAATGAGTGCTCCTGGGCTGACGGGCTACCTTCCGATCCCGAGCAGTTCGACACGCATGATGAGCTCGGCGTCGGGCGGCACCTTGCGCGCGGGATGCCCCTTGCTGCCGTAACCCTGGGCCGCCGGAATGCGCAGCCAAGCAGCGCCGCCGCCGGGAATGCGCAGGAAGCCCTCGCTCATGCCGGGCGGCAACCGCGCGAGCTCAAGCTCGCTCGGTTCTCCAGCAGGGTAGGACGCCTCGACGAGCGTGCCGTCGGCGAGCCAGCATGCGAAGTGCGCGCGCACCTGCTTTACGCCGTCGGCGGGTGACGCCTCTCCAACACCGCCGTCGATGCACACACGCACGCCACTGGCCGACGCCTTCATCGTCTCGGCTGGTGGCGGCGCGAAGGCCGGCATCGGCAGCGGCGGCGTCACCGCGAGCAGCTCGACCTGCCACGTGACGGTCTCCTTGGCCCCGAGGATGCCCGCCCAGCGCGGATGCCCTGCCGTCACCGGCGAAGTGCAGAGCCACCGCGCGCCCGGCGCCATGCGCGGCAGGATCGCCGCGAGGAACGGAACGTCGAGCGCATCGGGTCGCGCGCGCATCGGTTTTTCGAGCGCATGGCTCGAGTCGATCACGTCGCCCGTCGAGGTGAACGCGATGAAATGGAACGTGCACCAGTGGTCCTTCGCGGGCTTCGTGCCGCTGCCGACCGCGCGCACCTCGGTCGGGAAGCCGACCTCGTCCTTCGCCTTCGTCGCGTCGACCTGCTGAAAGCGCGGCATGCGGATCGCGCGCAGCACGCGGACTTCGTAGACGACGTGTTTGCAGCCGCGCAGCGCCGCCGGCAGCTGGGCCGCGGGCCACATGCGATCGATCGGGACCTCGACGCGATAGGTGCCGCCGGGTCGCATGCGCTGCAGCCCTTCTTCCCACCACTGCGGCACCTGCGGACCGACGCGCAGCTGCATCGGCTGCCGCTCGTTCGTGCGTTCCTCGTAGACGGAGCCGTCGTCCTTCTTCGCGAGCCAGCACAACGTCGCGATGTCGCCGACGGCCAGCGTGTCGCCCTGGCCCGCGGTGGTCTCCGCGATCGTGAGCGTGGTGACGGGCTCCTGTGCGGGCAGGGCGAGCGCCAGCGCGGAAAGCAAACCGAGAGCAACGGCACGATGCATTGCGCAGAGCCTACCGTTCGTGCGCGACACTCTCGGAGAAGTACCGTGCGTTTCGTGCTCGCATGTATGCGCGCGACCATCCCGAGGAGTCGCGGCGCGGCGTCGCGACGTCCTAGTCTCGACCTTGCAATCTTCGCCGGCTGGCCGGACCGGCCAGCCTTCCCCGGAGAAACTCCTCGAAACCGATCGCGCCCTCGCTCTGTTGGCTTGTCGTGTTCGCGAGCGCGCCTTCTACTTTCCGGGTCCACCCCCGACGACTCCAACTCAGGCTCTGCCACCATGAAGCTGACTCTCCTGGCGTTCTTCCTGCTCACTGCCCCTGTCTTCGCACAGTCTTCGTACTGGATCGCCAACCGAGCCTCGAGCGACATCATGCGGGTGTCGGAATGGGGTTCGGTGCTCGAGCGCGTCGCGACGCCGACGACGCTGCGCAACTGCACGACCGCACCCGACGGCAAGGTCTGGGTCGTGCGTTTCGGCGCAGCGACGTTCGACATCTACGACCCGGCGACCGCGGTTTTCACGCCCGTCGCACTGCCGAGCGGGTCCGCTTACGCGATCACGTTCGACGCGGCAGGGCACGGGTGGGTCACGAACGCTGGCACGGCTGTGCACGAGTACGACGCCGCTGGCACGCTCGTAGCGTCGTACACCCTGACCGCCGGAGCTGCGCTCGGCATCACGGTCGACTCCGCGGGCAACAAGTGGATCGCACACCGCGTGAGCCCCGGCTCGGTGTCGCGCATCGACACGACGGGCGCGGTCACCAACTTCCCCATCGCGGGCGTCGGCGGGCTGCTGCCGATCGGGATCGTCGCGGACTTCCGTGGCCTGCTCACCCCGAGCCATCTGTGGGTCACCGGTGACAGCGCCGCCTCTCTCGCCGAGCTCGACGCGGCGACTGGCGCGACGCTCAACGTCTACCCGGTGCCGCCGACGAGCACCGCGTATCCGCCGACCTTCGACATCAACGGCCGCATCTGGGTCTCGAGCTTCGGCAACGGAACCGTCGTGCAGATCGACCAGACGACCGGCCTCGTGCTGCAGACGCTGTCGTTCGCGCCCAACAACATCGGTGTGACGACCGACAACCTCGGCCGCATCCGACTGAGCTCGCGCGTCACGTTCTCGGGCGTCGGTCCGCCCTGCGAAGTGCGGCGCGTGAACCCGACGACAGGTGTGCTCGAGATTCCGACGAAACTGCAGCTCGGTGCCTTCAGCGCCGCCGGAACGCAGGCGCAGCTCAGCACGCAGTTCCAATATTGCCTCGTCGTCAACCCGTTCGGCGACCTCGACGGCGACGGCGACGCGAACTTCACCGAGATCATGGCTGGCACGTCCCCGATCGACGCACGCGCGAACGCGTTCTTCTCGGTCGAGTCGTATGGCGTCACCCAGAACGGCAACACGCCGACGTTCGAAGTGAAATCGACGGCGCTGTGGATCGTCGGCTTCGCGTTGAGCACCATTCCACCGACTCCGGTGCCGGGCTTCGGCGGCGTGCTGCAGATCAACCCGGGGACGCTGGTCACTACGAGCGCGGGCGTTGGCAACGCCTCGCTGCCCATCGCGATTCCGGCCGACCCGTCGCTCGCCGGCTTCGAGTTCTTCGCGCAAGGTGTGACGTTCGGCGGCACGGGCTTCGACTTCCAGAACCTCACGGGCATGCTGGTCTGGTGAGAGTGACGCGCGCGGCAGCGGGGCTCGAGCTCCGCTGCGCGGTTCTTCAGCCAGGGGCAGCTACTTGCCCTTCTGCCTGGCCTCGGCCGCTTCGATGCGCTGCCGTGCTCTGTGCAGCCAGTCGCGCATCGTGACGACGACGCCGTCCTTGTCGCGCACCTGATACGGTTCTCCGGTCCGGCTCGACTTGCTCGCAAGTATCTCGATGAACTCCTCGACGTCGATCGTCTTGTCGCGCGGCGTTGCCAGCTTGGCGATCAGGAACTGGGCGGCAGCCGGCCCCGCGTAGTCCTTGCCTTCGCGCACGAACGTGTCGGGGCTCGCTTCGATCGCTCGCAGCAGCTGGCCGATGCGATCGGGCCGGAACGTGGCGGTCGCCTGCACCTGGAACTCCGCGTGGTCGTCGCCGATCAGCAGGTTCACGAGCTTCTGCACGGACAACACGTAGCGCGCACTGGCGAGCTGGAACTCGACATAGTCGCGCTCGTGCACGAGCTGCTCGGGCACCACGATCGAACCGTCGGCTGCCACGAGCTCGAACAACACGCGACCCGCCGTGATGTCGTCGATGTGGACCTGGAGCCAGTTGCGGCTGCCGGGCACGAACCTCTTCTTGCGCTGCGGCACCACGAACGTGGTCACCGGCTCCTCGAGGTCGAGTCGCGGCGGCACGCACCGGAACTCGAACAACGTACTCGCGGGACCGAGCCGCAGTTCGACCTCGAACGCGTCGGCGGCCATCAGGCGTTCGCGCATGCGTGCATCGACATCGAGCACCCACAGCTGCTCCTCGGCGCGCCGGACCAGCGGCAGCTCGAGGTCCGCGAGACGCACCATCGCTGCGGACTGGCGCGCCGCCGCACCCTGCAGCTCGATCCGTTCGAGCGTCGCCGGGTCGAGCCACACGCGGTCGTCGGGTTCCACGAAGCGCGTCGGCTTGCCGCGCGTGCGCACGACGCAACGGACCTTGCCGTCGTCTTTCGCAGCGCGGGCCCACGCGATGGCGGGGCTCTGCGCGGTGCGGTTCTGGAAGCGCGCGAACACGAACAGCGCCCCCTGGTCGCGGCCGGCGGGCAGCAGGTCGAACAGGCGAGCGTCGGCGAGGTTGGCCTGGAAGCGCCGCTGGCCGACGTCCTGTAGCGACAGTCGATCCTGGGCGGCGGCATCGCTGGCGAGCCAGATCGCGTCGGGTGTGCTGCTGACCTCGACTTCGAGCAGCAGGTTGGATCCCGCGGCCGCGGGCAGGCGCAGGTTGTCCGGGACCTTCACGATGCGGACGTTGTCTTGCGCGTGCAGCGCCGCGAGCAGCACGAGCGACGCGAAGACGGGGGAGAGCTGGCGCATGGTGTGTCGCCACGCCGGGGACGGCGCAGCGAGAGCAGACTGTAGCCGGCGCGTTTGACGGGAAGTCGCGCCGAGGGAACTTGTCCCTGGTCGATGATGAATAGCCGGCCGCCGTCCCTATCTTGCCAGGATGCGTTCATTGCCCGTCTTGCTGCCGATTCTTCTGCCTGGCGTCCTGCTCCGCGGCATCCTGGCCCAGGAACCACCTGCGTTCGCAGAGCAGGTCGACCGGCTCTGCAACCCGCTCGTCCAGGCCGACGTCGCGGTGGGGTTCGTGGTCGGCGTGATCGACGGCGAGACCGAGTTCGTGCGCGGCTACGGCCGCCTGGCCCGCGAGAGCAAACAACAACCCGGCGCGCAGACGATATACGAGATCGGCTCGGTGTCGAAGGTGTTCACGGGGCTGCTGCTCGCGGACGCGGTGCAGCGTGGTCTCACAGCACTTGACGATCCCGTGCAGAAGCATCTGCCCGAAGGCGTCTCGATGCCGGCGTTCGAGGGCAAGCCCGTGTTGCTGTGGCACCTCTCGACGCACACGTCGGGCTTGCCGCGCCTGCCCGACATGAAGGGGTCCGACCCGCAGGATCCGTACGCGCACTTCACGACGGAACGTCTCTACGAAGCGCTCGGCGCCGTGCGCGTACGATGGGAGCCCGGCAGCAAGTACGAGTACAGCAACCTGGCCGTCGGGCTGCTCGGCGCCCTGCTCGTCCGCGCGAACGAGCTCGGCTCCTACGACGAGCTGCTGCGTGCGCGCATCCTGGTGCCGCTGCAGATGCGGGACTCCGGCGTTGCGCTCGACGAGGCGCAGCAGAAGCGTCTCGCGCCGCCGCACGATGCGGATGGCGAACCCGACCACACCTGGGATCTCGCAGCACTCGCGGGCGCGGGCGGCATCCGGTCGACGGTCTCCGACATGCTGAAGTTTGCGCGCGCCCAGCTCACGCGACCCGAAGTCCTCGGCAAGGCCATCGAGCTCTCGCAGCAGAAGCGCCACGACGGTGCGAACGGCATCCACGTCGCACTGGGCTGGCACATCGCACGCGATGGCGAGACGCTGTGGCACAACGGGCAGACCGGTGGTTACCACGCCTACCTCGGCGTGCAGCCGAAGCGGAACCGCGCCGTCTGCATCCTCGCGAACACGGGGCGCGGCGAGTTCGATGCGGTCGGGGAACGCATCCTGCAGCACCTGGCCGGCATGAAGGTCGAGCCGTTGTCGTTCGAGACGCCGGTCGCCGTCGAACGCGCGGTGCTGCAGCGCTACGTCGGCAAGTATCGCCTGTCGCCGCAGGCGACCTTCGAGCTGACGTTGCGCGACCGCGGTCTGTTCGCGCAACTGACGGGGCAGCGCGCAAGTCGTCTGTATGCGCGGTCCGCCACCGAGTTCTTCTACCGCGTCGTCGAAGCGTCGATCACGTTCGAGCTCGAAGGCGATGTGGTGACCGGGCTCGTGCTGCACCAGAACGGGCGCGACATGCGTTGCAGCCGCCTGCCCGCCGACGGCGCGGACAAGTAGACCGGGGTGTTTCTCAGCCGGAACCGACGAGCCGCCACGGCATCGACTCGCCAGCGCGCATCGGCACGAGCCGTTCGTCTCCGAAGGGCAGCTCGGCCGGTACCGTCCACGCCTCGCGGACGAGCGTGATGCGATCCTGGTTTCGCGGCAGGCCGTAGAAGTCCGGACCACGCTGGCTCGCGAACGCCTCGAGACGTTCCAGGGCACCGGCTCGTTCGAAAACCTCGGCGTAGAGCTCGATCGCGGCGTGGGCCGTGTAGATGCCCGCGCAACCACACGCGGCCTCCTTCCTCTTGCGCGCGTGTGGCGCGCTGTCGGTGCCGAGGAAGAAGCGCGCCCCGGTCACAGCGGCCTTCACGAGGGCCTCGCGGTGGCGTTCGCGCTTCAACACGGGCAGGCAATAGGCATGTGGCCGGATGCCGCCCTGAAAGATCGCATTGCGGTTCCAGAGCAGGTGGTGGGCCGTGATCGTCGCGCCCACGCGCGGGCCCGCCTGCTCGACCCAGGCGACCGCCTCGGCCGTCGTCACGTGCTCGAGCACTATGCGCAGCGCCGGGAACTCGCGGTGCAGCGGGATCAGGTGTCGCTCGAGGAAGACCCGTTCGCGGTCGAACACGTCGACGTCCGCATCGGTGACTTCCCCGTGCACGAGAAGTGGCACCCCGTGCTTCTCCATCGCGGCCAGGGCCGGGTGCGTAGCTTGCCAGTTCGTGACCCCCGTCTCGGAGTTGGTCGTGGCACCGGCGGGGTAGTACTTGACGCCGGTCACGAAGCCGCTCGCCTTGGCGGCCGCGATCTCCGCGGCCGGGGTGCGATCCGTCAGATAGAGCGTCATCAGCGGCTGGAACCGCATGCCCTGCGGCACCGCGGCGAGGATGCGCTGCCGGTAATCGCGAGCTGCCGCGACGGTCGTCACAGGGGGTGCGAGGTTCGGCATCACGATGGCCCGCGCGAAGGTGCGCGCGGTGTCGGGCAACACCGCGGCGAGTGCTTGGCCATCGCGCAGGTGCAGGTGCCAGTCGTCAGGGCGGGTGATCGAGAGTCGCATCGCGGCGAGGAGGTATAGCCAGTTGCACGTCCGAATCGGCGCGGCTCCCGCGAATACCATCCAAAGCAATTGTCGCGGGCTTCGCGCAATGAAGTCCGGATCTGAGCCTCGCCGCCGCGCCAATGAAGTCGGCATGACGTGGGACCTTCGCCGCAGTCGCAGCAGTGTGACGGGGCGCAGACCACGCGGGAGTTGCCGGCCAGCGGGCAGCACTCCATACTCCATTGAGCCTACCCCTGTCTTTCCTGGAGACGGGTCTGCTCCCCGTCGCCCATGCAGGCTCCCATGCTATTGCGAACAGCTCTACTCTGCGCCACCACTCTGTCCATGCTGTCGGCGGTCCAGGCGCAAGCAGGCCAGGCCGCGGCTCCCGCGAACAAGGTTCATCCCAACGAACACCGCTTCGAGACGCGCGGCGTGACGGTTCGCCGGTTGGTCGACTCCGGAGTCACGCACACGGCTCGCAGCCGCGATGGCGGCGTCACCTGGCAGCCGTTGCTCGACGCGGACGACCGCGTGCACCACGTGTTGGCCAGGTTCGACCCGGCCACGGCGCCGCTGCAGCTCCCGGGCCCGATGGCCGCTCCTGCGGGCACGCGCCTCTTCCTCGTGCAGTTCCAGACGCAGGTTCTCGGCGAGTATCGCGACGCGGTCACCTTGGCGGGCGCGCAGATCCTTCACTACCTGCCCGCGAACCTGCTCTGCGTGCGCTGCGACGCCCGCGTTGCGGCGAGCCTGCGGGAACTGGGCTGCGTGCGGTGGGTCGGTCCGCTGCAGAACGGCTTCAAGCTCGATGACGAGCTGCGCGGGTTCGCGACGGGAGGTGGCGGCAGGGCACGCGAGTGCAACCTCGTGCTCGCTGCGAAGGCCGACCGGCTCGCGCTCGCTGGCCAGATCGCCGCGATCGGCGGCCAGGTCACGGACCTGTGCGAAGGCTCGACGATGATCCGCGCTTCGCTGACGCGGCAACACCTGCTGGATGTCATGTCGCTCGACACCGTGGTGTGGGCCGATCCGGCGACGCCGATCGGCTACGACATGGACAACGCGCGCATCCAGGGTGGCGCGGATTCCATCGAGGCGGCGGCAAACTACCTCGGGCAGGGCGTGCGCGCCGAGATCACCGAGTTCTTCCAGGAGACGCACCCCGACTTCGCGGGCCGGTTCCTGGTGCGCGGCCAAGGCAGCGCGAGCCACGGTCACTGCACCGCGGGCATCGTCGGCGGCGCCGGTGCCGGCATGTTCCAGGCGCGCGGCATGATGCCGCTGTGCACGATCATCGAAGGTGGCTACACCTCGGCTTCCTCCCACTACACCCAGATCCAGGGCAGCGTGAATCCTGCGCTGCAGTGGAAGACCATGATCGCCACGGCGAGTTGGGGTTCGACGCAGACGCCGAGCTACACGACGGTGTCGTCGGCGATGGACGACGCGCTGTTCGACAGCGACCTGACGCGTTGCCAGAGCCAGAGCAACCTCGGCGATACGAGAAGCCGCCCCGAAGCCTGGGCCAAGAACATCATCTCGGGCGGCGGTCTCTCGCACGGCAACAACGCGAACCCGCTCGATGACGTCTGGACCACTGCCTCGACCGGCCCCGCCACGGACGGACGCCTGAAGCCCGACGCCTGTGCCTACTACGACAACGTGCTGACGTCGGACCTCGTCGGGACGTCCGGCTACTCGGCGACCAATTACACCGCGACCTTCAGTGGCACCTCGTCCGCGACGCCGATCATCGCGGGCCACGTCGGCCTCATCCAACAGATGTTCACGGACGGCCTGTTCGGCAATCCGCTGCCGCTGCCGGCGACGGACGCAAACCGCTTCGCGAACAAGCCGCACATGACGACGAGCAAGGCGCTGCTCTGCAACACGGCGAGCCAATACGCGTTCTCGGGCGCCGCGCACAACCTGACGCGCACGCACCAGGGTTGGGGCTTCCCGTCGGTGAGCCGCCTCTACGAGAACCGCAAGAAGATCCTCGTCGTCGACGAGTACGACACGCTGCAGCTGGGCCAGTCGCGGACCTACCTCGTGTGGGTCGCGCCGGGCACTGCCGAGTTCCGCGCGACGATGGTCTACGCGGATCCGGCGGCGGTTGCGGGCGCCGCGATCCACCTGATCAACAACGCCAACCTCAAGGTCACGCGCCTCTCGGACGGCACGTTCTGGTGGGGCAACAACGGCCTCGCCGTCGGCACGACTTCGACGAGCGGCGGCGTGCCGAACGACCGCGACAACATCGAGTGTGTCTACCTCGCCAGCCCGCAAGCCGGCATCTACCTCGTGACCGTCGAAGCGACCTCGATCGTGCAGGACGCCAAGGTCGAGACACCGCAGCTCGACCTCGACTGCGCGCTGGTCGTGCACCCGCTCGGTGGTGGCTACCAGAACGACACGGGCATGACGCTCGATCTGAGCTCGACGGGCCCCGGCAACCTCACGATCAGTGCGGCCAACGTGCCGGCCACCGGCTGGGACGAGGGTTACACGGCGCTCTCGTTCAGCACGCTCGGTGGGCGTGGCTTCGGCAAGTTCTTCGGCATCGAGGACGACTTCCTGACGATCCTGCTGTGGACCACGCCGTTGGGGCCGGGCAACGCGTTCCACTTCAGCAATGCCGGTCCCGGTGTCTTCCCGTTCGCAGACTTCGTGTTCCCCGATCCGGGCATCATCAGCTTCCTGGCGGGCATCCCGATCGACGGGGTCATGATGCTGTTCGACGCCAACGGCAACATCGTCGCGCAGTCGAACGTCGACCGCCTCACGCTGCAGTAGTGTCCTCGCCGCGGGGGGGGGGGAGTAGTAGTGGATCGGACGCGGATCGGTAGGCTCACGCAGGTTGAGCCCGGTCCGCCAGATCCCGTTCGGCTTCTCGCCGTGCCCCAATGACACGTTCGCCTTCTGGGGTGCGTGCTACGGGGCCGTGCCGAGTCCGGGCATAGCACTCGTGCCGGCGCTGGCCGACATCGAAGCGCTCAACGAGCGCGCCGTGCAACGTCGCGATCCGCTGGCGGTGACGAAACTGAGCGTGCCGGCCCTTGCGCGGGTCGCCGACCAATATGCGGTACTGCGCAGCGGGGCGGCACTCGGCTCTGGTTGTGGGCCGCTCGTCGTCTGCCGCGCCGATGCGCCGCTGCGGTCGCTCGACGACATCGCCGCGGCAAGGGTTGCGATCCCGGGCCGGCACACGACGGCTTTCCTGCTGCTGACGAGCCTCGGCCCGCAACCTCGCGAGTGCGTTGCGATGCGCTTCGATCAGGTCATGCCCGCCGTTGCCGCCGGAGTCTGCGACGCCGGGCTCGTGATCCACGAGGGTCGTTTCACCTACGCCGCGCACGGACTGCGCGAGCTCGCCGACCTCGGCGTGCTCTGGGAGCATGCGACCGGCGGGCCGCTGCCGCTCGGCGTCATCGCGGCGAGCCGCGAGCTCGACAGGTCCACTTTCGTCGCGATCGAAGCCACGCTGCGCGCGTCGGTCGCGCTGGCACGCAACGAACCGCACCGGCCCCGCGGATTCGTGCGTTCCCATGCCCAGGAGATGAGCGATGACGTCTGCGACCGGCACATCGCGCTCTACGTGAACGACTTCACGGTCGATCTCGGCGCGCGCGGCCGGCGCGCGATCGAGACGATGCTGGCGCGTGGCAAGGCACTCGGGTTGTTGCCGGCGGGACCGTCGCCGTTCCGGGAGGACGTGTGATCTTCCCGTGCGTCGCGGCGCTCGTTTTCACGCTGGCAACGCTGGTGCCGGTCTGCGTTGCCTCCATGGTGCTGCTGCTGCTCAAGCGGCCGCAGCGGCGCTTCTGGCGCATCAGCCTGTGGCTGCATGCGGCGCTGTTCCTGCTGCATCTCGTGGTCACCTTCCCACTGGCACTGGGTCTGCTCGGCTCGCGCGGCCTCGGCACGCGCCCTGACGAGCGGCGCTACGAGGGACCGCGGCTCGGCGCCGACGGCAAGCTGCTGCTACAGAGTCGCGACTCGCTGAAGGGCGAAGCGCAGGGCGACTCCGCGGTCGGCTCCGAGATCCTCGCGGCTGCGCGCGCGCGGGCGCGCACGATCGCGAGCTCGCAGGGCGTCGTGCTGCGCGCGTTCCGCATCGAACCGCTGCGCGAACCACCCGTGGCTGCCGTCGTGCTCGTGCACGGACTGTTCCGAGGCGCGATGGAGCTCGAGCCCGTCGCCGCGATGCTGCGCGAGCGGGGCTGTGAATGCTGGTTGCTCGAGCTGCGCAACCACGGCGGCAGCAGCCGCGCGCCGTTCACGGGAGGGCTGCGCGAGAGTGACGACGTCGTCGCGGCGGTCGAGTACGTGCGCGCGCAGCCGGGGCGCGCCGACACTCCGGTCGTGCTCTACGGCATCAGCCTCGGCACGGCCGCCGTGAGTCTCGCGTTGCCGCGGCTGCAGGGCATTGCCGGCCTCGTGCTCGACGCGCCGATCGACGATTTGCAGGCGGCCGCGCATCGCATGTTGTCGTTCCAGCGCGGCGGGGACCGCCGCAGCTGGTTCGCGATGGTCGAGCCCTGGCGTTCGCTCGTGCTCGAAGCACTCGGCGCCTGGTCCGGGTTTCAGGTGAAGGATGTCGCACCCGGCGAGGTGCTCGCGAACCTGCCGCACGATCTGCCCGTGCTGTTGATCAGCGCCGGCGAGGACGACCGCGTGCCGCCCGCGACCGTCGAGCAGCTGTTCGCGCGCTTGCCGATGCCCGACGAGAAGAAGGAGCTGTGGATCGCGGCCGGAGCGCACCACGGCGAGGTGTCCGCGAAGGAGCCGGCTGCTTACGCGGACGCCCTGGCGCGGTTGCTCGCGCGCTTGCGCCTCCCCTGATTCCCAGCGCTCCGCTGGCCGCCGCTCGATTCCGGCCGCAGCGCGGATACCGTGCCCGTCCCCATGAAAGGCTGCGGCCGCGACACCTTCGCTCGCGGCACCCCTACGGCCCCGGCCGGGCAGTCCTGAAGACATGCGCAACCTAGTCGTCGTCAACGACCCCAAAGAGTGGTCCTTCTCGCAGGACGGCGTCGACGTCGTCGCCGCGCGCAAGTATCTGACGCATCCGTCCTACACGACGCTCGACAAGGTCCGGCTCATCAACCTGTGCCGCTCGCTCGGCTATCAGAGGATCGGCTACTACGTGTCGCTGCTGGCCGATGCGCGCGGTCACAATCCGATGCCGAGCATCGAGACGATCCAGAACATGAAGGACCGCGCGATCGCGGCGATCGCCGGCAGCGACCTGCAGGAGATCATCGACGGCTCGCTGGCCAAGGTGCACAGCGACGAATTCGTGCTCAGCGTCTACTTCGGCCGCAACATGGCGCAGCGGCACGAGCGGCTCGCGAGCGCGCTGTTCCGCATGTTCCCGAGCCCCTACCTGCAGGCGAACTTCACGAAGAGCGGGAAGTCGGGGCGCTGGCGGCTCGAGAGCATGAAGCCGATGGCGCTCGACGACATCCCGGAGCACCACAGCGGGTTCGCGCAGGAGGCCACGACGGACTTCCTGCAGCGGTCGCGCGTGCGGCCGCAGAAGCGCGCGCAGCGACCCTACGACCTCGCGATCCTCGTCGACCCGGACATGCCCGAACCGCCGTCGAACAAGAAGGCGCTGCAGAAGTTCGCGAAGGCCGGCGAGGACGTCGGCTTCAACGTCGAGTTCATCCGGCAGGAGGACTACTCGCGGCTCGCCGAGTTCGACGCGCTGTTCATCCGCGAGACGACGGGCGTCAACCACTACTCGTTCCGCTTCGCGTGTCGCGCCGAGGCGCTCGGGCTCGTCGTGATCGACGATCCGGCGTCGATCCTGCGCTGCTCGAACAAGGTGTTCTTGGCCGAGATGGCCGACCAGCAGGACATCCTCGTGCCGAACACGATGATCGTGCACCGTGGCAACGTCGACGACCTCGTGCCGCGCCTCGGCCTGCCCTGCGTGCTCAAGGAGCCCGACAGCTCGTTCTCGGCCGGCGTGCGCCGCGTGTCGACGATGGAGGAATTGTCGGAGCAGCTCGAAGCGATGCTCGAGAAGTCCGACCTCGTCATCGCCCAGGGGTTCGTGCCGACCGATTTCGACTGGCGCATCGGCGTGCTCGACGGGCAGCCGCTGTTCGCGTGCCGCTACTTCATGGCCGACGGCCATTGGCAGATCCTCAAGCGCGACGCCGGCGGCAGGAAGGAGGACGCGGGGCGCGCCGAGACGCTGCCCGTCGAGATGGCGCCGACGCGCGTCGTCAAGACGGCGCTGCAGGCCGCCAACCACGTCGGCAAGGGCCTGTATGGCGTCGACCTCAAGGAGGTCGGCGGCAAGGTCTACATGATCGAGGTCAACGACAACCCGAACATCGACGCGGGCTTCGAAGACCAGGTGCTCGGCGAGGACCTCTACCTGCGCGTGATGCGGACGTTCTTCGCGCGCGTGACCGCGCGGCATCGCGGTTGGGGGTCGGCGTGACGCTCGGCCTGTTCGACGGCTACGGCGTGGAGCTCGAGTACATGGTCGTCGACCGGAGCTCGTGCGCGGTGCGACCGATCGTCGACGAGCTGCTCAAGCACTTCGCGGGCACGTATGCGGGCGAGTTCGAGGACGGCCCGATCGCGTGGTCGAACGAGCTCGCGCTGCACGTGCTCGAGACCAAGACGAACGGACCGGCCGCGTCGTTCGCGGGTCTCGCGCGGGCCTTCCAGACGTCGCTGCAGCGCATCCAGGGCGCGTTGTCGCCGATGGGGGCGATGCTGATGCCGGGTGGCATGCACGCGACGATGGATCCGCGGTGCGAGTTCCGCCGCTGGCCCCACGACTACGCCGACGTCTACGCGGCCTACGACCGGATCTTCGACTGCCGTGGCCACGGCTGGTCGAACCTGCAGAGCTGTCACCTGAACCTGCCGTTCCGCGACGACGACGAGTTCGGTCGCCTGCACCTGGCGACCCGCGCGCTGTTGCCGCTGCTGCCGGCGCTCGCCGCGAGCTCGCCGTTCTGCGAAGGCCGGTTCACGGGTTGGCTCGATTGGCGGCTCCAGGTCTATCGGCACAACCAGGCGCGCGTGCCGTCCGTCACGGGTCACGTCGTGCCCGAGCCCATTGCTCTGCGTGAGCAGTATTTCGCAGAGATCCTCGAACCGATGTGGCGCGACATCGCGCCGTTCGATCCGGGTCGGCTGCTGCGCGAAGAGTGGCTCAACTCGCGCGGCGTCGTGGCGAAGTTCTTCCGCGACTCGCTCGAGATCCGCGTGCTCGACGTGCAGGAATGTCCGCCGGCCGATCTTGCGATCTGCGCGCTCGTCGTCGCGGTGCTGCGCGAGCTGTGCGCGGAACGCTGGTGCGATCGGAAGGCGCTCGCTGCGTTGCCGACCGAAGAGCTGGCGGCGGTGTTGTGGAGCACCTCGAAGGACGGCGAGCAGGCGGTCGTCGCACACGCGGGACTGCGGGCCGTGTTGGGGCTGCCGGCCGAACCGAGCACCGCGCACGAATGCTGGCGCATCCTCGCCGATCGTGCACTGCCGGACATCGCAGGGCTCGACCCGTTGCTCGAGCCTGCGCTGCACGCGCTGCTCGAACACGGCCCGCTGGCCCGCCGCATGCTGCGGGCGGTCGGCACCGAGCCGGATCGCGAATCGATGCTGCGGTTGCAGGCGCAGCTCGCGGACTGTCTGGCTCAGGGCACCGTGTTCGGCGCCTGATCCGGCCCGCTATGGACAGCCCGTGCCGCCGGCGCGGATGCGCAGCCCGTTGCTGGCCGCGAGGAAGCCCAACATCGGGCCGCCGGGCACGAGCTCGAAGCCCTGGCAGTAGATGTCGAGCGGCGACAGTCCGGGTGGAATCGCGAGTCCGACCGATGCGGCGCCTGCGGAGTCCGCCTGCACGAGAGCGCTGATCGCGAGCTGGCTGCCGTCGAGGAACACCGTGCATCCGGACCCGAGCGGCAGGTTCGCGGGAGCCAGCGCGAACGCCGCGACGAGGAAGGCCGAGGGCGTCGTCTGGAACTGGATCGCGTAGGCGGGATTCGGCGACGCCGGCACGCCGTTCGGGAACGCAGAGGGAGCGGGTGTGCCGCAGCCATCTCCTAATTGCTCGGTGCCGAGCAGACCCGGCACTTGCGATGCGACCGCGACGGTCAGCGCACCCGGACCGATGCGCGCTTCGTCGAGCGTCACGGTGCCGGCGACCGGTGCTGCGTCGCAGTCGAACCAGAAGTTGTAGATGCAGTTCCAGTCGAGCGAGTTGTTCGCGCTGGCGAGGAACGCGATCTCACTGGCCGAACGGCTCGCGGTCCACTGGTTCAGCGGGTCGCGGTCGATGTCGCGGAATC
>DASRJH010000138.1:0-14097 GCA_035649575.1 Planctomycetota bacterium
CAGTTGCCGCTTGTTGGCACCGCTCAGCGGCGCGCCCGTGATTGCGTCGATGTAGAAGTTGATGTTGTCGTCGAGCGCCGTGTTCGTGCCATCGGGGTTCACGGCTGGATCGCCCGGGGGCACCATGAGCTGCACGATGCCGAGGCCGCCGAGTGCCCCGGTCGGCTCCGCGTCGTAGCTAGCGCCTGCCGCCATGTTCTGGCCGGTGGGCGGGTACTTGCTCGTGCTGGAGCCGAGGCTGCTCGTGAGTGTGAGGCCGCCGTCGGCCGAGATCGCGAAGTTGTAGTCGTCGCGCAGATAGGGATGGGTCGCCGTCGCCGTTGCCGTTGGCGCGCCATAGACGTAGCGGCCCCCGGGGGGAGTCGTCGATGCCGAGCCGTGGGCCACGATGTTGATGCCGCGGGCCGACATGAGAATGACCATGCCTCCGGCACCGCCGCCACCGCCGCCGGCTTCGCTGGAGGTACCGCCCAGTGCGCCGCCGCCGCCATGGCCGCCGTCGGCGATGAGCTTGCCGGTCGCAGTGATGTTGATGCTGCCGAGTGCCTTGATGATGAGCACACCGCCGCCGCCACCGCCGCCGCCACCGCTGCGGTCGCCCCCCGGATCGCCGCCGGTCAGAGTGCAGTTTGCACTCGGGGACATGTCACCGCCGCCACCGCCGCCACCACCACCCACGGGAATGGCGAGTTCACCCGTGATGCGCAGGTTGTTGCCGAGACGGACCGCGCTGCCCCAGAAGTCGTTGTCGTTGCGCGCGTCCGTGAATACGCGCGGGGCCACTTCGCCGCCCGCAAGAAAGGTCAAACGCGTGCCGCTGCCGCCTCCGCAGCCAGCACCACCATAACCCATTCGCTGCTGGAACGACGTGTTCGTGGCGGGGGACGCGGTGTTCGGCACCGTGGGCGCCGTCGGGAGCGTGCCGCGCCAGTGCGGGTCGCCTTGCGTCGCCATGGTGCCACCACCGCCGCCCGAGCCGCCGCCGCAGCCGGCTATACAAGACAGGTAACCACCGCCGCCACCCATGCCGGCAGCTTGCCGAGGGCCGCGGCCCGTGCCGCCGCGCAAGTCGCGCGTGAAGGCATTCGGCGAGCCATCGCCGCCGTTGCCACCGCCGCATTGGCCGACGCCGCCAGCCTTCGCGTAGTTTCCCGTGACGAGAGTGTCGACGCGCGCGCCGTTGCCACCGCGCACCGACAGCGTGCCCGCGACGGTGAAGTCGCCGCTGCAGAGCCACACCATCGGGTTCGGGCCCTGGCCCAGCACGGTGACACCCTGCGGGATCACCACGTTGCGGAACTGGAATACACCACCCGACACGGTGAACGGCAGACCCGTCTTGGGCACGACCTGCGTGAACGCCGTGTTGAGCACGATCTCCTGCGTGGTCGGCTCGTACTCGAGGGTCGTCGAGTTGCCCTCGAACGCGAAGCCCGCCTTGACGTAGCCGGGGCCGACCTCGGCCTGCGCTTCGGCGAAGACCGCGGTCGCATCGATGTTCCTGTTGTCGACAAAGTCCTCGGCGATGCCGTCCCACTGCTGGTCGTAGGCGCTCTGCGTGTGGAACACGCCAAACACGCGATCGTAGGCCGGTTTCGCGAGGTTCGACTCGCCCGCGATGTCCTCGACCGTGGCTTCGACGATGATGCGGATCTCGGCGTTGTTGGGCAGCACGCCGACCGGGCGCAGCACGACCACGGCACCCGTGAAGTCGTTCACTTCGAGCTCGACGTCGGCCGGGATCCACTCGTAGTCGAGCGCACCCTGGGCGAGCTCAGCGTCGTGATACTCGAGGAAGATGCGTCCGCGCTGGGACTCCTGACGCAGGAGCGGGTTCGTGTCGAAGTCGACCGGGACGTTGGCGTCGTTGGGGTTCAGCGCCTGGTCGAAGTGGAGTCGCACTTCGAGCGGAGGCGCCCCGAACAGGCCGAGCGGTACATCGTCGAAGTCGGTCGCGGTCGTGACGGTGAGCCCGGTGCGCCGCGGGCCGCCGGCGATCGGATTGCGGAACAACTGCGCTGCCTGCGTACCCTCCACGGTAGAAAAAGAGAACGTGACCGGCTGGGAGAGGGCCCTGCCGTTGCGATCGCGCAGCACCGTCTCGTTCTGCGCGGAACCGCCGACGAGCTGGCACAGGTAGGTGCGGCCGGACTTGAAGCCGCCGTTGCTGAAGTTGTTGTTGCTCGGCAACCGCGGCACGAAGAACAGCCGCCGCCCGGGCGCGGTGTCACCAGGACTGGTCCCCAGGCCGAAGTTGCCGCTGACCAGCTCCTGATTCGGGTTGCCCAACTGGTCGAGCGACAGGAACTGCACCGTCGTCAGACTCGCTGAATCGATGTCGACCTGGTTGCTGAAGTCCAGGGCGATGGGATCGTTCAGGTAGATGGTGCCGCCGTGGACCGGCTCGGTCTGCAGCAGCAGGAAGTCGCCGCCAGTCGTGGATGCGGCCGTGGAACCACCACCACTGCCCGAGCAGGCGGCAAGTGTGGCGAGTGTGGCGAATGACAGAGTGGCCGTTTCGAATCGACTCATAGCAATCACCCGGGAGAGGCTGGCAATTGCCTGGACAGATCTAGCGGACAGGGACTCGGGGGGTAGCCTACGATAGCGTCGGGTGCGAGGAGTGTAACGCAGTGTGCGATTCCGCTTGCTCGGCGGCGGGCGGAGGTGGACACCCTCGAGGCAACGGGGGAGCGTGGCTACGCCACCATCAGAGCTGGCTGCGCGCTTCGCCGAAGTTGTCTCCTCGCGCGGCGTGGAGCGTTCACCCGAGGCGGTTCGCCGCGGCGCTCGGCGCCGCGTGCGACCCGGATGGATCGGCCCGAGCACGGCGCCGTTTTCATCGGCAACGCGGCGCTCGGCCTCGAAGGTCGACTCGGAGGAGTGGGGATCGGACGGCCTGGTGCTTCCGGGTCGCAGACGCCCGCGCCGCGCGATGTGAGGCGGCTCTCGTCAGTCGCGCGGGCAATCAGCAGGCTCTTCGTCGTCGTCATCGATCCCGGAGAGCACGCTGCTGTCGGTCGAACCCGTCGCCCACTCGGAGATCAGGATCTGCCAGCGTTCGACCTCGGCTTTCACGCGGACGGGTGCCGTGCCTCCGATTGCCTGGCGCCGCGCGAGCACGGCGGGCGCAGCGAGTGCCGTGCGCAGGTCGCAGCGCAGTTGCGGCAGGAGCCGCTGCTGTTCGGCGGCCGGCAGATCCTGCAGCTCGACGCCGAGTTCGACGGCGCGGTTGACCGCGGCGCCGACGATGCCGTGGGCCTCGCGGAACGGGACACCCTCGCCCACGAGCAGGTCGGCGAGGTCGGTTGCGTTGAGGTAGCCGCGCTCGGCTTCGGCAGCGCAACGCGGCGCGTCGAACGTCGCCTGCCGCACCGCGAGTGCTGTGACGTGCAGACAGGCTTCGGTCTCGAACATCGCCGGCAGCAGCGTCTCCTTGTCCGTCTGCAGGTCGCGGTTGTAGGCCATCGGCAGCCCCTTGACCGTGGCGAGCAGCGCCATGAGCGCGCCCTGCACGCGGCCCGCCTTGCCGCGCACGAGCTCCATCGCGTCGGGGTTGCGTTTCTGCGGCATCAGGCTCGAGCCCGTCGAAACGGCATCGCCGAACGTCAGGAAGCGCGCCTCGTGCGTCGCGAAGAAGATGTAGTCCTCGGCCAATCGCGACAGGTGCGTCATCGTCATCGCGCACGCGAACGCGAGCTCGCAGACGTGGTCGCGCGCGGCGGTCGCGTCGAGGCTGTTGCGCGTCGGGCCGCCGCGGAAACCGAGCTGTCCCGCGAGCGCTTCGCGGTCGATGGCCAGCGTCGTGCCGGCCAGGGCTCCGCTGCCGAGCGGGCACTGGTCCATGCGCCGGAATGCGTCGAGGAAGCGTTCGCGGTCGCGCGCCAGCGCTTCGACGTGGCTCAAGGCGTGGTGACCGATCGCGATCGGCTGGGCGCGCTGCAGGTGCGTGTAGCCGGGCATCGGCGCCTGCCAGTGTTGCTCCGCCTTGCTGACGAGCGAGCTGCAGAGGTCCTCGAGGCCCCCGAGACAGCCGAAGATGCGTTCGCGCAGGTAGAGCCGCAGGTCGGTCGCGACCTGGTCGTTGCGCGAGCGGCCCAGATGGATGCGCTTGCCGAGGTCGCCGCAGCGCGCGATGAGCTCGCGCTCGACGAGACTGTGCACGTCCTCGGCGGGGTCGCCCACGGGCACGCCGTGCGCCGCCCAGTGTTCGGCCAGCGCATCGATGGCCTCGCGGATGCGCGCGAATTCGTCGGCCGTGAAGATGCCCGCTTCGACGAGCGCTTCGCTCCACGCGAGATTCGTCTCGAGGTCGGCGTACGCGAGCACGTGGTCCACCGGCAGGCTCTTCTGGAACTCGTGGAAGGCGGCGTCGAGGCTGCCCTGGAAGCGGCCGCCCCACATCTGGCCCGTGTTCGCGCCGCGTTCCGTCATGGACCGGCTCCCTGCACGCGTGCAGCGACCGCGCCGGGCAGACCGTAGAGCTTGACGAAGCCCTCGCTGTCTTTGTGATCGAACCGAGCACTGTGGCCGAACGTCGCGAGATCCTCCGAGAAGAGACTGTGCGGCGACGTGGCCGACAACGCGGTCGCGGCGCCCTTGTAGAGCCGCACGCGCACGGTGCCCGTCACGTGCTGCGTCGCTTTCGCGAACATCGCGTCGAGCGCGCGACGCGCTGGATGGAACCAGCGGCCCGTGTAGACGAGGTCGCTGTAGTCCGGCATCAGCTTCTCGCACAGCCGCAGCGTGTCGCGTTCCATCGTCAACGCGCGCAGCGTGCGCGAGGCCTCGAACAGGATCGTGCCGCCCGGCGTCTCGTAGACGCCGCGCGACTTCATGCCGACGAGGCGGTTCTCGCAGATGTCGACGCGGCCGACGCCGTGTCTGCCGCCGAGGTCGTTGAGACGTGCGAGCAGCACCTCGGCCGGCAGCCGTTCGCCGTTCAGCGCGGTGGGCACGCCGCCGACCAGGCCGAGCGTGAGCTCGAGCGGTTCGTCGGGCGCACGCCGCGGATCGGTGGTCATGACCCAGACGTCGTCGGGCGGTGCGTTCGAAGGCGACTCGAGCGCGCCACCTTCGTGGCTGATGTGCCAGAGGTTGCGGTCTCTAGAGTAGATCTTCGTGCGCGAGGCCGTGACCTGGATGCCGCGCTTGTCGGCGTAGTCGAGCGCGTCCTCACGGCTCCTGATGTCCCAGTGGCGCCACGGCGCGATGACCTCGAGCTCGGGCGCGAGCGCCTGGTAGGCAAGCTCGAAACGAACCTGGTCGTTGCCCTTGCCGGTGCAGCCGTGTGCCAGCGCATCGGCACCGATCTGCCTCGCGTAGTCGACCTGGCCCTTGGCCAGCAGCGGGCGCGCCATGCTCGTGCCGAGCAGGTAGCGCCCTTCGTAGACGGACAGCGCACGCAGGCACGGCCAGACGTAGTCGGTGAGCCACGTGCGCCTCTGGTCCTCGACGCGGCACGAGAGGGCGCCCGAGCGGGCCGCCTTCTCTTCGAGTCCATGCAGCTCTTCTTCACCCTGCCCGATGTCGCCGCAGTAGGCGTGCACCTCGCAGTCGTGGTTCTCGAGCAACCAGGGCACGATGATCGAGGTGTCGAGGCCACCGGAGTAGGCCAGCACGATCTTCTTCTTCTTCTTGCTCATGGGATTTCGTGGTCGGGGAACCGGCGTGTCAGCGGATCAGGAGCGCGAGGAGCGCCTTCTGCACGTGCAGCCGGTTCTCGGCGATGTCGTAGGCGATGCACTGCGGGCCATCCATGACCTCCTGCGTCACCTCCGAGCCGCGGTGTGCCGGCAGGCAGTGCATGAAGAACGCGTCGGCCTTCGCGCGCGCCATCATGCGCTCGTCGACGCGGTAGGGCGCGAAGATCCCGTTGCGCTCTTCGATCTCGTCCTCCTGGCCCATGCTGGCCCAGGCGTCTGTGTAGATCGCGTCGACTCCGTCAGCAGCCGTCGCGGGGTCGTGCAGGATCGTCACTTCGGCACCGCTCTCTCGGGCCACGAGTCGCGCCTGCTCGACGATCTGCGCGTCGGGCTCGTAACCTTCGGGCGAGCAGACGCGGATGTTCGTGCCGAGCTTTGTCGCGGTGTGGATCAGCGCGTGGCAGGTGTTGTTGCCGTCGCCGACGTAGCAGACCGTGCGCCCGCGCAGCGAGTCCCACTTCTCGGTCAGCGTGAAGAAGTCCGACAGCGCCTGACACGGGTGCACGAAGTCGGACAGCCCGTTGATGACGGGGACGCGGGCGTTCTCGGCCAGCTCCTCGAGGGCCTTCTGCTTGAAGGTGCGCGCGACGATGCCGCTCACCCAGCGCTCGAGGCTCTTGGCCACGTCCTTGACCGACTCGCGCGAGCCGAGACGCGCACCACGGTGGTCCAGGAACACCGCCGTGCCGCCGAGCTCCTGCATGCCGATCTCGAACGTGAAGCGCGTGCGCAGCGAATCCTTCTCGAAGATCAAGGCGAGGCACTTGTGGCGCATCACCTCGGTGTGCACGGTCCGGCCCGCCTTCAGAGCGCGCGCCGTGGCGAAGATGCGTTCGATGTCGGCGCGCGTCAGCAGCGACGTGCACAACAGGTCCTTCACCGAGAGCGGCGAGAGGTCGAGCGACGCGGGTTTCGTCTTCACGCGGTCTCCTTCGCGACCGGCGGGAACGTCGCGAGAGTCGCGCGCAGCTGTGTGATGGCCTGATCGACCTGCGCGCTCGTGACGACGAACGGCGGCACGATGCGCAACACGTCGGTCGCCGTGCAGTTGACGATCAGGCCCGAGCGGTAGAGAGCCTTCTGCACCAGCTCGGCCGAGTGGTGGAGCCGCAACCCGAGCATGAGGCCCCGGCCGCGCACTTCGCGCACGATCGGGAGCTCACGCTGCAGCTGTTCGAGCCCCGCGCGCAGCTGCCGGCCGCGATCCTGCACGTTGCCGAGCAGGCCGCGTTCGATCTCGTCGAGGAACACGAGCGCCGCGCGGCAGACCAGCGGACCGCCCGCGAACGTCGAGCCGTGTTCGCCTTTGCCGAACGTGTCGGCCAGCGCGGCGTTCGCGAGGCAGACTCCCATCGGCAGGCCCGCGCCGATCGGCTTGGCCAGCACGACCACGTCGGGCACGACAGAGGCCGCCTGCGCGGCGAGGAAGCGGCCCGTGCGGCCGCAGCCGCTCTGGATCTCGTCGTGCACGAGGATCGTGCCGGTCGCAGTGCAGAGCTCGCGCGCCGCGCGCAAGAATGCTCCCGACAACTCGCGGATGCCGCCCTCGCCCTGGATCGGCTCGATCACGAGCGCCGCAGGCTGCTCGGCCTGCAGCGCGCGCGCGAGGGCTTGCGTGTCCTCGGGCGCGACCCACGTGACCTGCTGCAGTGGCACGAAGGGCTTGCGATACTTCTCGTTCCAGGTCAGCGACAGCGCGCCGAGCGAACGGCCGTGGAAGCCTCCTTCGAGTGCCATGAACGACGTCCGCTGTGGCGTGCCGCGGTTGTGCATCGCCTTGCGCGCGAGCTTCAGCGCGCACTCGACGCCCTCGGTGCCGGAGTTCGTGAAGAACGCCGCCGCCATGTCCGTGAGCCGGCACAGGCGCGTGGCGACCTGCTCCGTGTACGGGTGGCGAAACAGATTGCTCAGGTGCACGACCCTGCCGACCTGGTCGCGCAGCGCTGCGGTCAGTGCTGGGTGGCCGTGGCCGAGCGCGCTGACCGCGATGCCGGCCAGGAAGTCGAGGAACTCGCGTCCCGTGCTGTCCTGCAGCACTGCACCGCGCCCCGCGACGAACACCTCGTCGGCGCGGTTGTAGGTCTTCATGAGGCCTTCATCCATGATGCAGCTCCTAGGAGTGGGCGGGGTCGAGGAAGCGCGTGCCCGCATCTTCGCGCAGCGCGTGGAGCACGGCGTCGGGCGCGCCGGCCGGGGCGATCTTGACGAGAGCGCGCGGATTGTCGCGCAGCGCCTGCAGCGCGGCTTCGAGCTTCGGCAGCATGCCGCCCTTCGCGACGCCACTCCGCACGAGCCGCTCGCAGTCGGCCGGTGTCAGCCGCGCGAGCCGTTGGCGATTGCCATCGAAGACGCCGTCGACGTCGGTCAGGAACAACAGCGCGTCGCAGCCGAATGCGCGGCAGAGCGGGCCCGCGGCGTGGTCCGCGTTGAGGTTGAAGAACGGCTCGCCGTCCACCGAGTCGCGGCCCGGTGCGACGGTCGCGATCACGGGCACCTGGCCCGCGGCGAGCAGCGTCTGCACGAGCCCGGGGTGCACAGTGTCGATCGTGCCGACGAAGCCGAGGTCGACGCCGGGCTTCTCGAGCTTCTTGGCCGAGAACGACGCGCCGTCGGCGCCGCTGATGCCGACCGCCGGCACGAGCGCGCGCTGCAGCGAGGCGACGAGCGTGCGGTTCACCAGGCCGCCGAGCACCATCAGCACGACCTCGGCCGTGCGCGCATCGGTGATGCGCAGGCCGTCGTGGTAGCGGTCTTCGATCCCGAGCGCCTTGCCGAGAGTGCGGATCTGGTTGCCGCCGCCGTGCACGACGACGAGCTCGTGGCCTGCCTGGCAGGCGCGCGCGACTGCCTTGCAGAGCGCCTGGCGCGGGTCCGCTTCCTCGAGCTGGGCGCCGCCGATCTTGACGAGGAGCCTCACGACAGGCCGTCCGCTTCGGGCAAGCCGAGCATCAGGTTCATGTTCTGCAGCGCCTGACCCGAGGCGCCCTTCTGCAGGTTGTCGATCGCCGAGACGAGGACGACGAGCGGGCCGTTCTGCGCCAGCGCGATGTGGCACTGGTTCGTGTGCTGCACGCAGCGCAGCTCGGGCAGGCCGCGTGGTCCGTCGGTCGTTGCGCCGTAGACCTGCACGAACGGCTCGCGCACGTAGCGCTCGTGCAGACAGCTGTGCATCGCGTCGGCCGAGACGCCGGGCGCCGGTGTCAGGTAGAGCGTCGTCAGGATGCCGCGGAACGTCGGCAGCAGGTGCGGCACGAACACGATGCGCTCGGTGCGCGCCTCCTGCCAGATCTCGGGCACGTGGCGGTGCGTGCCGATGCCATACGCGCAGAAGTTCTCGTGCACGTTGCCGAAGTGCGTGCGTTCGCTCGGCGCCTTGCCTGCGCCCGAAGTGCCGCTCTTGCTGTCGGCGACGATCAGTGCTTTGCCGTCGAGCAGGCGTTCGGCCAGGAGCGGCAGCAGCGGCAGCAGGATGGAGGTCGGGTAGCAACCCGGGTTCGCGACGAGCCGGGCCGACCGCACGGACTCGCGCGCGTGCTCGGTGAGTCCGTAGACGGCCTCCGGCAGCAGCTCGGGAGCCGGGTGGGCCGCGCCGTAGGTCCGCGCGTAGACGGCGGGATCGCGCAGCCGGAAGTCCGCCGACAGATCCACGACCTTCTTGCCCTGCAGCAGGGCAGCGCGCGCGATCTCGCTCGCGGCGCCGTGCGGCGTGCAGAGGAACACGCCGTCGACGCCCGCGAGCCGGTTCAGGTCGAACGCGTCGATCTTCGGTTCGTTCGGGAAGGTGGGGGGCTCCGGTGCCGCACCGGCGCGCGCCGTCATCACGACGCTCGCGCGCAGGTGCCGGTGCCGGGAGAGCAGGGTCAGCAGTTCGCGCCCCGTGTAGCCGGAGGCGCCGACGATGGCGACGGTCTTCATCTGGTTTCACGCCCCTTGATGGCGGTCAGGCGACGTGCGAGCGAACGCGCCTTGCCTGCGTCCGTGCAGACGGCCAGCACGGTGTCGTCGCCGGCGATCGTGCCGACGAGGCCGGGCAGCGCGGCGCGATCGAGTGTGAGGCCGAGGGCCTGCGCGCCGCCGGCCGGTGTGCGCAACACGACGAGGTTCTGCGCGGCCACAGCCGAGACGAGCCACGTGTGCACGGCGTGCCAGAGGCTCTGGTGTGCGTTCTCGGGCGACAGCGGCGACTGCGGCAGCTGGTAGCCGTTCTTGCTCTTCACGACGCCGAGCCGGTGCAGGTCGCGCGACAGGGTCGCCTGGTTGACTTCGAAGCCCTCCGCGGCGAGCACCTGCTGCAGCTCCGCCTGGCTCTTGACCTGGTCCTGCTCGAGCAGCGCCAGGATGCGCTGGCGCCGTTCTTCGCGGCTGTCGGTGCTGGATCGCAGTGGCATAATTATGCGGTTATTCTGCATAAGTATGCATGGTCAGGGCGGCCGTGCAAGCACCGCGAGCGAGAAAGTCCGTGACTGGGACAGCAGAGCCGTGCGATCAGAGCTCGTAGAAGAGGCGGCCCCCCCACTCGTGCAGCGCGAGGCAGGTGTCCCGCAGACCTGCCCAGTGAGGCACGAAGCTCGTCCAGCTCTCGACGGCGGGCCCGCGGAAGGCAGTCGGGGCCGGGGTGACTTGCAAACCTTCCCTCTGGAAGCACGCCACGGCGCGCGGCATGTGCCAGGCGCTCGTCACGAGCAGGATCGACCGCACGCCGTCGCGCTTCAGCATCGCGGCCGAGAACGACGCGTTCTCGCGCGTGTCGGCGGACCGTTCCTCGAGCCAGCGCACCGGTACGCCGAAGTCCCTCGTCGCTGCATCGCGCATCAGCGCCGCCAACGACGGCAGGCCGCGTCCGGGCACGCCGCCGCTCACGAGCAGCGGCAGGTTCGTGCGGCGCTGCAGCGCGGCCCCGTAGCGCAGGCGTTGCATCGTGACCGGTCCAGCCACAGCACCGCCATACTCGCTGCCGTTGCGATCGGCCTCGGCACTGAGCACGACGATGGCCTCGGCTGCGGGCAGCTGCCCCGCGGCTGGCAAGGCCGGCACCTGCTGCAGGGCCGTCAGCAGCACGCCGCCGACACACGGCGATGCGGCTGCCCACAGCCAGAGGAACGAGAACACCTGCATCGCGCGGCCGAAGCGCGGCAGGCGACCGCGCAGCAGCGTGCCGATCACGAACAGGTAGAGGGCGGAGGCGGGCGGCAACAGCAAGATCTCGACGAGGCGCGACATCGCAGCAGCATACGATGGTCGGGAGGCAGAGCGGCTGTTATGCCTTGCGCCGTGAACCTGGTTGGCCGTCGACTCGAGGCGATGCGGGCTGGTTTCCGCGAGCTGGGGCCGCTGCGGTCGCTCGTGGTCCATCTCGTCGTCGGGCAGACCGTCGGCACCGTGCTCGTCCTGTGGCAGCTTCCGAGGCTCGCGGCTGCCGTGCCGGCCGGTCAGTACACGGCGCTGCTCTGGCTGCTCGTCGCGATGACGGTCGCGGTCGCGCTAGCACTCGTGCTGCCATCGGCCGCCGCGTTCGCGGCGGGCTACTGTTGCGGCGTGTTCGCGGGCACGGGCAGCGCGGTGCTGGCCATCGCGATCGGCAGCGTATTGGCCCGTCAGTTCCTCGCGCCGAGACTCGGCGTGCGTCTGTTCGCGTTCATGCAGGGCCGGCCGCGCGCGGCAGCGGTGCGGCGCTTCTGCCGCGGCGGAGTCACGGCGGCGACGTTCGCGGTCGCGCGGTTGCGATGGGGTGCTCTGCTCCCGCACGCCGCCGCGAACGTGCTGTTTGCCGTCGCGTCCGTGCCGAGCGTCGCGGTGTTCCGCGGCAGCGTGCTCGGCGCGCTGCCGGGATGCATCGTGGCCGCCGCCGCCGGCGACGGCGTGCGCACGTGGAGCGCGACCGGTGCGCTGCCCGAGACGCGCATCTGGCTCGGCGCAGCGGCGGCGCTGATCGCGATGCTGATGCTGTGGCGCGCCTCGCGGCGGCGGTGGCGCGCACAAACGATGGCGCAGCTGCCGAGCGACACGCCGGCGTGAACTACTTCGGCGCGCTGAGCGTGGCCGGAGCCGTCAGCGTGTGTTTGCCCCAGGCGATCTTGAAGTTGCCCTTGCCGGGGACCTTCTCATCCGCGTCGAAGGTCATCGTCATCTTGGAGACCACTTCGCTGCCCATGCCCTTGGTCATCGGCACCGTGTACTCGGGCTTCCAGTTCTGCGGGCCGAACGGCAGCAGGCCGCTCTTCATCGCCTTGCTGGAGTCGGTGAGGACCAGCGCGAACGAGCCGTCCTTGCCGATCGAGATCGCGACGAAGTAGGAGCCAGCCGGGATCTTGGTGCTGCCGAGCTCGAGCTCGCTCGTCGTCGTCAAGCTGGTCCACGCGTCCTTGCCGAGGCGCTGCGTCGTGCCCTTCAGCTTCTCGATCAACGCGTCGTTGCCGTCCTTCCAGTCGGGTTGGCCGTGCGAGACGGTCGCCATGGCGCCGGCGGAGAAATCAGACGTGAACACGGCCAGCGACGTGCAGGCGTGTGCGCCGGGAAACGCCATGCCCTGCCACTTCTTCGTGGCCGTGGCGTCCTTGGTGTCCGGGTTCTTGACGGCGCCTTCCTGGGCGGCAGCGGGAAGCGCGAAGCAGAGGGCGCACACAGTGGACAGGATGTGGGAACGCATACTCAGTCTCCTTCTGGTCGGATGGGAGGGAAGCAACAGGCGGAAATGGGCCGGAAAGCGTATGGCCCGGCTATTCCTACGCAATGGACGCGGCGACCAGATCGCGCAATTGGGCCACTTCTGCCGCGGTGTCGGTGCAGGAGGCCGAGTCGCAGCACGCCGTCTGGCTCGAGGCCGAGCGCCTTCGTGAGCGCGCGCCGCGGTCCGGGACTTTCGACCTCGCGATTACGGCATCTTCCTGACGCGGGGCCCCTTCGCCCCGGGATATGCAGGTCCGAGCCGCTCGGCCCCGTCTCCAGTCCTGCCAGGTGCTGGCCCCGGTCGGGTCCACGGGCCCGGCACATCTGCATGCTCCCTTCCCATCCCGCGCCGTCCGTCGGTCACGAAGGTCGCGATGCCCAGGCGGAGGCGCTGCCCCGCCAGCAGTCGTTCGAGCCGCCGCTCTCGGTTCCCGCGCACCAGCGCGAGGCCTTCCGGCGTCTGTTCGATCCGGAGCACATGCTGGCAGTCTTCCGCCGCGAGCTGCCGCCGTTGGCCGACGGCCCGATCCACGTCGCGACGTGCAGCGTCCGTCCGGGCCGCTCCGACAAGCCGTTCAAGAAGGGGCAGATGCAGCTCGTGTACAGGGTCGGCATCCAGGTCGGAGCAGAGGCGCCGAGGGAGTACCGGCTGCTCGGGCTCTCTCCGGCCGGGATCGGCTTCCCGTGGCCCGACCGCGCCGGGACCGAGGAGCGGCTGCGCGACCACCCGGCCGTCCGGCCATTCCGCCAGCTCTCGTTGCAGATCGAGGATCTGCAGCTCGCCCTGTTCCTGTTCCCGCTGGACCCGGCCCTTCCCGGGTTGGCGACGATCACCGGTTCGGGGGGAGCCCGATGGCTCGCGTCCTTCCTCCCCGAGTGCCGGGCGGGCGCGAAGGTCGAGCGGATCGACTGCGAGCTGTCGCACTACAAGCCGTTCAGCCGCGCCGTGCTGAGAGTGCGCGCGGCCCTCTCCCGTCTCGACGCGCCCGCCTCGGAGCGCACCGTCTACGTGAAGGTGTTCTACGACGACAAGGGCGCCGCCCAGCACCGCGACCTCGCGTCGCTGTGGTCCGTCGCGCAGCAGTCCGCTTCCCTGCGCGTGCCCGAGCCGCTCGGCTACGACCCGGAGCAGCGCCTGCTCGTGATGAGCGAGGCTACGGGCGAGCGCAGCTTGAACGACTGGGTCCGCCTCCTCCGCAAGGGGCAGCCGCTGCCCGCCGGAACGGATCTCGAGCGCGTGGAGCGCTGCGTCCGCATCGCGGCGCGGGCGCTGCACGATCTGCAGCGGTCGGGCCTGCGGCCGGACGAGCGCTACACGTTCTCGGACGAGCTGACCCACCTGCGCGGGGACTGGAAGCTCTTGCGCCCGGAACCAGGCACCCACGCCGAGGCGGTGATGCTCTTCGAGCGGCTGCAGCGACGCCTCGAGGCGTTGGCGCCGGTCGACGAGCCGCTGGTGCCGGCGCACGGCGAGTACCGCCACCAGCAGCTGGTCGGCGACGAGCGCTCGCTGACGCTCATCGACTGGGACAGCTACTGCCTCGCCAATCCGGCGCTGGACGCGGCGAGGTTCCTGGCCCGCTTCCGCCGCGACGCCGCGCGTTGTCCCGACGGCGCTTCCGCGTTCGGGCGGCTGGTGCAGGCGTTCCGCGAGGAGTTCCTCGGGCCGCGGCCGGAGGTCGCCGCCCACCTCGCGCTGTACGAGGGGCTGCACGTCACCAAGCTG
>DASRJH010000139.1:0-13722 GCA_035649575.1 Planctomycetota bacterium
TACTCGGGCCGCGACGGCACGTTCCTCGCTCGGTGGCCTGCAACTGTAGCCGTATGTAGCGGCGAGTCGGTGGCGATGATCGCTCCGCCGCCCGGTGAGCAGTATCCAGTCATCGTGTTCAGCGAGCGCTGCTGGGCCAGCACGGCGAACCCCTGCGCAACCAATGCAATCTGCCCCGGAGTTGTTTACGCGTACAGAGGCTGCCCTCCTGGTGTGCGCCGGTACGGCCTCCCCGATCGCAGCGCGACGAACCAACCTCTTGCAAGGTCCGGCATGCGCGGCCTCAACGTCGCCTCGACGCCGACCGTGCGGTTCACGATCTCCGAGGCTCCTGCTGGCTCGGCCGCCGTGCTGCTGCTCGGCACGTCCAACACCGCGATCGGCGGTGTCGCGTTGCCGCTCGGCCTCGACGCATTCGGCTATCCGGGCATCACGCTGTGGACCTCGGCCGACGCGAGCCTGCTCTTCTTGGTCGGCACCACCGGCATGGGTGCCGGCTACGCCGAGCACAACCTCGCGCTGCCCACCGGCCATTCGCTCAGCACGACCGGCACGCCGTTCTTCGCGCAGTGGCTCTGGCTCGACCTGAACCAGCTCGCGAATCACGGCTCTACTGCGGGCCAGCTTTTCCGTATCCAATAGCCGGGTAGGTGATGAAGCAGCGTCCCGGGCCCGCGGGAATCCGCTGCGCCACCTTCCCCGCGGTTGTCCGCCCGGGCAACCTACGTCGATGGACGTCTTGCACGTCATCCACCAGTTTCCGCCCGAGAGCCGCGGTGGCTCCGAATCGTATCTGTTCGACCTGGCCCAGCGGCAGCGCGCGCGAGGCCTCGACGTGCACGTGCTGAGCGGCAGCAAGGTCGCGCGGTCCGAGGTGACGCTCGAGAGCGAAGTGGTCGAAGGCCTGCCCGTGCACCGGCTGCACCGCGACGATCTCTACTTCGACCATCATGCGAAGGCGTGGCACCCCGAGGTCGAACGCCGGTTCGCCGACCTGCTCGAGAAGTGGCGGCCTCCGCTCGTTCACGTGCACCACTGGGTGCGCCTGACCTGCAACCTCGTCGACCTCTGCTGGCAGCATCGGGTGCCTGCGGTCGTGACGCTGCACGACTACTACACGAGCTGTCCGCGCGCTTTTCGCCGCCGCCCTGACGACGACGCGTGCCGTCGGGTGTTGTCAGTGGCGAGCTGCGGCGACTGCGTGCCGCGCTACGGGCACGAACAACCCGGCGAGATCGCGGCCGGCATCGAGCTGTTTGCCGATCACTACCGGGCCGAACTGTCGCTGGCACGGGCAGTTCTCGTCGCGGTCGGCAGCACGGCCGACATGCTCGCGGCGATGACCGGCGTGCCGCGCGACCGGTATGAAGTGTTGCCGCTCGGCTACGATCCGCGCTTTGTGGGGCTGCCGCCGCTGGCCCCGCCGAAGCCCGGCGAGGTCTGGCGCTTTGCTTTCTGGGGCGGCATCGGCCGGCACAAGGGCGTCGACGTGCTCGTGCGCGCGTTCCAGCGCCTGCATCGGGTACGGCCGGGCCGCGCCGAGTTGCACGTGCTCGGCGGCATCGACAGCGATGCGCTCGCGGGCGAGCTGCGCCAGCTCAGCAACGGCCTGCCGGTCGTGTTCCACGGCGCGTTCGACGCCACGCGGCTGCACGCAGTGCGGCCGCACGTCGGCGTGTTCCCGAGCACCTGCTTCGAGACGTTCGGCCTCGTGCTCGACGAGTGCTTCGAGCTGCGCCTGCCGTGCATCACGAGCGACCTCGGGGCGCTGCCCGAGCGTGCGGGCGCCGGCGGGTTGCGGGCGCGTGCGGGCGACGACGCGGACCTCGCTCTTGCGATGCAGCGCTTTCTCGACGAGCCGGGCACGTGGGGGCGGTTGCGGGACGGCATTCCGGCTCCTTCACCGACAATTGATGTCCATGAGCAGGCGCTGGGGAAAATCTACGAACGCGCTCGGACGCAACCGCCGCGGGACTGGGTGCATGGACCGGTGCCATCGCATCGTCGCCTCTGGTTCCTGATGAAGCAGCGCGAGTCGGCGCTCAGCAGACTGGTGCCTCCCGGTGGGCCGCAGTAGCGCCGAAGGGCTCGGTAGCCGATGAGCGCATGCGATCGGCCCTTGCGGTCGATACACTCGTTGCCGCACCCCCCGGCGAGGCTATTCCACGACAATGGCAAAGATCACGATGACCAAGGGCGGGCTCAACGTGCCCGCGAACCCGACCATCCCGTTCATCCAAGGCGACGGCACCGGCCCCGACATCTGGAAGGCCAGCGTGCGCGTGCTCGAGGCCGCGGTCGCGAAAGCCTACGCCGGCAAGCGCCGGGTCGAGTGGATGCCGGTGCTGGCGGGGGAGGCCGCGTTCGAGCGGACCGGCAACTGGTTGCCCGACGCGACCGTCGCGGCGTTCCGCGATCACCTGGTCGGTATCAAGGGGCCGTTGACGACGCCGGTCGGCGGCGGCATCCGGAGCCTCAACGTCGCGCTGCGCCAGCAGCTCGACCTCTACGTCTGCCTGCGACCCGTGCGCTGGTTCAAGGGTGTGCCGTCGCCGGTCAAAGAGCCGCACAAGACCGACATGGTGATCTTCCGGGAGAACACCGAGGACATCTACGCGGGCATCGAGTTCGAGGCGGGCGGCGAGGATGGCAGGCGCTTCCGCGCGCTGCTGCACGAGCACTTCCCGAAGCAGTTCGCCAAGATCCGCTTCCCCGATTCGACGGGTTTCGGCATCAAGCCCGTGTCGCGCGAAGGCACAGAGCGCCTCATGCGCGCTGCGATGGAGTACGCGATCGCGACCGGCCGCGACTCGGTCACGCTCGTGCACAAGGGCAACATCATGAAGTTCACGGAGGGCGCCTTCCGCGACTGGGGCTACGCGCTGGCCAAGCGCGAGTACGGCGCCAAGGACTTCGAGGGCGGCCCCTGGCAGGTCTTCGAGCGGAACGGCAAGCGGATCATCGTCAAGGACCAGATCGCCGACGCCTTCTTGCAGCAGATCCTGCTGCGCCCGGCCGAGTACTCGGTCATCGCGACGCTGAACCTGAACGGCGACTACATCAGCGACGCGCTCGCGGCGCAGGTCGGCGGCATCGGCATCGCGCCCGGCGGCAACATCAACTACGCCACCGGCCACGCGGTGTTCGAGGCGACGCACGGCACAGCGCCCAAGTACGCGGGCCAGGACAAGGTCAACCCGGGCTCGGTGATCCTGAGCGGCGAGATGATGTTCCGCTACCTCGGCTGGAACGAAGCCGCGGACCTGATCCTGAAGGGCATGGACGGCGCGATCGGCAAGAAGCTCGTGACCTACGACCTCGCGCGGCTCATGGACGGAGTCAAGGAGATCAAGTGTTCGGCGTTCGGCGACGCGGTCGTCGCGGCCATGTGAGCCTGCTCGCCCGCGGGGCGACCAGGCTCAGTCAACTCTGACGCGCCGCAACGCGGGGAAACAACTACTGCGGAACACGCATCCAGTCCCGCTGCGGCGCTGAGCACCTGCTCGCCCGCGGGGCGACTCAGTCAACTCTGACGCACCTGCGCTCCCGCGGGATGCTACTTGCGCCCCTCGTCGTCGTCGTCATCGCCTGTCGCGGTGATCGCCCACTCGGGATAGGGCACGCCGCTGCCGCGCATCGCGCGCCACAGGATGCGGTTCAACACGTCTTCGGGCGCGCGGTCCATCTGTGCCAGGTCCAGCGTCGCCGAGACCTCGGCATCCGCGCGCAGCACCGGGTCGGCGATCGCCGCGGGCTGGGGGTTCATCTCGTCGAGACGCACGTTGGCCGGCAGCGCCACGAACGGCGTGAGATCCTGTGTCTCGGTGAAGCAGTCGAACATCGGCGTAGCCGCGGCATCGAACACGTTCATCGGCGGGACGCCGAGGATCTGCTCGATCGTGCGCACGAGGCTCGTCGTGTTGTATTGCGTCGACACGGTGGCCCCGCGCTTGCAGAACGGGCTCGCGACGTAGCACGTCGTGCGGTATCCGCTGACGTGATCCCAGCCCGCCTGCGGATCGTCTTCGATGCCGAACACGACCATCTCGGGCCAGAACGGCGAATGCGACAGCGCCTCGACGATGCGTCCGAACGCGAGGTCGTTGTCGGCGACGCAGGCGCCAGGCGTCGGACACCCCGCCTTGGTGCCGCTCGTGTGGTCGTTCGGCAGGCAGATCAGCGTGAGCTGCGGGAACTTGCCCTTCTTGCCGAATTCGGCGAGCTCGCGCAGGAAGAAGTCGGCGCGATACTGGTCGGGCACCGACATCGACCAGCCGACGCAGTCCGTGGGCGTGTGTGGGCGCAGCGGCGGCACCACCGGTTCGCAACCGAAGATCACGTCGAA
Source organism: Planctomycetota bacterium (assembly GCA_035649575.1). Classification (GTDB taxonomy): domain Bacteria; phylum Planctomycetota; class UBA1135; order UBA1135; family UBA2386; genus DASVAL01. Next base: position 4,346 of record DASRJH010000139.1, read on the forward strand.
GCTCTTGTCGCGCCAGGCGCGGAAACACGCGGTGAAGTCGGGCGTGCCATCCGCGCGCGGGTCGCGCCAGCGCACCTGCGGTCCGCAGAACTCGCCGTAGTTGCGCAGCGTGATGCCGCGAGCGATCGCGTGGTCCCAGAGGAACCCGGCCGGCGAGTAGGACAGCGCATCGGCCCCGTCCGGGCCCATGCCGTCGGGATAGGTGCGCGGCCAGCCCGCGAAGCTCTTCTCGAGGTAGTCGGTCGCGAACGCTGCGGTGCTCCACTGGTGGCCGTCGGCGGACAGGATCCCCGAGCAATACGTGTTGTCGAGCAGCACGAACTGGCGCGCGATCGCGTGCTGGTTCGGCGTCAGGCGTTCGCCGAACGTGCACAGCTCGCGGTCGCCGTTGCCCTGCGGCATGTCGCCGAGCACCTGGTCGTAGGTCCGGTTCTCCTTGATCACGTAGACGACGTGCTTGATGCGGCTGCGCTCGCCGATGCGTTCGGGGATCACGCGAACCGGCTGGTCCGGGCGCGGCGGCAGCAGCGCCTGTTCGATCGCGGGGCGTCGCAGGTTGATCTCGACCTGTGCGGTCAGCCCGGTCAACTGCGCGTCGTCGGGCACGGGCACCAGCGACAGCGAGCCGTGATACTGGTGCGAGTTGAACTCGGGGACCAGGTTGCTCTTGCGCGGCCGGCCGGGGCCGAGACCCTTGACGTTCGTGACCGCGAGGTGCTGGCGCTCGCGATCGAAGAGCATCGCCGACGGATACCAGCCGACCGGCACGAAGCCGAGCAGCTTCGACTCGCCGCGCCGGTCGGGCTCGAACTCGAACACGGCGATCGCATTCATCGTGCCGTTGCCGACGAAGAGCCGTTCGCCGTCGGGCGAGAGACACAGCGCGTTCGGCGAAGCCTGCAGCAGGTCGTTCGGCTTGCTGCGCGCCCAGAGTGTGTCGACGATCTCGCCGTTCGTGTCGAGCACCGACACGGTGTCGCTGCCGGCATTCGCGCAGACGACGAAGCGCTGGTCCGGGGTGACGGCGAGGTCGCTCGCGTGCAGACCGGTCCGCGTCTCGCGCAAGAGCGCGCCGGCTTCGAGATCGATCACGCTGACCGTGCCTTCGCTCGCGATGTGACGCAGCGGATCGACGCGCACGGTCGTGCCGCGGCCGGCGTGACCCGTGAGATCGTCGGCTTCGGGGCGGCGTCCACCCTGGTTGCTGACGAACGCGCGGTCGCCGGCGAGCACGACGTCGAACGGTGCAACGCCGACCGGAAACGTGCGCAACACGGCGCCGGTCCGGGCATCGAGCTCGAGCAGCTGGTTCGACAGGTTGCCGCAGACGTAGAGTTTGCTGCCCTCCTGAGACAGCGCGAGCCCGCTCGGGATCTCGGCCTCGCGCCGCGGCGCGTTCGCGGCCGGCAGCGGCAGTGAATGCGAGGGCGTCACGGCGCCATCGGTGCCCGCCGTGAACACCTTGATCGAGCCGCGCACGTTGCTGAGGTAGATCGAAGCGCCGTCGGGCGACACCACGAGGCCCGTGTAGCTGACCTGGCCCTCCTTGTCGGGGCGCAGTTCCTGACTGACCGGTTCGTTCGGCTGCGTTGTCTGTTTCTCTTCGGGCAACGGCGCGCGCTGCAGGATCGCGCCCGTGCTGGCATCGATCACGAGCAGCTCGGGCGTCTTGCCCGCGACGTAGAGACGGCTTCCATCGCGCGATTGCGCGATCACCTGCGGCCGCAGTCCCTTCAAGTCGACGAACTTGCCGTGCGGCGTCAAGGTCTGGTTGACCGGCGTGATCTGGCGTCCTTCGACGTGCCGGCCGACCGGGTCGTGAAACGAGGGCAGGCGCTCGTCTGGGGGTGCGGCGCAGGCAGCGAGCACGAACGGGAGGGTGATCAGGAACCTGTTGCGCATGGAGTACGGTGGGGGGGTCGGGAGGGCGGCGCGGGCAATCAAGCGGCAAGAGTCATTCGGCTCACCGGTCGCGGAACATGCGCGACCACTTCGCGACCTTCGTGTGCAGGTTCGTATCGCTGACCTCGGCCGCCGCGCGCAGCACGCCGAGCGAGTCGACGAACATCACCCACGGGTAACCTCGGAACGGCGCTCCCACGACGTGCTCGAGCACGGGCATCGGCGCGGGGCGGAACGTCTGCAGGCTCGCGAGCGCTGCCTGCCGCAGCTCGGCGGACATCTCGCGCGGCACGGCGAGCAGCCACGGTTGTGGGTGCTCGAGCGTCGTGCTCAGCAGCTTCGACAGCGCCGGCAGCGCACGCGGCAGGCTGTCGCCCGGGGAACCTTCGGCGGGGTCGACCTTGGGCAGCCACAACACGAGCGTACCGTTCGGCGCGCGTGGGATGCCGCGCGTCGGCAGCAGCAGGAGGTCTTCGAGCGGCACGAGCGGCTGCTGGCCGAGGTCGAGACCGGCCACCTGGTCGATCGAGCTGCCGTCGAGGCGCTGCACGGTCGGTTGCTGCACGCGGATCGCGCCCCTGTCCATCGCGAAGCCGACGTGGCCTTCGATCGGCGAGCCGTCGTGCACGGCGTATTGCATCACGGCCTCGCCGTTGATCATGACCATCACGCGCGGGCCGCGCACGTGCAGCGCGTAGTCGAACCACGCTTGTTCCGTCGGGACGTCGAGCGACCGCCCCGGAGCGGTCTCGGGCAGCTTGCCGTCGCGCTCCCACAAACCGAGCAGGTGCACGTCCAGTCGGTCGCCGCGTTCGTTGCGTTCCCGCTTGCCGATCGCGTAGCGGAAATCACCCCACGAGAACGTGAGCCTCAGGTCGCGATCGCGCCGCGTGTGGCCGAAGACGATCGCGCCCGACACATACGACGTCGTGAAGTGCACGCGGCCGCGCAGCACGTAGGTGCCCGGAGCCTGCCAGGCGACCGTGTGCACGAACGCGTCGCGCTGGTGCGCCTCGCGATCGATCGTGCCGGTTGCATCGCGCGGTTGCTCGCGGCCGACGTGCAGGTCGCCCTCGGGCGTCGCATACCACAGACCCTGCACGCGGCGGTCCTCGTAGTCCGTGAGGCCGCTCTCGGTGAAGCCGTGGCCACCGAGGTGGCGCGGCAATGCCGGGGGAGCCCCGGCGGCGGCACCGGGCAGCGGCGGCCGGCCGAACATCTGCGCGAGGTCGTTGTATTCACGGGCAATCGCGGCCGCGGCGATCGGCGCGTCCGCCACGAGCGCCGAGCTGCGGGCCGCGAGCGCGTCGAGCAACGAGCGTGTCGCCCGGAGGCTCGCCAGCAGTTGCGTGCTCTCGCCCATCTCGATCGCGGGGAAACGGCGCCTGCAGACCGCGGCGAAGGCCTGCGCCGCATCGGGGTTCTTGATCGTGCGCAGCGCGGCCAGCGTTGCGGATGCCGTGTCGGGTCGCCAGCCGTCGACGGTCAAGGACCACAGCCCGGCGGCCGCGGTTGCCTCGGCGTCGTGCACTTCGTGCAGCAGCAGCGTCGCGGCGGCCGCGTGGTCCTGGCCGAACCAGGGCTCGGCGCGCTTGCGCGCCCACGACCAGGTCGGTTCGTCGAGCACGAGCTGGCCCACTTCCTGCTGCCCGGGACCGCCGTATTGCTTGATCCACTCGTTGCCCTGCTGCTTGTCGTCGGTCCACTCGTAGCAGCCGCGCGTGAACGTCTGCCACTCGGTGAAGAACGCTTCGAACGAAGGCGGGCGGCCCTGCTTGCCGTCGCAGAAGCACTTCGTGAAGTATCCGAGCGGGTCCTTCTGGCCCGCGCGCGCGTTGCGTTCGAATCCGGCGAGCGCCTCGCGGTAGCGCGGCGAGCCCGGCGGGAACGAGCGCAGGAACGAGTAGAGCGAGTAGCCCGCGAAGTAGTTGTCGCGGTAGTCGTCGACGGTCCCGGCGAGCAGCTTCTCGAACGACGCCTTGTTGCCGTAGCCCTTGTACCAGGTGTGCGCGACGGTCCAGACGTCGAGATGGTTGTCGACGAACGCCGTGTCGGTCGCCTTCGCGTAGTTGCCGGCGGTCCACTGCGCATGACCCTCGCCATACCAGCTGCCGAGGAACGGCCGCAGCACGCCGTCGAAGCGGTGTGTGAGCTCGTGCGTGAGCGTCTGCCCGAGTGCCACGATGTCGTTCCACGCGAACCGTATGGTCGTGCGATCGCCGGCCTGGAAGCCGCCGGCCCACCAGAAGGGCGCCCCTTCGGCCTCGAGGTCGCCGTGCTCGGGCACGATGCGCACGATGCCCGGGCGGTGTTCGAACGGATCGCTGCCGAAGTGGCTGACCAGGCGGGTGTGATGCAGTTCGACCGTGCGCGCCGTATTGAGCAGCGTCTCGTAGCCACAGATCGTCTCGATGCGGTAGCGACCCGTCGTGCTCATCGCCAGACCCGGTGTGTTCCAGCTGCGGTGCGCGGCCGTGAACTGCGCCTGCGCCTCCGGCGTCAACTGTTCGAGCTCGGTGATGCTCCAGACCTTGCCCTTCGCCGCGGCCTGCGCGTGCTGGTCGAGCAGCTGCTGCGCTTCTTCCGCGAGGTCACCGACGTCGTAGGGCAGCGGTCCCTTCAGGTCCTTGAACGTGCCCTGCCGCTGCAGCCCTGCGAGGATGCGCGCGGCGCGCAACGACTGGTCGAGCACCTTCCCGGGCTCGGCCTCTGCGCCGTTCGTGTTGTTGCTCGCCTCGACACGGGCACGCTGCCGCATCACGCGCGCGAGGCCTTGCAACACGATCTCGTAGTCGGGCAGGAAGGCCAGCTGGATCTTGTCGACGCTCGAGCTCACGCTGCCCAGCGCATTCGGCGCGCCGAGGCCGAGGCCGAGCAACAGCTCCGCGGTCCAACGCACGAGCACGGCACGCTGTGCATTCTGCTTCGCCTGCGCCTTGTTCTTGTCCGCGAAGCGGCTCAGCTCGACGATCGCCGCGGCGCGCAGGGCAGTGAGCTGTTGCGCTTGCGCGAGCAGCGCTTCGAGCTCCGGCGTGCCGCGTCTCTTCGCGGCCGCGTCGAGCTTGAGCTTGCCCTGCGCATCGGCCGCCGCGCGCACGAAGCGCTCGGACCAGAGCGCCTGCATGTCCTTGTCGTCGCGACACGCGAGCAGCAGGTCGAACAACAGCGGCGGCGAGGCCGGATGGAACTCGAGCGCCGCGAACAGGTGCTTGCGCGCGGCCGCGAGATCGCCGGCGGCGAACGCGTCCTTGCCGGCCTGCCAGCGAATGTGGACCGCACCTTCGCCGGGCACTGCCGTCTCGATCGCGAGATCGCGCGGCATCGGAGCGCCCGGTGGGCACTGCGCGAACAGTGGTGCACTGAGGCAGACGAGCAGCCAGCTGGGCTTGGGGCGGAGCATGCGACGGGAGGGCGGCTGCGGCATGGTCTTTCAGGCGGGGCCCGATGACAACCCCGGGCCCCAGATCGACGCAGGTTTGCGTTCAGGCGCGAGCTGTGGGCCCCGCGGTCAGCGTCCTGAGGGTTCGCAGTACGAGCAGGGTCACGCAGGCGACAAAACTCGCGAACATGCGGATCAGAAAGCCATACGCATGGTCGCCGTCGAGCAGCATCGGACCGAACCACAACACGAGCCCGAGAGCGAGCGCCTTCCACCAGCCTGCGCCAAAGAGCCAGCGCGAGCGCAGCAGCAGCGGCAGGCCGGCGCAGACCCACACGAAGTTGTTCGCGATGCGTTGCTGCAACGCCGGGATCCCCTCGTGCTGCGTCGTCGCCGCAGGCGGACTCGCGGTCAGGTAGCACGCAGCGGTGATGGCCACGATGCCTGCGACGAACAGCACGAGGCGCAGCAGGGTCAGCGCGCGGCTTGCAAGTCGCCCGAGGAATTCGATCTCGGGCTCGCGCGGCTGCCCCACAGGGGATTCGGTCATGGCCGTAGGCTACGGCAGTTCACGGCGCGACGTGTCGACCTCAGCCGCCCTTCACGACCTCGCTAACGCGCAGCAGCAGGTTGTCGAGCCCCTGCGGCGGCACCTCGATGTCGTCGCTGCGGTATTCGCGCCTCTCCAGGTGCTCTTCGTCCTCGCCGCTGCTGACGTGCACGCGCACGCGGTATCTGCCCGGGGAGAGGTCGTCGGTCGTGAAGCAACCGTTCTCGTCGACGCCGGCGCTGTCTCGCCTGTCACCGACGCCGTCGCTACCGTCCGCTGGCATGCTGTGGAAGGAGATCCAGCACGCATCCGGCTTCGTGTCGCCGAGCCGTGTCATGTCGACCCGCCCTTTCACGGTGATGGCCTTATGCAGGTCGATGCGCAGCGCGTCGTGCGGGGTGCCCGCTACGACGACGATGCCCTCGAGTCTGCCGCGGGCCGCGAGCTCGCCGGTGCCGCGCACCTCGAAGCTCCACGTGCCTTCGGCAACCTGCGCGAAGTGGAACCTGCCCTGGTGGTCGGTCAGCGAGCCGAGCCACACCTCGCCCTGGTCCGGCTCGACGCCCTTCAGGCGACCCCGCCCCTGCACGATCACGCCGGCGGCGACGCTGCCGTCGGCGAGGTAGCAGGTGCCCGAGACCGACGAGGTGGCGACCGCGATGACGAGCTCCCGCTCCTCGGCGGCTGCGAGAGTCAGCGTGCCGGCCCAGAGCGCGGCCGAGCCTGCGCCGAACCCCGTGTCGTCGCCAGTGGCGATCACGTAGACCGACAGGGCCTTCGCGGCGGGCACGCTGCCGAGATCGAAGCGACCGCTCTCGTCGACCTTCGCTTCGAAGTGGCGTTCCTCGCCATTGCAAGCGACGGTGTTGCCGGCTGCGAGCTTGCCGTCGATGGTCACGGTGCCGAACAGGTGCGCCGTCGGGCCTTCGATCGGTTTCTCGCCCGCGTCGAGACGCACCTCGGCGGTCTGACCGGCATGGACCGCAGCCGCTGCGCTCGGCAGATCGCTGCTCCCCATGGAGTAGTACTGAGTGAGCATCATCAGGCTGCCGGGTGAGCGCAGTGCATCGAGCGACTTGATCACCGCGACGCGGTAGTTGCCCGGCTGCAGCGCCGTCACACCGAACGAGCCGTCGGGCCTTGCGGTGACCAGCGTCGGCACCTGTTCGATGGGCCCGCGTGGGCCATCGCCGCCTTCCTGCATGACGACCACCGTGAACTTGCCGAGCTCCGGCGGCCGCCCGTTTTCGGTCAGCACGCCGCGCAACGAGCCCGGCGGCTCCATGTAGAGCACGAGTTCCTGGCCGAGCTTCGCTTCCCCGTGAACGGCGCCCCAGCGTGGGTGGTCTGCGCTGATCCGCAGCGTGTCTGCATTCAACTTGTCGACGACGAGCCGGCCTTCGGCGTTCGTGCGGCCGCAGTGGACCGCCATGTCGAACACCGCCGGGCCTTGTGCTTCGGCGTAGATCGCGGCATTGCGGATCGGCTTGTCTTCGCGGCTCAGCACGCGGACCGCGAAGTCCTTCTTCGCCGTCAGTTGCAGCGCGACGCTCGCGTCGGCGCCTGCGATGTCGAACACCTGGAACGCGGTCGCCTGTCCGGGCGCGTCGGCGACGAGCGAGTACTTGCCCGCAGCGAGGTTCTCGATCCGCCACTGGCCCTCGCCGACGGGTACCAATCGATCGCGGAGGTCGACCGGCGGGACGAACCCGAGAACCGCCATCTCGGCCGCGCCATCGCCCGCGGTGCCGAGCAGCAGCTTCAAGCGCGCTTGCACGGCCGGCGCGCCGTCGGCGAGCGTCACCGTCACGGCCGCGCCATGCGTGCTCGGCAGCGTCACCGTGACTTCGCCGAGGATCGGCTGCGGTTCGGCGAGCACCCAGGCGTGCCCTCGGCCACGCCGCGCGGCCACCGTGACCTTGCCAGGTGCGAACCCCTGGCCCTGGAAACGGCCTTCGGCATCCGAGCTGGGAAGCCGTCGCGCGAAGTCGAACGGGACCTGCGACAGCGTCGAGCCCGCGAGCACTTCGGCTCCGGCGACCGGGTTGCCCTCGCTGTCGAGCACGCGGCCCGTGAGCTCTTCGCCGTGCTTGAGCTTCACGTTGCCGACGTCCTTCACCTGGCCGGCCCGCACCTGGATGCTCGGCTTGACGTCCGACAGGTGCTCGGGCGCTGTCGTCGCGAGCAGGTTGCTGCCCGGGGTCACGCCGACGAGCCGGAACTTGCCCGCGCTGTCCGAACGCGTGCTCGGGATCGGCAGGTGCTCGAATGCGGTCCTCACCCACGCCGGCATCTCGACAACCCTGACCGGCGAATTCGGCTTGCGGATCAGCACGGCACCCTCGGGGTCGAACCGTTCGACCGGGAAGAACGCGGCGAGCGCGCCGGGCAGGTCGGCCGCGCGCACGATCGCGCCGGGCAGCGGGTCACCGTTGTCGTCGAGTACGGTGCCGACGACGACGCCCGCGTCGGGCAGCACGATGTCGCCGAGATCGACGACTTCGCCCGGCGACGGCGTGTGCGAGAGGATCTGATGCATCGGCGCGTCGGTCCCGATGCCCGCGAACATGATGTAGAAGGCGCGCGGCCATACTCCTGAGATCGCGAACGTGCCGTCCGCTGCCGTGCGCGTCTCGCCGGCGACGTACTGCGGCACGAGCGTCGGCTCTTCGGCGAACAGGTCGACGGCCTCCTGCAGCACGACGTCCATCGCGCCGCGGTAGATCCGCACGCCGGCGTCGGGAACCGGCTGCTTCTGGTGGGTCACGACGCGTCCCTTGAACCCGGTCAAGGCCGCCGTGATCTCGGGATCGTCGAGCAACTTCGTCGACAGCGAGGTGACCGCCTCGCGCCTGGTCGAACGCAAGGCCTCGTCGCGCGACGCCGCCATCACCACGCTCTGCTCGGCTGTGGCCCCGGTCTGCTCGGCGCTCGCCGCACGGCCTGTGTCTTCTGGCAACGAGACCTGACCGCGCGAGAGCCACCAGAGGGCGCCGCCGATGGCTGCGAGCACGAGGACGATCAGGACGACGAGGGTTCGCTGCATGGCGCGCGCGGATGGCGAGGCTCCCTTGTAGCCGATTCGCGCGCTTCGTTGTCGGCTCCGGGAGCTTGCTTCGCCGTTCGGTGCCCGGCGGCTATGGTTCCGAACCCGCATGGCCAGCAACCCTCCCTTCCGCCGCGTGCTGATCGCCAACCGCGGTGAGATCGCGGTCCGCATCGCGCGCGGCTTGCGCGAGCTCGGCATCGAGTCGGTCGCCGTGCACAGCGACAGCGATGCGCGCTGCGCGCACGTCATGCAGGCCGACCACGCCGTGCCGCTCCACGGCAACACGGCGGCCGAGACCTACCTCGACGTGGTCAAGATCCTGGCCGCGGCCAAGCGCAGCGGTGCCAACGCGATCCATCCGGGCTACGGCTTCCTGAGCGAGAACAGCACGTTCGCGCGCGCCGTGATCGACGCGGGCTTCGTGTTCATCGGGCCGAGGCCCGAGGCGATGGATCGGCTCGGCGGCAAGAAGGCCGCGCGCGAGGAAGCGCTCGCGG
>DASRJH010000140.1:0-3292 GCA_035649575.1 Planctomycetota bacterium
CTCCGGGCGCCTGCGGGTTCGCGCGAAGGGCCAATCCCACTGCTCACCAACCTGGACAAGTGCACGTCTACCACCGTGCTGCCTGCTTGCGAACCGCGGGCCAAAGCATGGAGGTTGTATGACGTCACGGCAGTTACCAGAACGCCCGAGCCTCGAGCAGTGCAGGCGCGCCCGGACTTGCGCCAGGAACTGCGCGCCGAGCATCACCAGATGCTGCACCGGCCAGCCGAGAGCGGCAATGCTGCCGTGCTCGAGTGCATGCTCGAGTGCGGGTTCGATCCGCACGGCAAGGACAAGGATGGCGTGACGGCGCTGCACCGGGCCGCGATGAGGGGACACACCGGGGCCGTGCGTGTCCTGCTCGCGTTCGGCCCACCGGTCGACGCGCTCGACGGCATGTTCGCCGCGACGCCGTTGATCTGGGCGGTCGAGGGGTGGGGAAACGAGAAGTGGCCCGGCGCAGACCATGTCGGAGTGGCGCGACTGCTCATCGCCGCCGGTTCGTCGATGGAGTGGAAGCCCCCCGAGTCGACTCCGGGGCCCGAGCGCGTCTTCGAGGCGTTGGCCGAGCTTCGCCGCGCACTGGCGCGCAGCGACAGCCAGTAGGAACCCCCTCTGGCCCCGGTCGCGACGTTATGCGAGAGCGTCCTGGATCACGGTCTGGAGGCGTTCCAACGCGGCCCGCAGTTGCACGCGCTCGCGCTCGCTGTTCTTCACCGCTTCGAGGACCCTCGTGATCCCGTCGCGAACGCGCGCGGAGCTCGCAGGGCGGCTTGGACCGCGCTTCTGACCACCGGCCATCCTGGCCTTGACGTTGTAGACGAGCGCCGGAGTGCAGCCGACTTTCTTCGCGATCTCCGTCGCACCGAGCTTGGACTTCAGCAGTTCACGGATCTTGCCGGACTTGGAGGATGCGTCGGGATGCCGTCCTCGCCGGCCGGCGGACTTCGATTTGGTTGCTCGCATCTTGCCATCGTGCGTCAACCCACTCTTCGGGGCAAGCTGGGGAACCCCGTGGTTTCTGGCGACTTCGGGCTGAGCCGGGCAGCGTGGGAAGTTGCAGCCGCAACGGAACCGGACGACCGGCTGCTGGCGTCAACAGCCGCAGAATGACAGATGTGGGTTCCACCCCTGGGGCGACGCGCAATTTCGGAATCTGAGGTCGCCTTCAGGATCCCAAGCTGACACGAAGTCGCTTGACCACACGGCCATTCCTGCCAGCCGAGCTGGGTTCTGACGCGGCAGTCGGACCCGGCTCGGCGCTTGTACGGGCCTTTGATCGCTCCTGCTACCGATGTACGCCCGGCGCTTCCATGCCAGTGCGGTCGACCCACTCGATATAGCTGCCCGGATACACGGCAGGCGGCTTGCCTTCGGCGCATGTGCTGACGTCGAGCACACGCGTTGCAAGGCCACGCAAGAAGCCGCGGTCGTGTGACACGAAGAGCATCGTGCCGTCGAAATCCTTGAGCGTCCTGACGAGCATCTCCTTCGTGACGAGGTCGAGGTGGTTCGTCGGCTCGTCGAGCACAAGGAAGTTGGGCGGATCGTACAACATGAGCGCGAGCACGAGCCGGGACTTCTCGCCGCCGCTCAAGACCGCGATGCGCTTCTCGTGGTCGTCGCCCGAGAACTGGAACGCCCCGAGCAGCGTGCGTTTCTGGCCCGTTGCCTCGAGCGGGAACTTCTTGTCGACCTGCTCATAGACGGTGAGGTCGGGGTCGAGCAGGTCGAGCGACTGCTGCGCGAAGTAGCCGAGTTTCACGCTACCGAGTTTCACTGTGCCCGAATCGGGCTCGAGGTGGCCCGCGACCATCTTGAGCATCGTCGTCTTGCCGGAGCCGTTCTGGCCCATGACACACCAGCGCTCGCCGCGTTTGATCTCGAAGTCGAGGTTCTTGAAGACCCTCGTCGACCCGTAGCTCTTGCCGACGCCGGCGAACTTGACGATGTCGTCGCCGGAGCGCGGCGGTCGCTTGAACGCGAACGGCACGATCTCGCGCTTCCGCGGTGGGTCGATGCGTTCGATCTTGTCGATCTTCTTCTGCCGGCTCTGCGCGGCCGCGGCCTTCGCGACGTGCGTGCCGAAGCGATCGATGAAGCGCTGCATCTTCGCGATCATCGCCTCCTGGCGTGCGAACGTGGCTTCCTTCTGCGCGAAGCGGTTCTTCTGCTCGCGCTCCATGAAGTCGTAGTCGCCCGTGTAGGAGCAGAACTCGCCGTCGTCGATGTCGATGATGCGGTCGACGAGGCGGTTCATGAAGTCGCGGTCGTGGCAGGTCATGAGCACCGCGGCTTTCGTCTGCTGCAGGTATTGCTCGAGCCAGAGGATCGACTCGATGTCGAGGTGGTTGGTCGGTTCGTCGAGCAGCAGTACGTCGAACGCGCCGAGCAGCACCCTGGCCATGCCGACGCGCATCTTCCACCCGCCCGAGAGTGCGCCGACGTCGCTGTCGATCTGCTGGTCGGTGAAACCGAGCCCGTGCAGCACCTCCTTGCTGCGCGCTTCGAGCTCGTAGCCACCGAGGTCCTGATACTCCGCCTGTACCTCGCCGTAGCGCGCGAGGATCCGGTCCATTTCGTCCGACTTGTCGGGGTCGGACATGTCGTGTTGCAGTTGCTCGAGCTCGTGGTGAAGCGATCCGATCCTGCCGCTGCCGGCGATCGCTTCGTCGAGCACGGAGCGGCCCGACATCTCGCCCATGGTCTGCGCGAAGTAGCCGATCGTGAGGCGCTTCGGCAGCGCGACTTCGCCTTCGTCGGGTTTCTCTTCGCCGACGATGAGCCGGAACACCGTCGACTTGCCCGCGCCATTGGGACCCGTGAGGCCGACCTTCTCACAGGGATTGAGCTGCATCGACGCGTCGACGAACAGGACCTGGTGGCCGTGGCGTTTGTTGATGCCGGTGAGGGTGATCATCGGGGGGCGAAGACCATAGCGGCGACCAGGGCGCTCGTGAACCTTGCCGCTTCGCAGATATCGGCGGCCCCGCCGCCGCCGCGGGGCTGGCTGTGCGTTTCGCCATTGTTGTTTCCCCCGCGTTGCGGCGTCGCAGTTGTCTCGTGAACCTTGCCGCTTCGCAGATATCGGCGGCCCCGCCGCCGCCGCGGGGCTGGCTGTGTGTTTCGCCGTTGTTGTTTCCCCGCGTTGCGGCGTCGCAGTTATCTCGTGAACCGGGCCCTCGCAGAGGCGGGCAGGTTCAGTGGATCTTCACGTTCCCGTTGTGGGTCGAGATCGTCAGCGACCCGGTGCCGTCGCCGATGCGGCCGCGCAGGCTGCGCTTCTTGTAGG
>DASRJH010000141.1:0-2323 GCA_035649575.1 Planctomycetota bacterium
CGACGAGCTCGGCCGCCGCTTTCTGCTCCTGGGAAGCCCGTGGATCCGGCGCGGCGAGGGCCTTGCCGAGCGACCGCGTCTGCAGGTCCGAAAACACGTAGAGCTGCACTTCGGGGTCGGCGCCTTCTTCGATCGTCTGGGCCACCTGTTGCAACGCGTCGGTCAAGTCGCCGGCCGCGTCCTCGGGCTTCTGCGCAACGAGCCACTGATTGCGCACCGTCGTGAGGTCGAGATCGCCGCGCACGAGGAACCGCGGTCGCACGCCAGCGAGCACCAACGTGACCCGGTCGTTGCGATTCTGGTTCTGCTCGAAGCGCTCGATCAGACGCCCGATCATCGCGCGCGCGCGTTCGAACGGCGTCTGCGCGCCCTCCTGGCGCAGACCCATGCTGTAGCTGCCGTCGAGCACGATCACGTGGTGCACGATCCCTGCACCGGTCAGCAGACCCGCGGCCTGCTGCAGCATCGGACGTGCGATGGCGAGTGCCAGCACGATCGGCACGAGACAGCGCAGCAAGAGCAGCAGCAGGTTCTCGGTGCGCAGCCGGTTGCGCTGCTTCTGGTAGGCGCGAAGCAGGAACTCCATCGCGGCCCAAGGCTGCTTCTTGTGACGCTGCCGGTTCAGCAGGTGGATCAGCAGCGGCACGGCGAACAGCAAAGCACCCGCCAACAGAGCTGGGTTCAGGAACTGCACGTTACTTGCGCCGCTTGCTGCGCGCCGTTCGGGCGCTCAGGTAGGTGGTCAAGATCACGTCGAGCGGCATGTGGTTCACGACGCGCACGTAGTCGATGCGCTGGCCCAGGCAGCCCTTGCGGATCTGGTCCGCGAAACCCTCGATCTCCTTCTGGTAGGCCTCGCGCAGCGACCTCGGATCGCACAACAGCTCCGGCATCTGCTCGAGGCCGAGGAACAGCGTCATGCGCTCGAAGGGGAACTCGACCTCGTCGCGGTCGAGCACGTGGAACACGACGATGTCGTGCCCGCGGCTCGCGATCTCGCGCAGGCCCTTCAGCACCTCCTCGGGCTGGTCGAACAGGTCGCTGAAAATGAGCACCATGCCGCGCTGCCGCAGCTGGCTCGCGAGCTCGTGCAGCACGCCGCCGATCTTGGTCTTCTGCGTGCGCGTCTTCGCCTGCTCGAGCGCGCCGAACACGTTGCCGAGGCTCGCGCGCGTGTTCGACGGTGGGATCTGGCGCGCGACCTTCTCGTCGAACAGCGTGAGTCCGACCGCGTCGGCCTGCTGCTGGATCAGGAAGGCCAGCGCCGCGCAGGCCGTCGCCGAGTAGTCGAACTTCGAGAGACCGCCCTCGTGCGCGTAGTTCATCGACTCGCTCTGGTCGAGGAACAGGTGCGCCCTCAGGTTCGTCTCCTCCTCGTATTGCTTCACGACGAAGCGATCGGCCTTGCCGAAGATCTTCCAGTCGAGGTGGCGCAGGTCGTCGCCGGGCACGTACTCGCGGTGCTGCGCGAACTCGACCGAGAAGCCGCGGTAGGGCGACTTGTGCATGCCCGTCACGAAACCCTCGACGACGAGCCGCGCGCGCAGTTCGAGCTTCGCGACGCGGTTCAGCACGCGCGGGTCGAGGTAGTTGGTGGAGATCTCGGTCATGCGTGGTTGCCGTCAGTTCGAGGGGTCAGGGTGCAGGGTTCGAGGTACAGGGTTCGAGGGATGGGGCAGGGGGACTGGCTTGCGAAAGAACTCATCGGCGCAACAGCGGTTGGTTCTGGCGCCAGTTGGCTCTGGCGCCGCCCGCGCAGAACACCGCCGGGTCCTCATCGTTGCGCAGTCGATCCCGATCCTTGCGCGATCACGCGCGGCAACTTCCCGTCGGCCAATACGCCGGTCTCGTTGGGTTGGACCTGTTCGAGCAGGCGTTCGACGACCTTGTCCGTCGTGACGCCGTCCGCCTCGGCCGAGAAGCTCGTGATCAGGCGGTGGCGCAGCACGGGCTTCGCGACCGTGCGGATGTCCTCGGCCGCGACGTAGAAGCGGCCCTGCAACAGCGCGTGGGCCTTGGCGCCGAGCACGAGGTTCTGGCTCGCGCGTGGTCCGGCACCCCACTGCAGCCACTCCTTGATCCAGTCCGGCGCTTCGCCGGTCGTGAGCCGCGTCAGGCGCGTCAGGCGCAGCGCGTAGTCGAGCACGGCGTCCGCGATCGGCACGCGGCGCACGATGCTCTGCAGCTCGAAGATGTCGTTGGCGCCCAGCACGGGCTTGATCTCGGTGCTGCGGTCCTCGGTCGTGCGCCGCAGGATCTCGCGCTCCTCGCTCGCCGACGGATAGTCGACCTTGACCATGAACATGAAGCGGTCGAGCTGGGC